>DASSXM010000110.1:0-51572 GCA_035703805.1 Gaiellaceae bacterium | reverse complement strand
GCCGATTCGTTGCAACCATCGCGGGCATGCGGGAAGACGCAGCTTCGGCCACGCGGGGCGACGCGCGATTTGCTCGAAGGTTGCCCCGCTCATCTCCGCATTCCTCTTCCTTCCGGCGGCAGCCGAGGTTTAGTTCGATGCCGAGACCGCGAGCTTCGCGGTCGCATTCGCGGTGGGCTCGGTGGCGAAGGTGCAGGTCTCCGTCGCGCTACCGGCGGAGATCGTCCCTTGCGTGCACGCGTTCGACCAAGTGATCGTCGTCCCGTTGTCCGACCCGCCGTAGACGACCGTGCTCGCTGTGACCGGGCTGAGTGTGAACGCCACCTTCTGCACGTTGTTGGGATTGGCCGCATCGAGCGTCCAGGCAACCGAGGTCGCCGTGTAGCCCGAGACCGTGCCCTCACCCTGACCGGCCTGGGTGGCGTTCGGAACGGTATTGGACGCGGTGAACGCATACGAAGCGCCCATCACTCCCACCGCAACCACCAACACTGCCAGTACCTTCGACAGTCGGAACCGACGCCGGCCGAAAAAAACATCATCCGTGATCATGGTCGATACTCCTTCGCTCGCCAGAAGAAGGAACGTACGCTGCAATCAAGCAGTGAGCGCATCCGCCTCATCGAAAGAGTGAGAGCACAATTGCGCCCGTTTCTTTCTCCATCATTCGAGTTCCGGTTTCGCACGGGTCTGGACTCGCCGGTCGCCCTCGCGTTAGTGCCGAGCCCCCCCAAAAGATGCGAGCCCGAGCGGGGCAACCGGCGCCTCTCGAGAAACCGTTCTTTCGTGACCATCACCGACTCCCTTAGGCTCGCCTTTGAGTAGAAATTCGTCCGCCGCACGGCGGCAAGGCAGGGATCGGCATGAACGAAGCGGGCCGTATCACCCAAACGGTGACCGTCGAACGAAACGTTCGAAACGGGGTCGAGTCCTACCGTTTTCACACCTGCGGTTGCAAATAGGCAACAAAATCGACGGGGACAAGAGGGAACCCTTAGTCGACCGAGCGGCTGAGCATGACTACCCCGGCGATGCGTCGCGCATTTGCAAGCTGCGTCGCGAGGTGTTCGAGTTGCGCCGCGCGAACGAGATCTCGCAAGCGGCGTCCGTGTTTTCCGCGGGCGAGCTCGATCCACACCGTCCGTTGTGAGCGTGAGCGCGGCTCGCATTCTCGTCATTGGCCCCGGCGACATGGGTGCGCGGATCTTGGCGGGGCTCTCGTGCACGGCCGGCGTTCACGAGCTCGTGCTCGCGGGAGTCCCGGCCGCGGCAGGCGAAGAGGCCGTCGGCATGGTGCGCTCGACGTCCGGGATCGCCGTGCGGTTCATCGAGGCCGATTGCAGCGCCCAGTCAGTGGTCGAAGCGCTACTAGAAGACAGCAAGCCCGACGTCGTCGTCCAGTGCGCGTCGCTTATGTCGCCGTGGGCGCTCACGGGCCGCACTGACGAGATCGCGCTCGCGTTCGCGTCGGCCGGGTTCGCGGTCGCGCTGCCGATGCAACTGCCGGTCATCCGTACAGTCATGGCTACCGTCCGCGCAACGGGCTTCACCGGTCCCGTCGCGAACCTTTCGTTTCCCGACGTCACGAATGTCATCCTCGACCGCCTCGGCCTCGCGCCGACAATCGGCCTCGGCAACGTGACGATGCAGTTGTTGCGCGTTCGCGACGCGCTCCCTGCTGAGACGCTCGTCCGCGTCATCGGCCACCACAACCAGGTGTACCCCGTCATGCGCGCGGAGCTACCGGACGACCCCGACCAGCGCGTGCGCGTGCTCCTCGGAGAAGAAGGCGAACGGGCCGATCACCTCGCGTATGTCGGCCAGCCCCTCGCGCCCGGCGTCGTCTACAACGAGACCACTGCCGTCGCCTGCCTCGAGGTGATCGAGGCGCTACTGCCAGGCGCACGCCCGACACGCATCTCTGCGCCCGCGCCGTTCGGCCTCCCGGGCGGCTATCCCGTCGTCATCGAGAACGGAACGATCAGCCTCGACCTTCCGCCAGGACAAGATCTCGACGAGGTCTCCGCATGGCAGTCCGCGATCGCACGTAATGACGGTGTCGACTCGATCGCGGCCGACGGCACGGTGACGTTCACGGCACACGCGCGCGAGGGCGTTGCGAACGTCGCGCCGTGGTTGACCGAGCCGCTGCACCCAGACGAAGCACCCGAGCGCGCTGTGCGCATCCGCGAGCTGCTCGCTCTCTAGAGCGGGTTCGCATAGATGCCGTGCTCCAGCGCGGCGGGATCGGGCGCGGGCGACGCTTCGGCTTCGGCCAAGCCGGCGGCGATCTCTTCGACGACAGCGCTCCTGATCGCCGCAGCTTCCGCGCCGAGCTGCGCCTCGAGCCGCTCGATCGGGTCGGGGAACTTCGCGCGCAGCTCCGCCGGAACATAGGACGCGTCGTCGTGCGCCGCATGTCCGTGACCGCGGAGCGTGACGCACTCGACCGCCTGCGGCCCCTCACCGGCACGCGCGCGCTTGACCGCGGCCTTGATCGTCTGGTACGCAAGCACCGCATCCGTCCCGTCGATGCGCACTGCGGGGATCGACCAGCCGCCCTGAATGCGCTCAGCGAGATTCGTGTTCACCATCTGCGCCGAGCTCGGCGTCGAGTACGAGTACCCGTTCGACTGCAGGATGAAGACGGCCGGCACCCGCCAGACGCCGGCGAGGTTGAGGCCCTCGTGCACGTCGCCGACGGAGAACGCGCCCTCACCGAGGAACGTCAACGCGACATGCGGCTCACCGCGGCGCTTGAACGCGAGTGCCGCACCGACCGTGACGGGGCAGAGGTTGCCGAGCATCGACACGAGCGGGAACACGCCGCGCGCCGGCACGCCGAAGTGCATGTTCCCGTCTCGGCCGAACGTCGGCCCGTCGCCGCGGCCGAGGAACTGGCGGAACGCGTCGGCCACCGTGACGCCGCGCGCGAAGTGCGTCGCGAGCTCGCGGTTGAGCGGCGCGACGACATCGCCGTCTTTCAGCGCGAGCCCCGCGGCGGCCGCGACCGCCTCCTGTCCGAAGCCGTCGTACATCGACCCGCTGATCCGCCCCTGCCGGTAGAGCGCCCACGTGCGCTCCTCGAACGTCCGCTGCAAGACCATCAGCCGGAAGAGCTCAGTAACCAAGGAGCTCCTCCACGGCGTTCGCGAGTGTCTGCGCGGACGGGAGATAGGCGTCCTCGAGCTCGGGCGCGAAGGGAACAGGTGTGTCGGGCGGTGCCAGCACTGCGGGCGGCGCGTCGAGCAGCTCGAAGCCCTCGGTCGCGAGGAGCGCAAGGATGTGACCGGCGACGCCGGACGAGCGCGCGGCCTCCTGCAGCACAAGCACACGCGACCTCCGCGCGACCGACTCCAGCACCGCGTCACGATCGAACGGCCACAGCGTGCGCAGGTCGAGCACTTCAACGTCAGCCTCCAACCCGAGCGCGAGCTCGACGCCGGCGCCGTACGTGATGACGGTCGCGTCGGAGCCGCTCCGCGCGACGCGCGCGCGCCCGAGCGGCGTGCGCGTCTCCGCAGAAGGCTTCTCGCCCTTCAGCCCCCGGTACAGCCGCTTGTGCTCGAAGAACAGCACCGGGTCGTCGTCCTCGATCGCGCTGCGCAACAAGCCGTACGCGTCCTCGATCGTCCCGGGACAGACGACCTTCAGGCCCGGCACGCCGACGAACCAACCCTCCGGCGACGCGGCGTGGAACGGCCCGCCGCGCACACCGCCGCCGTTCGGCGCGCGGATGACGATCGGCACCGCGATCCCCGAGCGCCAGTGCGTCTTCGCCGCGACCGTCACGATCATGTCGAACGGGCAGCTCGCGAAATCTGCGAATTGCAGCTCGACGACCGGACGCTCGCCCTGCCACGCCGCGCCGATCGCAGCGCCGACGAATCCCTCCTCTGCGATCGGCGTGTCCATGACGCCATCCGCGCCGAACTCCTCGAACAATCCGGCCGTCACGCCGAACGCGCCGCCGTAGTGACCGATGTCCTCGCCAAGCAGGAACACGCGCTCGTCGGCGCGCAGCGCATCTGCGAGGCCGTCGTGAATCGCGTCGAGGTAGGTGTACGTGCTCAGCCGAGCAGCTTGACGCCGGTGAGCGCGGCGATCCTGGCTTCCGCCAGTCGGTCGGCCGCTTGGTAGCACGGGATCCCGTCCCGCTCCGAGATCGCGAAGACCTCGTGCGTGCGTCCGTAGATTTCGCGCACCTTCGCCATTGCGCGGTCCGGCGCGAAGCCGCCTTTCCGCAGTCGGTCGGTGTCGAAGATCGTTCCGCCCGAGTTGGCGATGTAGTCGACCGCGTAGACGATGCCGCGGCGCTCGAGCTCGTCGCCGTGACGCTCCTCGAGCAGCTGGTTGTTCGCTGCGCCCGCGATCACCTTCACCTTGAACTGCGGGGTCGTGTCGTCGTTGATGATCCCGCCGAGCGCATACGGCGCGAAGATGTCGACGTCGAGACCGTAGATCGCCTCTGGCTCGACGGACTCGACGCCGTACGTGTCCTTCGCCCACTGCACCTTCTCGGGATCGATGTCGGTGACGACGACGCTCGCGCCCGCTTCGGCGAGCAGCCCGAGCGCCTTCGAGCCGACAACGCCCAGTCCTTGCAGCGCAACGCTGCGACCGCGCAAGTCAGGGGTGCCCCACACGCGTTCCGCGCACGCGCGCATCGCCTCGATCGTGCCGAGCGCGGTGGCGGGGGAGATGTCGCCGGCCCCGCCGCAGTTCACGGGCAGCGTGACGACGTGATCGGTCTCGCTGTAGAGCGTCTCCATGTCGGCGAGCGTCGTGCCGACGTCCTCGCCGGTGATGTACTCGCCGCCAAGCTGGTCGATGAATCGGCCCATCGCGCGGATCAGCGCTTCGGTCTTGTCCGTCTTCGGGTCGCCGATGATGACAGCCTTGCCGCCGCCGAGGTCGAGGCCGGCCGCGGCGTACTTGTACGTCATCCCGCGGGCGAGCCGCAGCGCGTCGAGGATCGCCGCCTGCTCGCTCTCGTACTGCCACATGCGCAGGCCGCCGGTCGCGGGGCCGAGCGCGGTGGAATGGATCGCGATGACGCCGCGCAGGCCCGTCGCCGAGTCGTTGACGAGCTGGACCTTCTTGAAGTTGTACTTGCGCAGGTAGTCGAGGACTGGTGCGTCCATCACATCGCCGTGTAGCCGCCGTCGACGAAGAGCACCGCGCCCGTTACGTACGACGACGCGTCCGATGCGAGGAAGATCACCGGCCCGACGAGCTCTTCGACGCGCCCGCGACGTCCCATCGCCGTGAACTCGAGCACCTGGCGCTGCTTTTCGGGATCGGCGTGCGTCGACGTCGCATCGCGCATGACGTTGTCGAAGTAGCCGGGCGCGAACGCGTTGACGCGAATACCGCGCGTTGCCCACTCGACCGCCATCACGCGCGTGATCTGGTTGACGCCGCCCTTCGCAGCGCTGTACGCGACGAGCCCGCGGATGCCGACCTGCGATGCGATGGACGAGTTGTTGACGATCGAGCCGCCGGTGCCCTGCGCGAACATCTGCTGCGCGGCGAACTGCGAGCAGTGGAAGTAACCGCTCAGGTTGATGCCGATGATCGTGTCCCAGTCCTCCTGGCTCACGTCTTCGGCCGGCTCGATGATGTCGATGCCGGCGTTGTTCACGAGGATGTCGACCTTGCCGAAGGTGTCGACCGCCGTCGCGACGAGCTGGCGGCAGCTCTCGCGGTCGCTCGTGTCGACATGGGTGGGATGCGCGGTGCCGCCGGCATTCGTGATCGCGGCGGCCGTCTCCTCGACCTCGTCGGTGTGCCGCGCGCAGACGACCACTGATGCACCCGCCTCCGCCAGGCCGGTGGCGATCGCCTTCCCGAGGCCTCTACCCGAACCGGTGACGATCGCGACGCGCCCGGTCAGATCGAACAGGTCGCCCACCGGTGGATATTCGCACTAGCCGGCGGCAGCGTGAAGGAGAAACCCGAAGACGAATCCGAACACGGGCGCCGTGACGAAGACCGGAAGGAACGTCAGGAGCTGGGAGACGGGGTCTGTCCTCACGCGGGGTTTCTCTACCGCTCAACGCAGCGGTGAAACGCGTGGATACGGCCTCGAGCTAGATGCGAACGCCGGACCGGGCCGACCGCAACCGCGCGCGGCGCGGCGGGCCGTCGTCCGGCAGGAACGACACCTGCACGGCGCGCGGCTCGGCTTGCTCAGCGTCCCGTTCGAACGTCACTGCCCGGCCGGCGACGCGCTCGGTCGGCGCCTCGCCCGGCAGGAAGCCTTCCGTCGCGACGTAGAGTCGTTCGTCGTCCTCGGTGCGAATGAAGCCGTGCCCCTTGTCCATGTTGAACCAGATGATCGTTCCGAGCACGTCAGCCCACTTTCACGACGAAGAAGGCGATCGCGACGTACTGGCATGCGACCGCGACGAGGGTGAACGCATGGAAGAGCTCGTGGTAGCCGAAGACGTGCGGCACGAGCCTCGGCCGCCCGAGCGCGTAGACGATCGCGCCGGCGGTGTACGCAAGGCCGCCGCACGCGAGCAACACGACCGCCGCGATACCGGCATGCGACGCGACCTGCGGCATCGCTGCGACGCCGACCCAACCCAAGGCTAGACCGACGACCGCCGAGACCCACTTCGGCGCGCGCACCCAGACGAACTTCAACACGATCGCGACCGCGGCGCCGCTCCAGACGATGCCGAGCACGACGTCCTGCAGGGTCCCGCGCAACGACAACAGGCCGACGGGCGTGTACGTCCCCGCGATCAAGATGTAGATCCCCGCGTGGTCGAGCCGGCGCATCCACGGCCGCATGCGATCGCTCCACCACACGCGGTGGTAGAGCGCGCTCGCGCCGAACATCATCACCACCGAGCCCGCGAAGATCGCCGCGGCGACCGACTGGCGCGCGCCGGTCACATGGAGCCCGAAGAGGATGCCGATCACGAGTGCGGCAAAGAACGCCACCTCGTGCAACACGCCGCGTAGCAGCGGCCTCAATTTGAACGTCCTCTCGCTCGGGAAAAGGCATTCTAGCGGCGATTCCGTGCTACGGTCCTAGGACACGAGCGAGTATCTGGTTGCGCCACGCGCCACCTCTGCCCGTTCTACATCAGGCCGAGGAGGTCTTTTCAGATGGCAACCGGAACCGTGAAGTGGTTCAACGACGCGAAGGGGTACGGGTTCATCGAGCCCGAAGGCGGAGGCAAGGATGTCTTCGTCCACTTCAGCGCGATCGCAGGCGACGGCCACAAGTCGCTCGCGGAAGGCGCGAAGGTCGAGTTCGAGGTCGAAGAGGGCGCGAAGGGCCCCGAAGCTCGGAACGTGGTCGCCGCCTAGTGGCTGACAAGGAAGAGAAGATCGAGATCGAGGGCGACGTCGTCGAGGCGTTCCGCTCCGGCATGTACAAGGTCAGCCTCGAGGGCGGGCACGAAGCGCTCGCGTACACGAGCGGGCGCATGCGCCGCTACCGCATCCGCATCAACCCGGGCGACCGCGTGAAGGTCGAGCTCTCGCCGTACGACCTCACGCGCGGCCGCATCGTCTACCGGGAACGCTGATGATGCGCGCAGTAGCAGCACCCAGAACGGAGATCACGATTGGACGCGGCACCGTCGCGCTCCGCCAGGACGAGCTCGACCGCCTGCTGAACGCATTGCAGACGCTCACCTCGCAGGCGGCCGCCGACATCGCCGACGAGATCGCCGCGCTCCGCGTCGCGGGCGTGCGCATCCAGCTCTTGCCGACCAAGGACGAGTTCGAGGCGCTCCGCGCCGCGATTGTCGCGTCGGTGCCGAAGGGGCAGAACGCCGCCTCGTCGATGCAGCGGCTCAAAGAGCTCTGCGTCTAACTACTCAGGGGTAAGTCGGATGGACGCGATCGTCGCTCGCATCCTTGCTTGGGCGGAAGCGGAGGATGCCGTACGTGTCGTCGTGCTTACGAGTACGCGCGCGCAGGCGGAAGGTCCGCCAGACCTGCTTTCCGACTACGACATCATTGTGGCTCTGGACGACTTCAGCCGTTTTGATGCCGCTGATGCGTACGGGAAGCCAGCCGCCCGTTGGGGCGACGAGCATGACGTGCACGGGGAGAAGACGTTGTTCCGCGGCGTCGTCTACGAGGACGGCGTCAAGGTCGACTGGACACTGTGGCCGGCGAACGTTCCCGAGCTCATCGCCCGGCATGGGCTGTCGGACGACCTCGACGTCGGCTACCGCGTCCTGCTGGACAAGGACGGCGCGACGGAGCGCTGGGCGCAGCCGACGTACCGCGCACACATCCCGGCGAGGCCGACCGAGGACGAGTACGTTGCGCTCGTTGAGGAGTTTTGGTGGGGCGCGACCTACGTTGCAAAGGCTCGCGCGCGCCGCGAACGCTTCTTTTCGCGCTACGTCCTTGACGTCGACCTGACGCATGGTGCCTTGCGCCGGATGCTCGAGTGGTCGATCGAGACCGCCCGCGATTGGAGCTGGAAGCCCGGGGCGTATGGCAGAGGCATCGAGTGGGAGCTTCCATCTGATCTCGCCGCTGAGCTGCGCGCGGCCGAGGGCTCGCTCGAACGGACGATTGCGCTGTTCCGCGGAGTCGCCAAAGAAGTCGGCGACGCGCTCGGGTTCACGTATCCGCAGTACGCAGACGACGCCGTCAGCGCATACATCGACAAGCTCCAGTAGGGAGCCTTACTTCGTGAGCACGGGCCGCGGGAACGAACCCGCGCCCGGCATGACCGACGCCGCATCGACGCCGAGCCACTGCTCGAGAAGCGACGCGTAGACGGCGCGGAAGTCGGCCGTCGCCGTCACGTTGCCGTCGGCGTCGAGGCCGTTCTTCAGGCCCGGGAACTCGCCGATCATCGTTCCCTTCGCGCGCGTGCCGATGAGGAAGCCGACGCCGGCCGCGCCGTGGTCGGTTCCCTGCGAGCCGTTCTCCTGCGCGCGCCGCCCAAACTCCGACCACACGTGCACGAGCACGCGATCGGCGAGGTCGCGCGCCTCGAGGTCGCGCTGGAACGCAAGGAGCGAGTCGGCGGTGAGCTGCAAGCCCTGCGCGAGGTCGCCCGCCTCGTTCGAGTGCGTGTCGTACTGGCCGGGCGCCGTCAGCGCGACCGCGCGCAGCGGCAGTCCGGCGGCGAGCATCGCGGCGAGACCGGCGAGGCGGCTCGGGAACGCGTCCTGGGTCTTCGGGTACGTCACCGGGCTCGTGAACCCGGGCGTGTTGTCCGTGCCCTGGAAGGGGAGGAGCTGGTTGCGCAGCTTGTCCACTTGCACGGCGGTGTCGCCGAGCGAGCCGAACGTCGCGAGCATGCGCTGCTCGACCTCGCCCCACACGCGATTGCTCCAGAAGTCGTACTGGTCGGCGCCTTCGATCGACGCGACAGGAACCTTCGCCGTCGCGAGCGCCGGCGCGAGCGAGTCGTCGAGCGAGAGACCCTGTAGCGGGTTGTCCTGCGTTCCGACGCGGTCGAGGTAGCGACCGAGCCAGCCCGTTTGCAGCTGCGTGCTCGTCGCGCCGACCTCCCAGTAGTGCCGCGACGTGAAGTGCGACTGGTCGGCGTTCGTGTAGCCGATCGCAGGCATGACCGTCACCTTCTGCTCGTCGTACAGCTGTGCGATGCCGCCCGCGGACGGATGCCAGTGCAGCCGGTTGTCCTCGGCGAGCGCTGCACCGCCGGTGAGCCCGAGCTTCGGCCGCAACTTCCGGTAGAGCGGATCGCCCTGCGGCGAGAGGACGGAAAGCGCGTCCGCGCCGCCCTCGAGGAAGACGGAGACGAGCACCGGCTGGGCGGGCAGGCTCGCCGCGGCGGCAACTCCTTCCTCAAAGGCGCGGAAGGGAAGCTTGGATGCGCCGTAGACGGCGAGTGCTGCGCCGAGGAAGGTTCGGCGCGTCAGCCCTGTTCCTGCCGGCAGCGGCATGCCCGGCTCGATCGCCGGTAACCCGCGCCCCGCCTCGGCGATCGCGCGATGGAGGAGCCGCGAGCGCGACAGCCCGTTGCAGCCGCAGCTGGTCATGCCGCCTGCAGCTCCGACGAGACCGCGATGAGATGGCGCAGCGCGTTCTGCGTCATCGCCGGGTACTGCTTGCGCTTCCACGACGTCTTCCCGGCGTCGCCGAGCGCGTTCTGCGCGAACGTGAGCAGCGCGCCCTTCGTCGCGTCGGAAATCGAAGGCTGGTTCCAGAAGGCGAGCGCGCCGTCGAGCAGCGCCTGCGCGTCGTACAGCTGCGAGCCGCTCTGTGGATCGATCGCGTACGGCTTCAGCACGTACGTGACGATCCACCAGCGGCCGCGCCACGTCGCGGTATCGAGCCAGCGCGTGTCGTCCCAGCCCGCGACGTTCGGCGGATAGAAGAGCTGCTGGCCCGCCATCTGCCCGAGCCACGCCCACGCGGTCGTGTCGATGCCGCGGCCGATCCGCCGCAGCAGGCCGGCGTTGAAGAGGACGGGCGACTTCGTCATCGGCGGTCCGTCGTAGAGCGCTGGATGCTTGAGGATCGCGGACACGACGGGGCGGACCTGCCGCCCGCCGCTCACGTACAGCTTCTGCAGCGCGCTCGCCGTCGCCGGGTCGGGCGGCGTCGGCACGAAGTAGCTCCACAGCTTCTGGACGAAGAACGAGGCGTGGTCCGGATGCGTGACGCAGAGACGGCACGAGCCCTTCCAGGTGAACGCGCCGCGCTTGCCGAAGATCGTCTTCGTCCCGTTGTCGTGGTAGCTCGGGTCGTAGCGGAAGTTGACGTCGCCGACGCCCTCGCGCCAGTCGTTGCGGAAGCCGGTGAGCGCGCGGGCGTTCTGGCGGACGTCCTCCTCGCCGTAGCCGCGTCCGGCGCCGAGCGTGAAGAGCTCCATCATCTCGCGCCCGTAGTTCTCGTTCGGCGAGTCCTTCGAGTTGTCGGTCCCGTTGAGGAAGAGCAGCATCGCCGGGTCCTTCGTCACGTCGAGCAACAGGTCGTCGAACGAGCCGAGCCCGTGCACGCGGAAGAGCTCGTTCTGGTTCAGCATCAGGCGCTGCGAGTCGACGCTGTCGTTCGACGTCGCGAACCAGTCGTGCCAGACCAGCGCCATCCGTTCGACGAGCGGGCGCGACGTGCGGACCATCCGGTCGAGCCACCAGAGGTGGTCGTGACCCCATGCGTCGTACGGCGCGAGCGGGCGGCCCTTGTCGTCCTTCGGCGCGGGGCCGACCAACCTCTCCGGCCCGGGATGCGTCAGCGAATCGACTGCGCCGTCGAGCCCGAGCTGCGCGAGCGCGTCCGCTTCACCCTTGCGCGGCCCGAAGCCGGCACGCCACAGCAACCGCTCGGCCTGAGCGGCTGCGAACGTGCCCGTGTACTCCGCGACCCCTGACAAGTTGCCCGATACCTAAGAGCGCAGAGTGCCCGATTTCTTGCAGAACCGAGGAGGGCCCCTTGCGGGGCCCTCCGGGTGTTCGTGCTAGGAGACGACGCTATTCGGTCGACTCTTCACCCTGCTGCTCGACGAACGGCTGCTCGGCGATGACTTCGGTGCCGAGGCCGAACGACGGAGCGATGATCTCCGGCGTACCCGTGCGGGTCGCGCCGGTCCGTGCTGTGGCCTTCTTCGGGCCTGGCTTTGGCTTCCGCCGGCGTGCCGCCGGCTTCCGCGCTGCGGGCTTGCGCGCAGCAGGCTTGCGACGGGCGGGCTTGCGCCGTGCCGCCGGCTTCCGCGCCGCTGGCTTGCGTGCAGCGGGCTTGCGCCGTGCCGGCTTGCGCCGAGCCGCCGGCTTGCGTGCAGCAGGCTTGCGCCGTGCTGCGGGCTTGCGCCTAGCTGCCGGCTTCCGCGCCGCCGGCTTGCGCCGTGCGGGCTTGCGCCGTGCTGCCGGCTTCCGCGCCGCGGGCTTGCGGCGGGCTGCCGGCTTGCGTGCTGCTGGCTTACGCCGTGCTGCAGGCTTACGTGCCGCCGGCTTACGCGCCGCCGGCTTCCGGCGAGCGGTCGAACGAGTACGCCCGCTCGACCTTCTCCTCGCTGGTGCCATGTGCCTCCTCCTTGTAGAGGGGTAGAACGTTCCGAGGCAACGCGGGAAAGTATGCGCGCTGCATCGGCTGTCATTCAGCGAAACTGCTGCGCATCCTCCTACTACAGCGTGTTCCCGACAATGCCTCTTCCACGCGATTCGCACGCAATTTGCGTGTTGTAGTGCGCGTTGACGAAGAGAAAACGCGCGTTTGTGGACAAGTGCCCACTGTTTTCATGATGCAAACGAATATCCGCGCGCACATGCGTGGCGCGCGACCTGCATATCCTTGACCGTGTGAAGGTAGTCCTTCCCGACAAGACGGAGCTCGAGCTTCCCGACGGCGCGACCGGACTCGACGCTGCGCGCGCGCTCGGTCCGAAGCTCGCGGAGCAGGCGGTGCTGATCCGATCGAACAGTCACGTTCAAGATCTGCGGCTTCCGCTCGCCGACGGAGAGCCGATCCAGATTCTCACCACGCGCGACGCGCACGACCCCGACGCGCTCGCCGTGCTCCGGCATTCCTCCGCGCATCTCCTCGCGGAGGCGGTCCGCCGGCTCTACCCGGGCGTGAAGATCGCGATCGGCCCGCCGATCGAGAACGGCTTCTACTACGACTTCCTCTTCCCGGAGCCGATCCGCGAGGAGGACCTCGAGAAGATCGAGGCGGAGATCAACCGCGAGCTGAAGGAAGGACGCGAGTGGTCGCGCGAGGAGATCTCGCGCGCCGAGGCGAAGGCGCGGTTCGAGGAGGAGGGCGAGCCGTTCAAGGTCGAGCTCGTCGACACCGCCGAGGGCGACATCTCCCTGTACACGCAGGGCGACTTCACCGATCTCTGCCGCGGTCCGCATCTGCAGAACTCGAAGCCGATCAAGGCTGTCAAGCTCACCGGGCTCGCCGGCGCGTACTGGCGCGGCGACTCGACGAAGCCGCAGCTCACGCGCATCTACGGCACCGCGTTCTACTCCAAGGAGGATCTCGACGCGTACCTCGAGCAGCTCGAGGAGGCGCGCAAGCGCGACCACCGCAAGCTCGGCGTGCAGCTCGACCTCTTCCATCTCTCCGAGCATTCGCCGGGTTCGCCGCTTTGGCACCCGAAGGGGATGGTGATCTGGAACGCGCTCGAGGATCTCCGTCGCCGCGAGAACCTCCGCCGCGGCTACCTCGAGGTGAAGACGCCGATCCTCTACGACATCGAGACATACATCACCTCGGGGCACTACGAGAACTACAGGGACAACATCTTCTTCGTTACGTCGAAGGAAGACGCGGACAAGCAGTACGCGATGAAACCGATGAACTGCCCGGGGCACATGCTCCTGTTCGGCTCGCAGCTGCGCTCCTACCGCGACCTTCCGCTCCGCTACGCGGAGTCGTCGACGCTGCACCGGGACGAGCTCGCCGGCACCCTGCACGGCCTGCTGCGCGTGCGCCACGTCACGCAGGACGACGCGCACATCTTCTGCGCCGAGGAGCAGATCCAGGAGGAGATGCATGCCTGCGTCGAGTACGCGCGCTTCCTCTACGACCTCTTCGGGCTGACCGCGCGCGCGGAGCTCTCGACGCGTCCCGACAAGCGGCTCGGCACCGACGAGCAGTGGGATCACGCCGAGGCCGCGCTCGAGGAGGCGCTCAAGCGGAACGAGATGGACTACGTCATCGCGCCGGGCGAAGGAACGTTCTACGGGCCGAAGATCGACCTGCACATGCAGGACTCGCTCGGCCGCTCGTGGCAGATGGGGACGATCCAGCTCGACTACCAGATGCCGATGCGCTTCGGGCTCACGTACATGGGGGCCGACAACCACGAGCACAGCCCGGTCGTCATCCATCGCGCGCTGCTCGGCTCGCTCGAGCGCTTCGTCGGAATCCTCACCGAGCACTACGCGGGCGCGTTCCCGTTCTGGCTCGCCCCGGTCCAGGTGCGGATCCTCCCCGTCGGGACCGACCACCGCGACGGCGCGGAGACGGTCGCGCTCCACCTCCGCGAGGCCGGCTACCGCGTGGACGTGGGGGAGCCGACCGAGACGATCGGCAAGCGGATCCGGAGCGCCGAGCTCGAGAAGATCCCGTACGTCATCGTCTACGGCGACCGGGAGTCGGACGCGTCGCTCGCGGTCCGGAGCCATGGGGGCGAGCAGGAGACCCTAAGCCTCGTAGACCTCGTGGCAAAGCTTGCTACCCTCTGAGCTCTGAAAAGCAGGAGCGGACCCGTTCCTCACCCCCTGGGCCACAGCGCCCACGCGGGGTTCAACCGAGTCGAACGCGACGAGGAAACGGGCTGCCGCATGTATCGACTCGGAGGAGGAATAGGACCCACTTGGTGATCAGTCTTTGAGGCCGAGGCGCCGGCCGGTAGAGCACGTCCGCCCGCAGAACCGGGACACGACGCGCATCAACGACGCCATCCGCGTGCCGAACGTCCGTCTGATCGACTCGGACGGGGCACAGCTCGGAATCAAGTCCACCGACGAAGCTCGCGAATACGCCTACGGGAAGAACCTCGACCTCGTCGAGGTCGCCGCGCAGGCGGATCCTCCGGTCGCGAAGGTCATGGACTACGGGAAGTACAAGTACGAGCAGGAGCAGAAGGCGAAGCAGGCCCGCAAGCACCAAAGCCAGATTCAGGTCAAGGAGATCAAGCTCCGGCCGAAGATCGGGATTCACGACTACAACACGAAGAAAGGTCACGTAGAGCGGTTCCTGAACCAGCGCGCGAAGGTCAAGGTCACGATCATGTTCCGCGGTCGCGAGACGACCCATCCGGAACGCGGGCGCGACTTGCTCCTGCGCCTCGCCGACGAAGTCAAGGAGATCGGGATGATCGAGTCCCAGCCGCTCCTCGACGGACGCAACATGGTGATGCTGCTGGGCCCGACAAAGAACGCAGGGGTGAAACGAGATGCCGAAGGTAAAGACACAACGCGCAACGAAGAAGCGGTTCAAGGTAACGGGGACCGGCCGGCTCCTCCGACGGCCGACGATGCGCGCGCACAAGATGGGGAAGAAGACGTCGAAGCGTAAGCGCCGGTTCCGCAAGGAGATCTCCGTCACCGGAGCCGATGTGAGAGAAGTCAAGAAGCTGCTGGGAGGCAACTAGCCATGCCGCGGATCAAGCGCTCGATCCACGCGCAGAAGAAGCGCCGCAAGGTCCTCGGGCAGGCGAAGGGGTACTGGGGCTGGAAGAGCTCCCACTACCGCTACGCGAAGGAGCAGGTCGACCGCTCCAACGTCTACGCCTACCGCGACCGCAAGGTCCGGAAGCGCAACTTCCGCCGCCTCTGGATCACGCGGATCAACGCGGGCGCGCGCGCTCATGGCCTCTCGTACAACCAGTTCGTGCACGGCTGCTCGAAGGCCGGCATCGAGCTCGATAGGAAGATGCTCGCCGACCTCGCGGTCAGCGATCCCGCCGCGTTTGGCGCCATCGCCGCGCAGGCGAAGGCCGCGCTCGAGAGCTAGACGCACCTCGCGACATTCAGCGTCGCGAGGTACGTCTTCCTCACCGCACCGCCCGGTGCCGCCAGAATCCGCGCATGGATGCGCGCGTAGAGCGCCGCCCGCGTCTCATCATCGACTGCCCGATGCCCTGAATACGTGTCGAGCACCGCGATGTACTCGTCGGCCGTGTAGGAGACGTCCCAGAGGTAACGGCGCACGGTCGTTGTCAGGAATAGGCCGCCCGCGTCGATCTGGGCACGCAGATCGGCCACGTCCTCGGGGTGCGGCGGCGGCCGCTCGTCGTCGCTGACGCCGAGCTCGACGTAATCCGGCTGCACCGCTGCCCAGAACGGGTCTTCGGGATCGCCGCGAACGTGGTCCGTCGTCACGATCGCAAGCTCGCCGTCGCCGCCGAGGAGCTGGCGCACTTTCTTGTACGCGACATCCGGGTCAAGCCAGTGAAAGGCGGTGAACGCGACAACCGCGTCGAAGCACCGGTCGCCGGCATCCCAGGTCTCGAAGTCCGTGGTCACGACCTCGGCGTCGGCAAACGGGGCGAGATTCCGGCGGGCGATCTCGGCGAGTTGTGCGCCGAGCTCGACGCAGGTGATCTCGAGCCCGCGTGCGGCGAGGTCCACGGTCGCCTTGCCCGTGCCACAGCCGATCTCGAGCACGCGTGAGCCCGCGGACAGCCCGGCCTCGGTGAGGAGGTCATCGAAGAGCGACGCCGGATACGTCGGCCGCGCCCAGTCGTAGAGCTCGGCGACATCCTCGAACGTCGTCCGCAGGCGATGGCGCTGCGCATCGTCGACCATGCCTGGATGATGTGCCATGGTGATCACGTCGCGCGACAACGAGAAGCTCAAGCTCGTCCGCAAGCTCCGCGACCGGCGCTGGCGCGACAAGCTCGGGCTGTTCGTCGCCGAAGGGGAGGATCTCGTCGAGGCGGCGGGCGGCATCGCGCCCGTTGAGCTTTTGATAGCGGGCGAGAACGTCACGGCCGAGCTGATGGCGGAGGTCTCGTCGCTCGCGCATCCGCCGCGCGTGATCGGCGTCTACCGGCGCGAGGATCTCCCGCGCGGCGCGCGGCCCGTGACGCTCGCCCTGTGGCGCGTCGCCGATCCGGGGAACGTCGGGACGCTTCTGCGCTCGGCGGACGCGTTCGGCGCCGGCATCGCGCTCTCCGCCGGTTGCGCCGATCCCACGGGCCCGAAGGCGCTGCGTGCTTCGATGGGCGCGATCTTTCGCGTGCCGACGGTCGAATTCGACGAGGCGCAGGGGCGGCGCGTCGCACTCGTTCCCCACGGCGGCGAGCCGCTCGACGCGGTCGATCTCTCCGGCGACGTCGTCATGTTGCTCGGAGCGGAGCGGGAGGGGCTTCCGCCAGACGTCCGTCGCGACGTCACGGCCTCGATTCTGCAGCACGGCGAGTCGCTCAACGTCGCAATGGCCGGGACTGTGGCGCTCTACGAAGTCGCGCGTCGCGGCTCGACAGGCACCATAGGGGCATGAGCGTCATCGAGATCACCGCCGCCCAGGCGCGCGCTCTCGCGGCGCTCGCGGAAACGCACGGTGCGCTTGCGATTCACCAGGTCGAGAGTGGGGGCGATGTCTACATCACCCCGCACGGATCGACCGCCGGCTTCCGCGTTGCGCAGGATCGAGCCGTGAGCGACATCGGCGAAACGCTGCCGGCGCCCTGATCGTGATCCGATCTTAAGAGTGTCTGACACCGGGTCGTGTCCCGGGTCGTGTCCGAATCGGCCCGGTGCCGTCACTTGCGTTCGAGCCGATTCGAGTCATGGTGGCGCCTGCAGTCCACGCCCAGCTGTTCGAGACAGGTCCGGGTGTCTGAGACCAGGAGGCGTCTAAACGGGACCATAGATTCGCCGACCCGGTAGCGCTTTCGTCTACCTCGTCCAACCGGCCTTCCGATCTCGGGGTTGCCCCCTCCTCGTACAACCGCTTGGTCGGGGTTTCGACCTAGTCGCGCTCCGTGGTCGGCGCAAGAGCCAACCTATGTGGACACCCGGTTACCTGCAAGGGGCCTTGAAACTTTTTTGTCGCAATTTGCGGCGATCACTTTTTGCGCGCGATCCAGATCGAGTCTTCGCCGCCGGCGTACGGCTTGCGGTCGAACCACTCGTAGCACGCTTCGACGTCGAAGCCGGCCTCGACGAGCAGCGTGTGCCACCGCTCGGGTGTGAGCCAGAAGAGCGTCATCGTCGTCTCGCTCGCGTCGTCCATCACCGAGAGGGTCAGCGTCTGGCGGCGGAGATCCCAGTCGGCGCGCTCGAAGATCCCCGGCTCGCGCTCGATCCAGCGGCCGTCCGTCTCGTCGATGTCCTCCTGGGAGGGCGTGAAGACGTCGAAGACGAGCCGCCCGCGCGGCTCCAGGAGCGCCCGAGCCGCTCCGAGGGCTCCGAGGCGCTCCTCGTCCGAGGTCAGGTGCAGATAGGCCCGAAACGGACAGGTTACGAGCGGGACAGGCCCCTCGACGGGCGGGCGGCGGAGATCGCCGTGCCGTAAGTCGAGCCGGTCGTCGAGGCCGGCCTCGCGCGCGCGCGCGCGACAGACGGCGAGCATCTCCGCCGAGGCATCGACGCCGATGACGTCGATGCCCGCGGCCGCGGTGGGGATCGCGATCCGCCCCGTGCCGACGCCGAGCTCGACGACCGGGCCGCCGGACGCGAGCGCTTCGTCGACATAAAACAAGATGTCCTCGACGACGCTCACGCTCCACGGGTCGTAGATGCGCGCGATCGCGTCGTACTCGGCCTTGCTCATACAGGCTTGCGTGTCACAAAGACGAGCTCAGGCGAGTCGTCCTCGAGCGGTCGCCGGTCGAACCAGCCGTACTCCGATTCGATCTCGAGTCCCGCGACCTCGATCAGACCGTGCCACTCGGATCGGGTCGCCCACCAGAGATGGAGCGTCGCGCCGTCGTCGCGCTCGATGTCGATTCGGTTGTCGGCCGGCGCGTATCGGTTCACCGTGACGATCCCCTCGCGATCCTGCGGCTGTCCATCGAGGCCGGCCGCGACCGTGTGGCTGAACGCGAATGCGTTGAAAGCGAAGCGACCCCCCGGCCGGAGCGCGGCGGTGACGCGTTCGAACACCCGTAGCTTGTCGGACCAGGTGGGGAGGTGGAGCAGCGATCGGCCTGGGCAGATCACGAGCTCGACGGGCTCTGCGAGCTCGAAGTCCCGCATGTCCGCCTCGCGCCACTCGATCGGCAGGCTCTGGGCGCGCTCGCTCGCCTGAGCGAGCATCGCCGGCGACGAGTCGATGCCGATTACCCGTTTGCCCGTCTCGCGTGCGATCGGAATCGCGACGCGGCCGGTGCCGGCGGCGAGCTCGACGATGGGCTCCGCGGCCTCGCGGGCGAGAGCGACGTAGTAGTCGACGTCGTCGGGCATCCCGGACGCCCAAGCGTCGTACACGGGCGCCCAGGCGTCGTATTCGGACATGGCTCATATACTGCTGGTGATGAGCGCGCACGTCTTCCTCTTTACGAAGCCCCGGCTTGCCGGGGCGTCTCTGCGCTAGTCGCAGCGGGCCTCCGGCGCCGCTGTGCGTCGGAAATCGAAAGGAGGAATCGATGACAGACCGCTCGGATACAGTCGCCGCCGTGGACTCGCAGGCGCTGACGCAAGAGGCGCTCGCCGCCGTCGCGGCCGCGTCGACACTCAGCGATCTGGATGACGCGCGCGTGAAGTACCTCGGGCGCAAGTCGCAGCTGAAGCTCGCGCTCCGCGACGTCCGTGACCGCGAGACCGGGATGGCGCTGAACGCGGCGCGCGAGGCGATCGAGCAGGCGGTCGAGGCGCGGGAGGTCGAGCTCGAGCGCGCGGCGATCGACACCCGGCTCTCGACCGAGCGCGTCGACATCACGCTGCCCGCCGAGCTGCTCGGCCCGCTGCAGCCGCGAAGGCGGGGCACGCTGCATCCGTCGACGCAGGTGCGGCGGGACGTCGAAGACATCTTCCTCGGGCTCGGCTACGAGATCGTCGACGGCCGCGAGGTCGAGAGCACGCGCTACAACTTCGACGCCCTCGGCTTCCCGTCGTGGCATCCCGCGCGGTCGCCGCGAGACACGCTCTATCTAGACGACCAAACGGTCATGCGCACGGAGACGTCGCCGGCCCAGATCCACAAGATGGAGGAGCAGCGACCGCCGATCTACATGGTCTCGATCGGGCGCGTGTACCGCCGCGACGCAATCACTGCGACGCGCTACCCGATCTTCCACCAGTTCGAGGGCCTCGCGATCGACAAGGGCATCACGATGGCCGATCTCAAAGGGACGCTGCTGTACGTCATGCGCCAGCTCTACGGGCCGGAACGGGAGGTGCGCTTCCGTACGCACTACTTCCCGTTCACGGAGCCGTCGATGGAGCCGGACGTGTCGTGCTTCAGCTGTGGCGGCGCCGGCTGCTCGATCTGCAAGCACTCGGGCTGGATCGAGATGGGCGGCTCCGGAGTCGTCGATCCGTATCTCTACGAATTCGTCGGCTGGGCTCCCGACGAGTACACCGGCTTCGCGTTCGGAATGGGGATCGAGCGGACGGCGCAGCTGCGCTACGGCATCGCCGATATCCGCTCGTTCTGGGAGAGCGATCTCCGCTTCCTGAGGCAGTTCTGATGAAGGTGCCGATGACATGGCTGCGCGAGTACGTTCGCGTCGACGCGAGCACACGCGAGATCGCGGACGTGCTCGCTGTCTCAACGGCCGAGGTGGACTCGATCGAACGGCGCGGGCCGGGCGACACGTCGCCCTTCCGCGTCGGGCACGTGCTCGAGGCGGACAAGCACCCGAACGCAGACCGGCTGCAGCTCTGCAGCGTCGACGTCGGTGAGCGGAAGACGCTCCAGATCGTGTGCGGCGCGTGGAACTTCGGCGCGGGCGCGAAGGTCGCGGTCGCGATGCCGGGCGCAACGCTGCCGAACGGCTTGACGCTCGAGCGGCGAGAGCTGCGCGGCCAGATGTCGGAGGGGATGATCCTCGCCGAGGACGAGCTGGACCTCGGCACCGACCACGACGGGATCGTCGTCCTCGACGACGCGCTCGAGCCGGGGACGCCGCTCGCCGACGTGCTGCCGCTCGTCGAAGAGGTGCTCGAGATCGAGCCGACCGGCAACCGGCCCGACCTGTTCTCCGTGTACGGCATAGCGCGTGAGGTGGCGGCGCTCCTTGACGGCGAGTTGCAGCCGCTGCCGGGAACCGATCCTGCGCGCGCGGGCGACGAGGCTGTCGACGTTCGCGTCGAGGACGCGGCCGGCTGCCCGCGCTATATCGGCCGGCTCTTCCGCGACGTCGCGATTGGGCCGTCGCCGCTTTGGCTGCGCGCGCGGCTGCGTGCGGCCGGCGTGCGCTCGATTTCGAACGTCGTCGACGTGACGAACTACGTGATGCTCGCGCTCGGCAATCCGTTGCACGTCTTCGACTTCGACACGCTCACGGGCAGCCGCGTCGTCGTCCGCCGCGCCCGCAAGGGCGAGGAGCTCCGCACGCTCGACGGGACGGTGCGCAAGCTCGACCGGAACGACCTGCTCATCGCCGACGCGAAACGCGGCATCGCGCTCGCGGGGATCATGGGCGGCGCCGAGACCGAGGTGTCCGACACGACGACGTCGGTGCTGCTCGAGGCGGCGAACTTCGAGCCGGTCGGGATTCTCCGCAGCTCGGAGCGGCTCGCGCTACGCACCGAAGGCTCGAACCGCTGGGAGAAGGGCGTCGACCCGTATCTCGCCGGCCCGGCTGCGACGCTCGCGACGCAGCTCATCGTCGAGCTGGGCGGCGCACGCTGGACGGGCGACACCGACGTGCAGTCCGGCCTACCCGAGCGGGAGACGATCGAGCTGCGCCACGACCGCACCGATGCGGTCCTCGGGCTCGAGGTGCCCGGCTACGAGCAGGACGAGATCCTCACGAAGCTCGGCTTCCAGGGCGGGAACGGGAGGTTCGTCGTACCGACGTGGCGCGCACGCGACGTGACGCGCGAGATCGATCTCGTCGAAGAGATCGCGCGCTTCAAGATGAGCGACATCCCGTTCACGCTGCCGCGGCGCGACGCGATGTTCGGGCGGCTGACGCGGTGGCAGCGGCTGCGCCGAGTCGTCGAGGATGCACTCGCAGGCTCCGGCTTCAGCGAGGCGTACACGCCGACGTTCGCCGCGGAGGGCGAGCTGCGCTTGCCGGAGCCCCTCTCGAGCGAATCGGCCGCGCTCCGCACGTCGCTCGTCGAAAGCCTCGTCGACGCGGCGAAGCACAACGTCGCGGTCGGCAATTCGGACATCGCGCTTTTCGAGATCGCGCGTGTGTACCACGCGCGCCGCCGCGAGCTGCCGCGCGAGACCTGGCACGTCGCCGGCGTCGTCGAGGGAGGTGTCGCGGAAGCGAAGTGGGCGGTCGACCAGCTCTACGCAGCGTTGAAGATCGAGCCGGCGTACGAGCGCGCGGATGAGAAGCTCCTCCATCCGGGCAAGGCGGCGCGCACGACGGAGGGTTGGGTCGGCGAGCTCCACCCGGGCGTCATCGACGGCGTGTGGGGCGCGTTCGAGCTCGACCTCGATGCGCTCGTCGCCGCAGCGCCGGCTTCGGTCGAGTACCGGGAGATCAGCCCGTTCCCCGAGGTGCACCAGGATCTCGCGTTCAGCGTCGACGAGGAGACGCCTGCGGCCGCGCTTGTCGCGGCGATCCGCGAGGCGGGCGGGCCGGAGCTGCGCGAGGTCGCGGTGTTCGACGAGTACCGCGGCGCGCAGGTGGGCGAGGGGAAGCGCTCGCTTGCCTTCCGCGTCTCCTTCGGATCGGTCGAGCGAACGCTCACCGACGAAGACGTCGCCCCGCTCAGGCAGAAGATCGTCGATGTCCTGTCCCAGCAGTTCGGCGCTGCAATCCGATCCGGATGAGCAGGAGTAGAGGAGTCGTGCGCGTCGCCCTGCCCTTCGTCCTGCTGCTCCTGGCCGCGGGGAGCGCCGGTGCCGCTCGCGTCGACACCCCGACGCTGACCGGTGACGTTGGGCTGGGCGGCGCGTTCACAATCTCGCTGCACGACGCGAACGGCGTCCCGGTGAAGAACCTCGACCCGGGCACGTACACGCTGAACGTGCACGACCACTCCGACATCCACAACTTCCATCTTTTCGGGCCGGGCGGCATCGACGTGTCGACCGACATCGGGAACGTCGAGAACAAGACGTTCACGATCACTCTCGTGAACGGCACGTACACGTACATCTGCGGCGCCCACCCGAACATGAAGGGGACGTTCACCGTCGGCGCCGCTCCGGCGACCACGACGACGACGGCCAAGGCGACACCGAAGCCCAAGCCGAAGCCCAAGAAAAAGAAGAAGTAGCCTTACCCTTTTAAAACCGTATCTCCTGACGCTTTCGCGGCGTTGACGAGTCGTACCGATTCGTACAACGACTGAAGGAGTGAGGAGATGAGCCGCTCGATCGCACGCATTGCGAGCGTGACGGCCCTGGCGGTCGTGGCGGCCCTGTTCGCGACGACTGCCTTCGCCGACAACCGCAACGGCAAGGACAACGGCAACTCGGCCAACGCGCCGGGCCAGGTGAAGCAGGCCACGCCGGTTGCGCAGTCGAGCACGGCGCCCGGCATCAAGCCGAGCAACTCGACGCAGCATTCGACGAAGTGCACGACCGGCGGTGGCACCGGCACGAGCGCAACCTGCAAGTCGTCGAATCCGAACACGACGAACGCCGATGCGTCGAAGCGCTACGGCAACGGCAAGACGGCGGCGCAGATCGCGAACAGCCACGGCGCGCCCGCCGGCACGACGCTGAGCGGCCCAGGCAACAGCCAGCCGCACAAGGTCGCGGTCTGCCCGAGCAAGACGAACAAGAGCGGTGGCAAGGACGTGCACGCCGTGAAGAGCTACCCGACCTGCCCGTCGGCGCAGACGACCTCGCCGGCCGTCGCGGTCTCGAGCTCGACTTCACCGCAGGCGTCATCGTCACCGCTGGTCGTCTCGGAGAACACGGCGGCAACGACCTCGGCGCAGAGCGTCGCGGCACCGGCGTCGAGCCCGGGAGCAGAGGCTGGCGTCCTCGGAGCGATCAAGGCGCTCCGGAGCCCGTCGTCCCACCACGCGAACGCAGGCATACTCGGCAAGCTGTCTCCGCTCCGCGTCCTCGGCGGGACCCTGCCCTTCTCGGGCTTCCCGCTTTGGGCTGCGATGCTCGTCGCCCTCGCGCTGCTCACCGTCGGACTCGCCGTCCGGCGCCGCGCAGCCGCGACGCACTGATCCTCGCTTAACTGGACACGTCTGGGGTCTGACCCCAGACGTGTCCGGATTAGCGGCGCCCGCGCAGTGCTTTGACGATGCCGACCGCGAGGCCGAGGCCGGCGACGAGCGGCAGCTTCCTCCGGATCCCCGCGATGTCGGCACGCAGCGTGCGTACGGCGGCGACGAGCTGCTCCCGCTCCTGCCGCACCTCCTCGCGCAGCACGTCCTTCTCACTCATCGCGCAACTCCTCTCGCACCCGGCGCGCTTCAGCGAGCGCCTCTTCCGGCTTCGGCGGCGATCCCCGGCGGACGAGGACGACGCCGACGACGCCGAGCACCCCGGCGACGAGGATCGCGGCACAGGCGGCGACGAGCAGCGCGAGCCAGGTCGCGAGCACGATCGCGAGCGCGGCGACCGCAGCGGCGAACGCCATCAGCAACGCGAGGATCCCGGCCGCGATCGACACGACGAGCAGGCCGATGCCGATTCCGAGCGCGCGGACTTTCCGCTTCATCTCCGCGGCGGCGAGGCGCAGTTCCGCCTGCACGAACCCTCGCGCCGATTCGGTGACGAGCTTCAGCATGGCGTCATCGTATGGGTGGTCGGCGATCGGCCCAAGGCCGCGCCTGCTCGAGCTGCGCTGCGAGCCGCACGAGCGTCGCCTCCTCGAAAAGCCGGCCGATGAACTGGACGCCGATGGGCAGGCCGGCCTCGTTCCAGTGCAGCGGCAGCGACATCGCGGGCTGGCCGGTCACGTTCGAGATCGCGGTGAACGGCGTGAACAGAGGCTGACGCAGAAATGCGATATGTGGATCGCCGTCGGTGTCCTCCCACGTCCAGCCGATCGGCACGGGAGGAAGGGCGAGTGTCGGGGTGACGACGACGTCGACCTCGCTCCAGAAGGCGACGATGCGGCGCGCGAGCGCCTGCAGCTGGAGGATCGCGGTCGCAAACGCGGGGCTCGGCGTCTCGCGCGCCTGTTGCGCGAGCACGCGGTTGATCGGCTCGAGCAGTGACAGATCCTCGATACCGAGGACGGCAGGGCCGACCTGCCAGACGCGGATGAAGTTCTCCATCATCTCGTCGGCCTGCCACGGCGGCGTCGCCTCGACGACGTCGTGCCCGAGCTCGGCGAGCAGTTCGCCTGCGTCGAGCGCGGCCTGCGCGCAATCGGAATCGACGGGAACGGCCGCCGGCGGTGTCGTCGTCACCGCGATGCGGAGGCGCCCCGGCTCGATGTCGGCCTCGGCGAGGAACGGCCGATCCGGCGGCGGTGCAGTGTACGAGTCACCCGCTTCGTAGCCCGTCAGCACGTCGAGCAGCGCGGCCGCGTCGCGCACGGTGCGGGCGATGGGGCTGGAGGTGCTGAGGCCGAGCGCGCCTGCGCCGTACGGCGCAGGGGACACGCGCCCACGCGACGGCTTGATCCCGACGAGGCCGCAGCACGACGCGGGAATGCGGATGGAGCCGCCGCCGTCGCTGCCGTGCGCGATGGGGCAGAGGCCCGCGGCGGTCGCCGCCGCCGCGCCGCCGCTCGAGCCGCCCGGCGTGCGCGCCGTGTCCCACGGATTGCGGCAGTCGCCGTTCAGTTCGGACTCCGTCATGGCGATCGTCCCGAACTCGGGCGTGTTCGTCTTCCCGATGACGACGAAGCCGGCGTCGCGGATCCGGCGCACGACCGCGGCGTCGGTGGCGGGCACGTTGGTCGCGCGGGCCTTCGTCGAGTACGTCGTGCGGATGCCCGCCGTGTCCGTGAGGTCCTTGATCGGAATCGGGACGCCGTGAAACGGTCCTTCGCGCGGCGGCTCAGGTCTCTCGACGACGGTGACGAACGCGTTCAGCTCCGGATCGAGCCGCGCGATGCGCTTGAGGTAGAGGTCGACGAGCTCCTGCGTGGAGACTTCGCGGTCGCGCACGAGGCGCGCCTGTTCGAGCGCCGGCGTGAAGGCGAGCGCTTCGCTCACCTGAGCTCCGCGCGCGCGACCGACAGCTTGACCTCGCCGAGGCCGATCGCCGCGACGACATCCGCGGGAACGACGAGCGGCCGCGCGCCGATGCCGGTGTCGATCTCGATCCCCTCGAAGGCGCCCGTACCGCGATCGCCGAGCACGCGATTGACGGGTCCGACGCTCGCACCGTCGCAGTCGAGGACGGGCCAGCCGCGGAAGATGTGCAGCCACGAGTCGTCTTCGCGTTGCAGCTCGCAGAGCGTCGGCATCGCGATCAGCTGGCCGAGCATGAACGCGCGCCCGAGCGCTTCGAGCAGGCGCCAGCGGATCTCCCCGCGGGTCCCGGCGTCCGCGTGCGGCGACCAGCTCGCCTGCGCAAGCTCGGCTGCATTTGTCATCTCCGCCTGCAGGCGGCGGAGCTGGCCGAGCTGCGGCGGCGCGGATGGCTCGAGCGCCAGCAGGTCGCTCTCGACCCGCGGCTGCAGCGCCTCGTACGCGACGCGGATGCCGTGCAGCTCGCCGAGCGTCGTCGGTTCGTCGTGGATCCACTTCGGGAGCTGCTCGGGCAGGCCGGGCGCTCGCCACGACGGATCGGCGCGGGCGACTTGCGCGAGCCTGATCCACTGTGGGACGAGGTCGAGACACTCGCTGACGAAGTTCAGCGTCGAGCGCGGTACGTAGCCCGCGGTCGCGGGGTCGTACGCCGTGTCGGCGTCGAGCAGCGTGTCGGTGATCGTCTGCAGCGCGAACGCGTTCCACGCGCACACGCGGAAGAGGCGCGTTCCACGGTCGTCGCCGCTTGCGGCTGTGGCCTCCTCGGCGAGTGCGTATGCGGCGGCGCCCGCGTTGCGCCTCGGCTCGAGATCGGACGCCGAGAGCTCGCCGCGCAGCGACGAGCGCAGCCGGCGGATGAGGCCGCTCACCGGTTGCGGCCGGTCAACCACCAGGCGAGCCGCTGGTACCACGTCGAGCCCTCGGGGAGCACCTGCTCCTCCGCGCTCGCGCGCAAGTCCTCGAGCGTAGCGACTCGGTCGCCGGGAATCGTGAGATGCACGCCGCCGCTCTCGATGAGCCCCACGACCTCGGCCGGAACGTATTTGACGTGCCCGAGGCGCGTCTCCTTGATGCCGAGGCCGTCGAAGATGTCGTGGTTCTCGTCGCCGGCGATCTCGTGCACGACTCCGACCTGCTCGCCGCCTGCGTCGTACACCGGCCAGCCCTTCTCGATGACGATCCAGGCGACTGGGTCGGCCATGTCAGACCGCTTTGCCGCCGACGTACCAGACGGGGCCCTGCGTTCCGACGGGATGCGTGTCGGAGAGCACGCGCAGCACGCGCACGTCGCCGGGGATGCCCGCTTCGTCGAGGCGCGAGAGGCAGCGCCGCACCATGCCGGCGGACGCGCCGTAGCCGAACGTGCTCGCGGCGCGGAAGCGATAGGCGAGCGTGTCGGCGGCCGCGAGCGGGTTGAGCGGGCCGAGCAGGAGCGCAGCCGGGTCGAGGTGATCGCTCGACGTCAGCTCGAGCTCGCAGAGGACGTCGCTCCAATCCGTGGGGAGTTGCCCGAGCGCGGCGTCCCAGGCGGCGGCGAGCGTGTTGCGCGCGAGGGGCGCGGCGGGTGCCGCGTCGCTCGCCGCGTCGAGCACGAGCGAGCCGCCGATGCCTTCGCCGTCGATCCGCCGCAGCAGGCGGCGCACGGCTTCGGGTCCGACACCGTCTCCGCCGCGCGAGGCGAAGAAGCGAATCGTCGCGCCGGAGCGTCCCGGAGCGGCCGGACCGAGCAATGCAGAGGCCCGCTCGGCCTGCGTTTCGTCGTCGAGGGCGAGCTCGAGCGTCAGGTCGCTCCACCTCGGATCCAGGCCGCTTTCGATGCGGTTCCACTGCTCGACAAGCGCCACGAAACGAACCGTACACTCAGCCCGTGGCGAAGGTGGAAGCCAAGAATTCGCTTGCGAAGAGCGAGCTTCGCGACGTCCTGCGCGAGATGCTCCTCATCCGCCGGTTCGAGGAGAAGGTCGAGGAGCGATTCCGCGCCGGCGACCTCCCCGGCTTCCTCCACGTCGCGATCGGCCAGGAGGCGTGCGCGGTCGGCGTCTGCCGCGCGCTCGAGGACGGCGACGTCATCTCCTCGACCCACCGTGCCCACGGGCACACGCTCGCGAAGGGCACGCATCCGAACGAGGTGATGGCCGAGCTCTACGGCAAGCAGGAGGGCTGCTCGCACGGGTACGGCGGCTCGATGCACCTCTACGACATCGAGCGCGGGAACATGGGCGCGAACGCGGTCATCGGCGCGGGCCTTCCGCACGTGACGGGCGCAGCGCTCGCGTTTCAGATGCGCGGCGAGCCGCGGGTCGCGCTCGCGTTCTTCGGCGACGGCGCGACGAACATCGGAACGTTCCACGAGGCGCTGAACCTCGCGCAGCTCTGGAAGGTGCCTGCCGTGTTCGTGCTCGAGGACAACAAGTGGGCCGAGTCGACCCCGGAGTCGCAGCATTCGCCGCTGCGCGACCTCTCGAAGCGTGCCGAGGCGTTCGGCATGAAGGCGCTGAAGGCGGACGGGCAGGATGTCGAGGCGGTCTTCAAGACGGCGCGGCAGGCGCTCGAGCACGCGCGTTCCGGCAAGGGCCCGGTCTTCGTCCATCTCGACACCGAGCGCTTCTCCGGCCACTACATCGGCGACCCGCAGGTGTACCGTGAGAAGGACCAAGCGAAGAAGCTGCGCGAGACGCGCGACCCCATCACGCTCCTGCGCACGAAGCTCGAGCTGGCCGACGACGAGTTCGAGGAGCTCGACACCGAGGTGACGGAGATCGTCGAGGCGTCGGTCGAGTTCGCGAAGAACGCCACCGATCCGGCCCCCGAGGATGCAATGAAGAACGTGTATGCCTGAGCTCAGCTATCGCGAAGCGGTGCGCGACGCGCTGTCGCAGGCGATGCGCCAGGACGACGACGTCTTCATCATGGGCGAGGACATCGCCGAAATGGGCGGCTCGATGGGCGTCACGCACGGGATGCTCGAGGAGTTCGGGCCCGAGCGCGTGCGCAATACGCCGATTTCCGAGATGGCGCTCGCCGGCGCCGCGATCGGCGCCGCGATGCAGGGGATGCGCCCCGTCGCCGAGATCATGTACGAGGACTTCATGACGCTCGCGGCCGAGCAGGTCGTGAACCAGGCGGCGAAGCACCGCTACATGTCCGGCGGGCAGCTCACCGTTCCCGTCGTCTTCCGCACGCAGGGCGGCGCCGGCTGGTCGCCAGGCGCGCAGCATGCGCAACAGCTCGAGGCGTGGTTCGTGCACATCCCCGGGCTGAAGGTCGTGTTCGCGTCGACGCCCGAGGACGTGCGCGGCCTGCTGTGGTCGTCGATCTACGACGACAACCCCGTCGTCTTCTTCGAGCACCGCACGTTGTACGGGATCAAGGGCGACGTGCCGGAGAAGATCGAGCCGATCCCGCTCGGCAAGGCGCGCGTGCACCGCGAGGGCAAGGACGTGACGGTGATCGCCACCGGCCGGCTCGTGCACGAGTCGCTCGCGGCCGCCGCCGAGGCTGAGAAGGAAGGCATCTCGGTCGAGGTCGTCGACCCGCGCACGCTGCAGCCTCTCGACGAAGAGACGCTGGTCTCTTCCGTGAAGAAGACGAACCGTGCCGTCGTCGCGCACGAAGCGGTGACGCGGATGGGCTTCGGCGCCGAGGTGGCGTCCGTGTTGCAGTACCAGGCGTTCGACTGGCTCGACGCGCCGATCGAGCGCGTCGGCGCACGCTTCACGCCACTGCCGTTCGCGCCGGTGATGGAGCAGTACGTCATCCCGAGCTCGCCGGATGTCTTGGCTGCGATCAAGAGGACGGTCGGCCGTGGCAAGTGAGGTGAAGCTCCCGCGTCTCGGGCAGGGCATGGAGTCGGGGACGATCGTCAAGTGGCTCAAGTCGGAGGGCGAGGCGGTCGAGAAGGGCGAGCCGCTGTACGAGCTCGACACCGACAAGGTCACGCAGGAGGTCGAGGCGGAGGCGAGCGGCGTTCTGCTGAAGATCGCCGTCTCCGAGGGCGAAGTCGAGGTCGGGCACACGATCGGCTTCATCGGCAAGGACGGCGAAAGCGTCCCCGACGTGGTCGAGATAGGGGCCACGCCCGAGACTGTCACCCCGCGGGAAGCTCCCGCCGAAAGTCCGGGGCCTGGCCCCAGCCTTTCAACGAACGGGCGCCTCAAAGCATCGCCGCTCGCGCGGCGGCTCGCGCGCGAGCGCGGGCTCGACCTAGCGGACATCCGCGGCACCGGCCCGGAGGGCCGCATCGTCGCCGAGGACGTCGAGCGTGCCGAGGCCCGCGTTCCCGCGGCGGAGAAGGCAACGCCCACAGGAGAGGTGGAGCGGCGCCCGCTCTCGAACGTGCGCAAGACAATCGCGCGCCGCCTGACGCAGGCGTGGACGGTGCCCGCATTCCAGCTCACCGTGAGCGCCGACATGTCGCGCGCGAACGAGATCGTGCACCAGCAGCGCGACCTCTACCCCGACGTGCGCATCACCGTCACCGACCTGCTGACGAAGGTGTGCGCACGCGCGCTCATCCGCCATGGCGACATGAACGTGCAGTTCGACGACGACGCGCTGCTCGTGTTCCCGAACGCCGACATCGGGATCGCCGTGGCCGCGCCGCAGGGTCTCGTCGTTCCGGTCGTGCGCGGAGCGGAGCGGCTCTCGATCGCGCAGATCGCGGCGGTGCGCGCCGACCTCGTCGGCCGCGCGCGCGAGGCGAAGCTGCGTGCGGAAGATCTCGAGGGCGGCACCTTCACGATCTCGAACCTCGGCATGTTCGACGTCGACCAGTTCATCGCGGTCCTCAATCCACCGCAAGCGTCGATCCTCGCGGTCGGCGCGACGCGCGATGTCGTCGTCGTGCGCAACGGAGAGTTCGTCGCGGTTCCGACGATGACGATGACGCTCACGTGCGACCATCGCGCTGTGGACGGCGCAACGGGGGCAGATTTCCTAAAGACGATCAAGGCCTTCCTCGAGGATCCAGGCCTCGCCCTCTAGGGCAATGGCGCCGACCCTCTGGTACCACGTTCGCGATTTCGACGCGGGCCGTCGCTTCTATCTCGACACGCTCGGCTTCGAGGAGACCGCGGTCGACGAAAGCGAGCGCTGGTCGCAGCTGCGGTGCGGCGAGATGGAGATCGGGATCGCCGAAGGCGAGCCGCAGCCGGACGGCCCGGTTGCGCATCTCGACGTCGACGACGTGAAGGGCGAAGCCGACCGCCTGCGCGCAGCGGGCGTCGGGGTCGGCGTCGTCGTCGAGATCCCGCAGGGCGAACTGCGCCTCGTCGACGTCTTCGACCCGGACGGCAACAGGATTCAGCTCGCCCAGGAGATGTAGTGCTCCGTCCGGCGGATCGCCATGACGTGCGCTTTCTCCGCGACATGCTGCGGCACGCGTACCACTGGCGGCTCGCGGAGGACGAGGAGCGGCCCGTCTACCGCTACGTGCAGAGCTGGGGACGGCCGGGAGACGCGGGCGTCATCGCGTTCGAAGGCCCGCACGCGTACGGCGCGGCTTGGTACCGGCTGTTCACAGCCGCTGCGCCGGGCTTCGGCTTCGTCGACGAGCACACGCCTGAGCTGACGATCGCGGTCGTCCCGAGCCGGCGCGGCAAGGGCACTGGCAAGGAGCTGCTGGAGGCGCTGCTCGACAAGGCGCGCGCGGACGGCTACGCCGCCGTCAGCCTGAGCACGGATCCGGCGCAGGCGCCGTACTACGAGCGCTTCGGCTTCGAACGCATGCGCGAAGACGCGCACGCCGTGACGATGAAGAAGTCCCTCTGAGTACCATCGGCTCTGTGGACGTCGACGTCGCAGTTCTCGGTGGAGGCCCCGGCGGTTACACGGCCGCCATTCGCGTAGCGCAGCTCGGCGCGAAGGTCGCGTGCATCGAGAAGGAGACCGAGCTCGGGGGAACGTGCCTCCGCGTCGGGTGCATTCCGACGAAAGCGTGGGTGCAGACCGCGTTCGGGCTCAAAGAGGCCGAGGAGCACTTCGCGAAGTTCGGCGTCCAGGTCGGCGAGGCGAAACTCGACTTCGCGACGTCGAACGAGTGGAAGGCCGGCGTCGTCAAGCAGATGACCGACGGCGTCGCCTCGCTCTTCAAGGCGAACGGCGTCGACTGGGTGAAGGGCACAGGGCGGTTCAAGGACGCGAACACGATCGCGGTCGAGGGCGGGGAGGACGTGACGTTCAAGCAGGCGATCATCGCCACCGGCTCGTTCCCGCTGCGTCCGCCGATCGACGGCCTCGACTCGCCGCTCTGTGTCGACTCGACCGGGCTGCTCGCGCAGGACAACGTGCCGAAGCGCCTCGTCGTGCTCGGCGGCGGCATCATCGGCTGCGAGTTCGCGTCGATCTTCAGCCGCTTCGGCTCCGAGGTGACGATTATCGAGATGCTCGACACGCTCATCCCGCAGGAGGACGCGGATGCTGCGAAGGAGCTCGCGAAGCAGTTCGGCAAGCGCGGCATCACGCTCCATCTCGGCAAGCAATGCAAGCGGGTCGACGACGACGGCTCACAGCTCACCGTGCACTTCGGCGACGGCGAGACGATGCAGGCCGACCTCATGCTCGTCTCCGTCGGCCGCGGGCCGCTGGTCGAGGGCATCGGGCTCGAGAACATCGGCGTGCAGTTCGACAAGCGCAAGGGCATCGCCGCCGACGAGCACCGGCGCACGACGGTTCCGCACATCTACGCGGTCGGCGACTGCGCCGGCTACTGGCAGCTCGCGCACACTGCGTTCCGCGAGGGCGAGGTCGCGGCGGAGAACGCGATGGGGCACGACGCCGTCGTCGACAACCGTGCGGTGCCGCGGCCGATTTATACGGACCCGGAGATCGCCGGGGTTGGGCTGACCGAGGCGGAGGCGCGCGAGCAGTACGGCGACGATGTCGCGGTCGGCCGGTTCCCGTGGGTCGCGAACGCGCGCGCCGTCATGCAGGACGAGACGATCGGCTGGGTGAAGTCGATCCACGAGACGCGCTACGGCGAGCTGCTCGGGGTCGTCATGGTCGGCCCGCACGTGACGGACTTGATCGAGGCCGGGGTCGTCGCGATCGACGCCGAGTCGACGGTCGAGACGGTCGCCGACGGGATGGCGCCGCACCCGACGCTCTCCGAGGGAATCAAGGAAGCCGGCCTCGCCGCCCTTGGCCGCGCGATCCACATCCCGAACCGCAAGCCCAGAGCCAAAGCACCCGCCTAAACAGGCACGTCCTGGTGCCTGGCACCGGACGGGTCCGAATCCGCCACGTGACACGCGGCGGCTGGGCGCTTGAAAGTGCGCTGTCAAGCCAATTGTGGGCTTCTGAGGACATGTCTTGGTGCCTGGCACCGGACATGTCCTGTAAGGAATTCGTGCGGGGCGCAAGTTTCCGGCGGATCTGGGTATCTACACGGCCATGACGCCCCTTTTGGCGCGGGAGCCGCGCGTGGACCGCTCGTTCGAGCGTCTCTACCGCCGCCATGCGACCGACGTGTACCGGTACGCCTTCGGCGTCCTCCGCAACGAGGCCGATGCGGAGGACGTGACGCAGACGACGTTCCTCAACGCGTACCGCGCGCTCGAGCGCGGCGAGCAGCCGCGGGTGGCGCTGAACTGGCTCATCACGATCGCGCACAACGTCTGCCGTCAGCGCTTCCGCGCCGCCTCGCGTCGGCCGCAGGAAGTCGAGCTCGACTTCGACGTCGCCGACGCCCTCGTCGCCGACGACGCGGGAGGCCCGACGCCGGAGGACATCCGCCGGGCGCTCGGCTACCTCGCGTTCAACCAGCGTGCCGCTCTCGTCATGCGCGAGCTCGAAGGGCGTTCGTATGCCGAGATCGCCGAGGTGCTCGGGCTGACGACCGCAGCGGTCGAGACGCTCATCTTCCGCGCGCGTCGCGCGCTGCGCGAGCAGCTCGAGGGCGCGCTCACGTGCGACGAAGCCGAGCTCGCCATCTCGAAGCAGCTCGACAGCCAGCTTTCGCGCGCAGAGAAGTCGCAGCTGCGTGCGCATCTGCGGGAGTGTCCGGAGTGCGCGACGCTCGCTCGCCGTGAGCGCGCACAACGCAAGGCGCTAAAGGCGTTCGGCCTCGTGCCGCTGCCGTCCTCGCTTGCCGGCCTCTTCGGTGGAGGTGGCGCGACGATCGGGCTCAGCCTCGCGGCGAAGACCGCGGCCGTGGTCGTCGTTGCAGGCGCCGTCGGCGCGGGCGGTTACGACATCCATCACGCGCTGCAGTCGCCCCGGCACGCCGGCCGGCCGGCCGCCGTACCGGTCGCCGTCGTCATCGAGCCCCCACACCCCGTCGTGGTCGTCCGCGAGGAGCACCTCGGACGGTCGAAGCCCATCCACGTCTCGAAGGCCCACGCGCGTCCGCTCCCCGTTGAGGCGGCGCCTGCCGCGGTGGCGCACGCGCCGAAGATCGTTCCGGCCGCCAGGCGGGCCGAGAAAGCGCTGAAGCCGGGGAAGTCCGCGGCAAAGCGGCCCAAAAAGAAGGCCGTGCAGGAGCCCGCAAGTTTTTCGCAGGGCCGGCATCTCCATCCATAAGGACGTGCCCTCGTCCCTACCCCGGAGTCATGCCGCCCGCGGGCTCCGGGGATCTTTCTCCCGTGAAGAGCCGCCCCCCGCAGGGGCGGCTCTTCCTTTAACGTGCCTGCGCGAAGGGAGGACACATGGGCATCGTCAATAAGCGGAACGCGGTCGTCGGCTGGCTCGTGCTGAAGGTCGGCAAGCGGGCGGCGAAGAAAAAGGCACAGGAGGCGGGTCCGGCAGCAGCGCGGAAGGCCGGCTCGGCCGCGGGCGCGCTCGCAGCGCTCGGCGGCGTGCTGTTCTTCTGGCGAAGGAAGAAGCGCGGGACCGAGACCGAGTGACGGAGGGCGGGCTGTTCCGGCGGGCGATCGCCGAGTTGATCCCGTACGAGCCGGGCAAGCCCATCGAAGAAGTGCAGCGCGAGCTCGGGCTCGCGCGCGTCGTCAAGCTCGCGTCGAACGAGGGCCCGTATCCGCCGTTCCCCGCGGCGGTCGAGGCGATCGAGCGCGCGTCGCGCGAGCTGAACCGTTATCCGGACGGCGGCGTGTATTCGCTGCGCAGCGCGCTCGCCGAGCGTCACGGCGTCCGCTTCGAGGAGATCGTCGTCGGCTCCGGTGCCGACGGCGTCATCGACCTGCTCTCGCAGGCGACACTCGATCCCGGAGACGAGATCGTCTGCGGGTGGCCGTCGTTCGCGAGCTACCCGCTCGCGGCGACGAAGCTCGGCGCGGTGTCGAGGCTCGTGCCGCTGCGCGCGCACACGTACGACCTCGACGCGCTGCTCGCGACGATCGGTCCGCGCACGAAGCTCGTCTACGTCTGCCACCCGAACAACCCGACGGGAACCGGGAACGGCCGCGCCGAGCTCGCTTCGTTCCTCGACCGCGTGCCCGAGCACGTGCTCGTCGTGCTCGACCAGGCCTACTTCGAGTACATCGACGACCCGGACTACGCGGACGGGGTCGAGGAGCACTTCAAGGCGGGGCGTCGAATCGTCGTCCTCCGGACGTTCTCGAAGATCTACGGGCTCGCCGGGCTGCGCGTCGGCTACGGGGTCGCTCCGGCAGACGTCGTCGAGGCGACGAGCAAGGTGCGCCGCGCCTTCGACGTCAGCGCACCGGCACAAGCGGCCGCGCTCGCGAGCATCGGCGACGACGCGGAGATCGCGCGCCGCCGTGCCGCAAATGCCGAAGGTCGCGCGGCGCTCGACGCCGCGCTGCGCGCGCACGGGCTCGAGCCGGCAGGTCCGGCGCTCGGCAACTTCCTCTTCGCCGACGTCGGCGACGGGCGCGCGTTCTTCGACCGGCTCCTGCGCCAGGGGGTGATCGTGCGGCCGCTTGCATCCTTCGGCGCGCCGGAGGCGATCCGCGTCACGGTGGGCACGGCCGAGGAGAACGCGATCTTCGCTTCAGCTTTGGGACACGTCCTTTCGGGCGTCTCGTCTTGATCGTCTGACCCTGTTACCCTCGGCAGCAGTGGCGCGCCGGCCGTTCCGCAGGCAGCTCGAGCCCCTCGGTATCCCAGGCTTCCGTTGGCTCTTCCTCTCGACGCTCGGCTCGAGCTTCGGGACGCTGCTCGCCGCGATCGCGCTCGCGATCGACGTCAAGGACCGGACGAATTCCGGCCTCTGGGTCGGCGCGGTCGTCGTCGTCGCGTTCCTCCCCACCGTGCTCGTCGGGCTGACCCTCGGCCCGCTGCTCGACCGCCTCCAGCGGCGCGCGCTCATGATCGCCGCCGACCTCGTGCGGGCGGCGGTGTTCTTCGCGCTGCCGTTCACGACGACGGCGGGACAGATCGTCGCGCTCGCGCTCGTCGCCGGGCTCGCGAACGGCTTCTTCCGTCCCGCCGTCTATGCGGGCGTGCCGAACCTCGTCCCCGAGCAGCAGCTGCCCGAGGCGAACGCACTGCTGCAGACGGTCGAAAACCTCAGCTGGGGGATCGGGCCAGTGCTCGGCGGCCTGCTGACCGCCGCCGCCGGTCCGCACGCCGCATACTGGATCAACGCGGTGTCGTTCCTCGTTTCCGCTGCGCTCATCGCGCAGATTCCTGCTCGCCTGTTGCAGAGCGAGACCGCGCTCACACGCGGCCACTGGCGCGATCTCGGCGACGGCTTCGTCACCGTGCTGCGTTCGCGGCCGCTGCTCGCGGTGCTCATCGCGTGGGGCATTGCTTCTTTCGGCATCGGTGGCGCGAACGTCGCCGAAGTGTTCCTCGCGAAGGACACGTTCAACGCGGGCGACTTCGGCTACGGGCTTCTCTTCAGCAGCATCGGCGCCGGCCTCGTCATCGGCAGCTTCGCGAGCAGCACGATCGTCGAGCGGATCGGGACCGCGAAGGCGTACGGCGGCGCCCTCCTCGTGATGGCGCTCGGGTTCGGTGGTGCGGCTGCGAGCCCGAACGTGTGGGTCGCGGCGGGGTGCTGCGTCTTCGCCGGCATCGGCGACGGCGCCGCGATCGTGTGCAACGCACTCCTCGTGCAGCGCGGCGCGGAGGACGCGATGCGTGGCCGCGCGCTCACGCTCGTCATGAGCGCGACGTACGTGCTCACCGCCGTCGGCAGCGGGCTCGCGGGCGGTCTCGAGCACATCGGCGCGCGCTGGATCTGGGGCGGTGCGGCGGTCTGCTTCCTCGTCGGCGGCGGGGTCGGCTGGGTGCTCGCGCGTGACCGCGGGCGGGTCGAGATTCCCTTGGAGGCGACCGCTCACTAGAGTCGTCGCGGTGGCCGGACGCCGCGACTGGACACGGGAGACGCTCGCCGCCGGCATCCGCGACGGCGACCGGCGCGCGCTCGCGCGCGCGATCTCCCTCGTCGAGAACCGCGACCCGCTCGCCTACGACGTCGTCGCCGACCTCTATCCGCAGACGGGTTCCGCGTACGCGATCGGCGTCACCGGCCCGCCTGGGGTCGGCAAGTCGAGCCTCATCTCCGCGCTCGTGCGCCACGTGCGCGAGGACGAGACGAGCGTCGGCGTCGTCTCGGTCGATCCGTCGAGCCCTTTCACGCAGGGGGCGCTGCTCGGCGACCGCATCCGCCTGTCCGACCACTTCCTCGATCCAGGCGTCTTCATTCGCTCGATGGGGACGCGCGGACATCTCGGCGGGCTCGCCGAGGCGACGTTGCAGGCGCTGCTCGTGCTCGACGCGGCCGGGAAGGATCTCGTTTTCCTCGAGACCGTCGGCGCGGGACAGAGCGAGGTCGAGGTCATCGGCATCGCCGACACGGTTCTGCTCGTGCTCATGCCCGGCTCCGGCGACTCCGTGCAGGCGCTGAAGGCGGGGATCATGGAGATCCCCGATGTGATCGCGATCAACAAGATGGATCACCCCGCTGCGAAGACGATGCTGAACGAGGTGCGGTCGATCCTCTCGCTCGAGCGCGACCGGGAATGGCGGCCGCCGATCGTCCTCACGGAGGCCGTGCGCGGCGAGAACGTTCCCGAGCTGTGGGAGAAGATCGCCGCGCATCGCGCGTTCCTCACCGACTCCGGGCAGCTCGAAGAGCGCAGACGCAATAACCTCGCGGGCGAAGTGTTCTCCGTCGCCTCCGCGCGCGCGAAGAAGCACCTCGAGCACGCGGTCGCCGACGATCCCGAGCTTCGGCGGCTGCTCGACGAGGTGCAGCGGCGGGAGCTCGATCCGCTCACTGCAGTCCGCGAGATCCTGGAGAGGGTATTCAACGTCTCTTGCGGGGACAGACTTCAGTCTGTCCCCGGACGACCTCCAGATGACGGCACCGGCTCTCGCTGACATCGAGGCGGCGCGCGCGCGGCTCGACGGCGTTGCGCGCGTCACGCCCGTCTACCGCTCGGAGACGCTCTCGGGTCTCGTCGGCCGCGAGGTGCACCTGAAGGCGGAGAACCTTCAGCGCACGGGCTCGTTCAAGGTGCGCGGCGCGTTCAACCGCATCTCGCAGCTCAGCGACACCGAGCGCGCGGCAGGCGTCGTCGCGGCGAGCGCGGGCAACCACGGCCAGGCAGTCGCCTGGGCGGCGCGAGAGGTCGGGGTTCCCGCGCGCATCTACATGCCGCAGGACGCGCCGATGACGAAGGTGGCCGCAACGCGGACGTACGGCGCCGACATCGAGCTCGGCGGCGACTCGCTCGAGGAGGCGCTCGAGTTGGCGGGCGCATACGTGCGCGAGACGGGTGCGACATTCGTCCATCCGTACGAGGATCCGATCGTCATTGCCGGCCAGGGGACGATCGGCCTCGAGATCGCCGAGCAGGTGGAGGAGATCGACACAGTGCTCATTCCGATCGGTGGCGGCGGTCTCTCCGCCGGGATCGCGACCGCGCTCCGTGCAACCCGCTCCGGGCTGCGCATAGTCGGCGTGCAGGCGGCCGGCACGCTTCCCGGCGGCGGCGGATTCACGATCGCCGACGGCATCGCGGTGAAGCAGCCGGGTGAGCTGACGTCGTCGATCCTCGAGGACGTCCTCGACGACATCGTCTCCGTCAACGACGAAGAGATCAGCGAGGCGATCGTCCTCCTGCTCGAACGCACGAAGCTCGTCGTCGAGGGCGCGGGCGCCGTCGGCATCGCGGCGCTGCTCGCGCGGAAGGCGGGTGGGAAAGGCGCCGCCGTGTCCGTGCTCTCCGGCGGGAACATCGACGCAACCCTGCTCATCTCGGTGACGCGGCGCGGCCTCTCGCTCGCCGGCCGCTATCTCGTCGTGCGCACCCGCGTCGGCGACCGTCCGGGCGAGCTCGCGAAGCTGCTGCAAGCCCTCGCGGACGCGCGCGTCAACGTCGTCGACGTCGAGCACCAGCGCGAGACGACCGACATCCCCGTCGGCGACACCGGCGTCGAACTGACGCTCATCACGCGCGACCGCGAGCACTGTGAGGAGATCCTCGCGCTGCTCGAACGGCTCGGTTATCCCGCGGAGCGCGTCGGCTAGTAACGGCAGCGACCAGGTCGCGACGAGGTCGCGACCTGGTCGCGGGACGTGTCCTCGTCGGCTAGCTGCCGCAGCGGCGGAACGAAGTGAGCTCGCCGCCGCGCTCTTTCCACTCTTCGAGGCCGCCCTCGAGCACGGGCCGTGCGTCGAGGCCGGCAGCGGTGAGCACGCTCGCTGCGATCGCCGCGCGCGCGCCGCTCTCGCAGATCGTCACGATCGGGCGGTCGCCGCAGCAGAGCCCGTTCTCGGCCGCCTGCCGTGCGACGCGATAGGGGAGATGCGTGCTCCCGGGGATGGAGCCCTCGTCGCGCTCGTCGGGCTCGCGCACGTCGACGAGTTCGATCTCGCCCGCCGCGAGGCGCCGCTCGAGCTCCTCGATCGTCACCGGCTCGACCTGCTCCGTTCCGCCGCCGACGCGCCAGCCGGCGAGAGTGAAGATGCCGACCGCGTAGAGCGACTGCGCGGCGCGCAGCGCCTCGGCCTCGTCCGTCGCGTCGATGAGCACTGGACGCTCGGGCAGGACGAACGCAGCCTTCGTCCCGAACGCGCTCCCCGAGACCGGAACGTTGACGGCGCCCGGCGCATGGCCTGTCGCGAAGGTCCGTGCCGGGCGCACGTCGAGCACGACCGCGTCGTTCGCATCGTCGACGCGCACGAGCGGAGGCTGCGCGCCGACGAACGGGCCGCGGTTGAGCTCGACGATCCGCTCCATGTTCGGCGGCTTCGGCGGCTGCGGCCCGATGGCGGTCGCGACGAATTCTTCGCGGCTCTCGAGCAGCGCGTGGTTGGAGCGCCGCTCGTGGCCGATCGTCGTCGACGGATCCGAGCTCATCGCCGCACCGCAGAGCGATCCGGCGACGTGACCGGGATACACCTCGACGTCGTCGCCGAGCTCGACGAGCGTGTGGAGCGAGTCGAACATCGCCTCGGCGCCGGTCTGAGCCTCGACGGCGAGATCGGGCCGCGCCGCGTCGCCGACGAAGAGCGAGTCGCCCGTCAGAACGCGGTCGCCGATGACAAACGCGCAGTGCTCCGGACGGTGGCCCGGCGTGTGCAGCACGCGCACGACGATCTCGCCGAGCTCGATCTCCTCACCGACGACGAGCGGCTCGTGCGGGAACGCCGCCTTTGCCGCTGCGTGCACGCGCACGGGGACGCCGTGCTCCAGCGCGAATCGGCCGTGACCAGACACGTGATCGGCGTGCGTGTGCGTCTCGAGCACCGCGACGAGCTCGAGCCCGTGGCGGGCACACTCATCCAGATAGGGCTCGATCGCGTAGGAAGGATCGACGACGACGGCCACGCCGGCGTGCTCGTCGCCGACGAGGTATGAAGCGCAGCCGAGATCGTCGGCCAAAAACTGCCGGAAGTGCACGACGCCGACGCTAGCAACGAATGCGGCTATATCTCCTGAAGTGAACAGGCGCCTCGTCCTTACGCTCACCGTCTTCGCTGCACTCGCCGCGCCGGCAGCGGCTTCGGCTCACGCGAACGTCGTCCACACCACGCCGGCGACCGGCTCCGTCCTCGCGCACAGTCCGGCGGCGGTGCGCATCCTCTTCGACGACTCCGTCCGCGTCGGGCCGGGCGTGGAGGCGATCCGGAACGGCGGCGCCTCGATCCTCGCCGGGCGCGCATACGTTGAGGGGAGGACCCTCGTCATCCCGCTTCGCCGCGGTCTCGCGAACGGCGACTACTCGGTGCGCTGGTCGATCATCTCGAACGACGGCCATCTCGAATCGGGCGTGATCGCATTCGCCGTCGGGCTCGGCCGTGCTCCGCCGCTGGCCGGCCTCGCGGCTGAGGCGACTGGACCGACCGTCGACACCGTCGTCGCGCGGTGGTTGTTCCTTGTCGGCGTGCTCGGCGCTGCGGGTATTGCGCTCTTCGCGCTTACCACGAAGGTCGAGGACGAACGTGTTCCGCTCGTCCTCGCGACCGCATGCGTGCTCGCCGCATTCGGCGCCGGCGACGAAGTGCACCGCGTCGGCCTCGCGACGCGTGACGGGACCGCGCTCGGCGCGGGATTCGTTCTCGCGCTCGTGGTCGCGCTGCTCGCCGGGGCCGCGACGCTCGAGCGACGCGCGCTGCGTCCCGCGCTCGTGCTCGCGCTCGGCCTTGTCGTCGTTCCCGCGTTCGCCGGCCACGCGCTCGACCCCGGCCTGAACCGCGTGAACGTCGTCGCCGACGTGCTCCACGTTCTCGGGGCGTCGGCGTGGGTGGGTGCGATTCTCGGCGCCGTGCTCTTCCGCCGAATCGAGCCGAGGCTCGCCGTCGGCGGTGTCGCCCTGCTCGGCGTGACGGGGATAGTGCGCGCGTCGTTCGAGCTCACCTCCGCGTCGCAGTTGTGGGACCTCTCCTACGGCCGCCTGCTGCTCGTGAAGACGGGCGTGCTCCTCGCAGCCCTTGCGCTCGCGTTGTGGCGGCGTCGTGCGCTGGAGCTCGCGCTCGTCGTCGGTCTCATCGTCGCTGTCGCTGTGCTCGTACAGCTGCGGCCCGGGCGCAACGTCGTCGCGGTACGCACGCCGGTGCAGTCGAACGAGCCGGCGCCCGCGCCGCCGCCGACGGCGAACGACGCGATCGTGCTCGCGCGCGAAGCAGGGCCGCTCGGCGTCGTCGTCGCGGCGGAACCAAAACGCGTGACGGCGATCGTTCTGTCGCCGTCGGGCGGCGGGCTGAGCGGGCTGGACGTGCGCGTCGACGGTCATGGGACGAAGCGCTGCGGCAGCGGCTGCTACGCCGCCGACTACACGCACGCGCGAAGCGTCACCGTGGACGTCTCCGGCTACGGCGCGCCACAGCAGGCGACGTTCGCGTTGCCCGCGCACGCTTCCGGCGCGGATCAGCTCGTCCGCCACGTGCTGGCCGTCTTCAAGGCGCTGCGCAGCGTGAGCTACAGCGAGCATCTCGCCTCGGATCCGGTCCACTCGATCACTGCCGTCTGGCGGCTCGAGAAGCCGGCGCGGGTGGCCTATTCGATCGCGGGCGGCGGTGCGCAGGGGATCGTCATCGGCGACCGGCGCTGGGACCGCCTCGCTCCGGGCAAGCCGTGGCAGGAGTCGCCGCAGACGCCGCTCCCGCAGCCGGCGACGCAGTGGACGTACGCGACGAGCGCGCACGTGATCGCCGACACGGCGCGCACGACGACGGTTTCCTTCGCCGATCCGACGATTCCCGCCTACTTCACTGTGACGCTCGACAAGCGAACGCTGCTACCCAGCGTCCTGCACATGGTCGCGCCGGCGCATTTCATGGTCGACCGCTACCTGAGCTTCAACGCGCCGCGGGCGATCCGTGCGCCCCGCTGATGTGCTCTTCCTCGAGCAGGCGCCACACGTAGTAGCCGATCGCGCCGATGAAGACGAGCGTCTGCTCGGCATTCATCAGGATCCCACCGAGGTTCTGGTCGCGCGTCGGCGACAGTCCCCACAGGCGCGGCGCGTGCACGTAGAACGAGTAGAACGGGCGGCTCGAGAAGATGAGCGCGAGCCCGAGGAACGACGAGAGGACAAAGCCTGCGCCGAGGTACGCGAGCGCGGCCGGCGTCGAGAGCCTGCGGCTGACGAGCGGCCACCAGAAGAGCAATCCGCCGGCGATGAGGAGCGCGTGCTCGATGTTGAGCGCCCAGTTCGTCCGCAGCGCCCAGTCGTAGAAGTTCGCGAGGTGGGTGCCGTACCACGCGGAGAGCCATAGTGGGAGCGTGTAACGCGCGCGGATGTGCGCGCCGCCGTGCCGGTTGATCGCCGCGACCATCGCGGGCGTGAGGCCGAGCAGGATGAACAGCGGCGCGATGTCGGCGATGAGGGCGTTCTGCAACAGGTGGATGAGCAGCAGCCGGTGCGCTGCGATCGTCTCGAGTGGCGAGTTGAGCGGCGCCGCGATCAGGAAGAGCCCGAGCGCGAACAGCGCGATGCGCCATCCGCGCGGACGCTGCCACGCGTACGCCGCAGCCGCGAGCCCGGCGAGCACGAGATACGCGGGCTCAAAAGAGAAATCGGTCGGGCTCACGCGTGGGCCAATCGCATGCTGCGGAGGCGGGGACGCAACAGAACGATCGCGAGCGTCCCAAGCGTCAGCAGCTGCTCGCCCATCATCACGAGCCCGGCCCACTGCTGGTCGCGCACGTCGTGGTACGCCGGATAGAACGAGTGGAAGCTGAAGACGAGGACGTCGGTCAGCACCTGTCCGGCGGCGAACATCGCGGTCGCGAGCGCGAGTCTCCGGCCGACGGTGAGCCTCCGGTCGACGAGCAGTCCCCAGACGAGCAAGCCAAACACGACCCAGCAGAGATGTTCGAAGTCGTGCAGCGTTTGATGCCTGAGCGCGAGGTCGTAGAGATACGGCACGTGCCAGATCGCGAGGTTCGCCGCCCACAGCGCGAACGCGACGCGTGGCTGCAGGCGGTGCAACAGGCGAGAGATCGGCGCGACGATCGGCGCCGGGAGGAAGAACACGAGCAGCGGCCCGCGTAGCGCGACCATCATCAGCGCGGGGGCGAGGTCGCCGATCAGCACGTGCTGCGCCATGTGTGCCGACAGAAGCTGGTTGTCGGCGATCCGGTCGAACGGACCGACGAGCGCGACGAGCGTGACCGCGAGCCCGGCCGCGAAGAGCGCGACGCGGTCCCAGCCGGCGAGGTCGGCACGACCGCGGCGGCGCAGCTTGACGACCGCTTGCGCGAAGAGGATCGCCGCCAGCGCTGCAACGACGTACGGGGCCACTACAGCCCCAGATGCTTCGCGATCACCATGCGCTGCACCTCATTCGTGCCTTCCCCGATCTCGAGGATCTTCTGGTCACGATAGAGGCGCGAGATCGCGAATTCATCCATGAACCCGTAGCCGCCGTGGATCTGGAGTGAGGCGTTGACCGCGCGGTTCGAGAGCAGGCCCGTGAAGAGCTTCGCCTCCGCCGCCGCGAGCCCGAACGGCTCGCCCTGATCCTTGAGCCACGCCGCTCGGTAGACGAGCTGGCGTCCGGCGTCGATCTCCGTCGCGATGTCGGCGAGCGCGAACTGGATCGCCTGGAACGTCGCGATCGGCCGGCCGAACTGCTGACGCTCCTTCGCGTACGCGAGCGCGAGGTCGTACGCCCCCTGCGCGAGGCCGACGCCCATCGCCGCGACCGAGATGCGGCCGCCGTCGAGGATCTCCATGAACTGCTGGAAGCCGTTGCCGCGCGGCCCGAGTAGGTTGCCTTCGGGAACCTCGCAGTCCTTGAACGAAAGCTCGCGTGTGTCGGACGCGCGCCAGCCGAGCTTGTGCATCGGCGCCGAGATCTCGTAGCCCGGCGTCCCGTTCGGGACGATGATGTTCGAGGTCTCGTCCTCCGCGGTGAGCGCGGTGATCGTCACGCACTGCGTGATCTCGGTCCCGGCGTTTGTGATGAACATCTTCGAGCCGTTGACGACCCAGCTTCCGTCCTTCAGCTCGGCACGAGTCCGGATCGCGCCGGCGTCGGAGCCGGAGCTCGGCTCCGTCAGCCCGAACGCCGCAAGACCTTTGCCGGAGGCAAGCCGCGGCAGCCACTCCTCCTTCTGCTCGTCGGTGCCGAATAGGTAGATCGGCATCGTGCCAAGCGACGTGTGCGCGGCGACGGTGATCGCGACGGACGAGTCGATGCGCGTCAGCTCTTCGATCGCGATCGCATACGACACGGTGTCGGCGCCGGCGCCGCCGTACTCCTCGGGAATCGGGATCCCCATCAGCCCGAGCTCGGCCATCTCGGCGACGAGCTCGTACGGGAAGCGCTGCTCGCGGTCGATCTCCTCGGCGAGCGGCGCGACGCGCGTCACCGCGAATTCGCTGACCGTCCTCCGCAGCAGCTCTTGTTCGTCGGTGAGCTCGAAGTTCATGCTGCTCGTCCCTCGCCGGCGTCGGCTCCCGCCGGGCGAAGCCCGGCTTCGCCGACGCCTGAGCCCGCTCGCTGCAGGATGCTGCGCTCGCGTCGCTTGGCCGTACTGAACGTACTGTCCTGCGCTGCGCTCGCTTGCCTCCTTTGCGAGCGGCCTCCGAGGAACGAGCAGTTCGTGAGCGACCCTTCGGACATCACGCGAAGCTCGACGCGAGCTGCGCGAGGAGCCGCACGCCGTACCCGGTTCCGCCTGCGACGCGGTAATAGTCGCCACGCGAACGGGAGAGAAAGCCGGGGCCGGCCATGTCGACGTGCGCCCACGGCCCTTCGCCCGCGAACTCCTGGAGGAATTCAGCGGCAAGCACCGGACTGCCTTCGCGCAGCGTCGAGCCGTTCTTCATGTCGGCGAAGTCGGAGTCGACGTAGCGGCGATAGCGCGGGTGGAGCGGGAACGGCCAGACGAGATCGCCGCTGCGCTCGCCGGCGGCCTCGATGCGGTCGCGCCACTCGTCATCGTTGGCGAAGAAGCCTGCGTAGAGATCGCCGAGCGCGATCGACATCGCCCCGGTGAGCGTTGCGAGGTCGATGACGTGCGTCGCGCCTTCGCGGCGCGCGTACCAGAGCGCATCGGCGAGCACGAGGCGACCTTCGGCGTCGGTGTTGATGATCTCGATCGTCTTCCCGTTCGCTGCGCGCAAGATGTCGCCGGGCCGGAACGCGTCGCCGCCGGGAAGGTTCTCGGCCGCCGCGAGAACTGCGATCACGCGCACGGGCAGGCCGAGCGCGGCGACGGCGCCGATGCCGTGCAGCGTTCCCGCGCCGCCGGCCATGTCGCCCTTCATGTCTTCCATGTTCGCCGCCGGCTTGAGCGAGATCCCTCCCGCGTCGAACGTGATCGACTTGCCGACGAAGCCGAGCGTGACACCCTTGTTCGTCACCTTCGGCGGGTCGTAGCGCAGGACGATGAGCCGCGGCTCGTTCCGGCTGCCACGTCCGACTGCGGCGAGCGCGCCCATGCCGAGCTTGTCCATCTCCTTCGGGCCTAGGGCCTCCGCGGTCAGATGCTTGTGCTCGTCCGCAAGCTGCGACGCCTGCTCGGCGAGTGTCTGTGGGTTGAGCTCGTTCGGCGGCATGTTCGCGAGGTCGCGTGCACGGTTCGTCCGCTCCGCCAACAAAGCGGCGCGGTCGGCCGCAGCGCGCAGCTCTTCCGTCTCCGCGTGCGCGATCGAGATCCGTTCGATCGGGCGCGGCTCGTCGCCGTTTGCGCTCTTCCACCGGCCGGGCGAGTACGCACCGAGGAGGGTGCCCTCAATGAGCGCTGCCGCTTGCTCGGGCAGCGGGACGGGGAGACTTTCGTCGAGTAACCACGAGACCGTTCCGCCGACACGCGCGAGCTCGCGCGCCGCCGACGCGCCCGCGGTGCGCAACGCCTCGGCGTCGACGGACTCTCGCGCGCCGATGCCGGCGGCGATCAGCCGCGGCGCCGGGAGGTCGCCGTCGACGTGGAGAAGGATCGCGTCGCCACGTTTGCCGCGCAGCTCGCCGCTCTCCGCGACGCCTTGCAGATGCGCGCGCACGTCACCGGTGAGATCGGTCGGCGGATCGGTGACCGGGACTGCGAGCGCATCCGCGGCTGCCCGTCCGGGCAGCCCGATTTCGATCTCGACCCCCATCGCGGCGGGATGCTAGCGATTGGTAACCGGTGCCAAGCACCCGGCGTTGGTCGCTTGGGGGCGAAAGGGCGAGAGACTGGTGCCTGGCACCGGCGTAACTAAAAGAGCTTCTGGAGCTTCATGGCAGCGCCCATGTCGCCCTTCAGCTTCAGCTTGCCGGTCATGTACGCGCTCGTCGGGTTCTGTTCGCCCGCGATGATCTGCTCGAACGTCTCCTGCGAGGTTGCGATCGTGACGTCGGCGTCGCCGCCGCCTTCGGCCACCGTGACGGTGCCGTCGTCGACGTCGACCTTCCATGTCCCGGCGCCCTCGATGTCGAAGACGTACGAGTTCGTCATCCCGGCGGTCTTGCTCGAGTCGGCACGCGACGCGAGATTCGCGAAGAACTCCTGAGTGGTTTCGGCCATGGCGCGACCTTATCTCACTCGTCGAGCTCGATGAGAAGGGAGCCGCCTGCGACCCGGTCGCCCTCGGCGACGTGGACGGCGCGCACGGTCGCGTCGTAGGGGGAGAGGAGCGGCGTCTCCATCTTCATCGCCTCGAGGACGACGAGGGGCTGGCGCGCCGTTACTCGAGTTCCCGGTGTAACGAGCACCTTGAGGACGGTGCCCGGCATCGGCGCGGTGACCGCTGCCTTCTCGCCGCCGCCGGCCTGGTCGAGGGCGTCGCCGTCGAGCGCGGGACTCGGACGTGGCGCCGGCGGCGGGAGATTGAGCCGCCACGCGCCGCGCCACGCGGGCTGCGTGGCGCGCACGGGGCTCGGCGAGAGGGCCGGATGTTCGGTGAGGAACGCGGTCGTCGCGCGCCCGGCGCGTACGACCGGATGCGCGACGAGCCAGCGCAGGAAGGGGAGGTTCGTCGTGACGCCGCCGACCTCGGTCTCGTCGAGTGCGGCGGCGAGCCTGTCGAATGCCGCGTCCCGCGTTGCCGCGTGCGCGATGAGCTTCGCGATCATCGGGTCGTACGACGTTCCGATCTCGTCGCCTTCCGCGACGCCGGCGTCAACGCGAACGCTGTTCGGAAGGCGTAGCCGCTCGATGCGCCCCGCCTGCGGCAGGAAGCTCTGCGGGTCCTCCGCGTAGAGCCGCACCTCAACCGCATGCCCCTCGAGCTCCGGCTGCGCAGCGATGCGCGCTCCGTCTTCGATGCGCAGCTGCTCGCGCACGAGGTCGATGCCGGTGACGAGCTCCGTCACCGGATGCTCGACCTGAATGCGCGCGTTGAGCTCGAGGAAGAAGAACTCGTCGCCGTCGAGCACGAACTCCGCAGTCCCGGCGCTCACGTAGCGAATGGCGTGCGCGAACGCGATCGCCGCCTCGCTCATCCGCATGCGCAATGTCGCATCGAGCACCGGCGACTCTTCGAGCATCTTCTGATGGCGCCGCTGAATGGAGCACTCGCGCTCGCCGAATGAGACCACGGTTCCGTGCGTGTCGGCGAGCAACTGGATCTCGACGTGCCGCGGCCGCTCGAGGTAGCGCTCGAAGAAGACCGTGTCGTCGCCGAATGCGGCGAGCGCTTCTCGTCGCGCGGCGTCGACCGCTTCGTCGAGCTCGGTCGCGTCGCGCACGACGCGCATGCCACGGCCGCCTCCGCCCGCCGCCGCCTTCACGAGGAGCGGGAAGCCGATCGCGCCGGGCTCGCCGCTCGGAAGCACGGGCACGCCGGCACCACGTGCGGTCTCCTTGGCCGCGAGCTTGTCGCCGCCTGCACGGAGCGCAGCCGGTGGAGGGCCGACCCACGTGAGCTCCGCGGCGACCACGGCCTCGGCGAACTCGGGGCTCTCGGCAAGGAAGCCGTAACCGGGGTGCACGGCATCGGCGCCGCTCTCGCGTGCTGCACGCACGTGCTCGGAGGCATCGAGATACGAGTTGATCGCAACCGTCTCATCCGCCGAGCGCGCGTGCAAGGAACCGGTGTCGTCCGGCGCCACGACCGCGACCGTCGCGATGTCCTCGTCACGGCACGCGCGGAAGATTCGGAGGGCGATCTCGCCGCGGTTCGCGACGAGCAGCTTCTTCATTTCCAGTTCGGCTTGCGCTTGTCGAGGAAGGCGCGCAAGCCCTCCTGCCCTTCGTCGCTCGCGCGGCGCTCTGCGATCCAGCGTGCGGTCTCGGGTCCGTCCGGTCGTTCGCGCACGAGCCGCTTCGCCCAGCGCGCCGCCTGCGGACCGGCGCTGAGCAGCTCGCCGACGACCTGGTCGACTGCCGAGTCGAGATCGTCGGCAACGCCGTGTACGAGACCGATGCGCAGCGCGGTCTCGGCGTCGAAGCGCTCGCCGGTGAGGAAGTAGCGCCGCGCCGCGCTCGGGCCGATCTTCGCGAGCGCGAACGGCGAGATGACCGCGGGGATGATGCCGAGCTTCACCTCGGAGAACGCGAAAACCGCGTCGCGCGCCGCGACCGCGATGTCGGATGCGGCCACGAGCCCCGCGCCGCCGCCGAGCGCGTGTCCCTGCACCCGCGCGACGACCGGTGCCGGACAGCCGTCGATTGCCTCTAGCATCCGCCGCAGCGCGTTCGCGTCTGCGACGTTCTCCTCCGTCGAGAGGTCGACGGAGGCGCGCATCCAGTCGACGTCGGCGCCGGCAGAGAAGCTCGCGCCGTCGCCGGCAAGCACGACCGCACGAACCCGGCCGACGTCGACGAAGGCTTCCGCGAGCTCGCGGATGAGCTCCGCATCGAAAGCGTTGCGGCGGTCGGCGCGCGCGAGCGTAATGCGCAGGATCGAGCCGTCGCGTTCGACCCGCAGGTTGGCCACGACCGGAGACTCTAGAGTGGCAACGTGCTGAGGGGAGCGATCGCTGCGGCCGTCACCCCGCTCGACGAGGCTGCATTTCGGCCGTACGTCGACTTCCTTGCCGGCAATGGCGTGGACGGGATCCTCGCGCTTGGGACGACGGGAGAAGGCGTCCTGTTCTCGGTCGACGAGCGTCGCCGTGTCGCCGAGCTCTTCCACGAGGCCGCCGCCGGTCGCCTGCAGGTCGCGGTGCATTGCGGCGCGCAGACGACGGCCGACACGGTCGCACTCGCGGAGCACGCAGCCGCGCTCGGCGCAGATGCGATCGCGGTCATCGCACCGCCGTACTTCGCCTTCGGCGAGGACGAGCTCTTCGCCCATTTCGCAGCCGCCGCCAACGCGTGCGCGCCTACACCGTTCTATGTGTACGAGTTCGCGGCACGGAGTGGGTACGCGGTTCCGCTCTCCGTTCTCGCGCGGCTGCGCGATGCCGCACCGAATCTCGCCGGCCTCAAGGTGTCGGACACCCCGTGGGAGCGATTCGAGCCGTACCTCATCGAGGGGCTCGACATCTTCGTCGGTCCCGAGGCGTTGATTCCGCAGGGCTTTGCGGGCGGAGCAAAGGGCGCAGTCTCCGGGCTCGCGTCGTGCTTCCCGGACGCTGTGGTCGCGCTCGTTCGGGAGCCGACGGCGGCGATGGGCGAACGGGTCGGCGCCCTGCGCGCGTCGTTGCAGCAGCTTCCATTCCACGCCGCGGCGAAGACGGTGCTCGGGCTGCGCGGCGTTCCAGTCACCGCTGAGGTGCGCGCGCCGCTCCGCGGACTGCACGACGACGAGCGCGCAGAAGTCGAACGCATCGTGCGTGAGTGGGGCGGATGAGCGCGCTCCGCGCGGTGATCCTCGCCGCGGCCGAAAGCCCCCGGCTGCAGCGCTTCGTCACGCAGCACGGTTTCCGGCTCGGCGCCTCCCGCTTCGTCGCCGGCCAGTCGCTCGACGAGGCCGTGCCCGTGCTCAGGCGGTTGAATGCGGACGGCCTGCTCACGAACACGACGCTGCTCGGAGAGGGCGTCCGATCGGAGGCAGAGGCCCGAGCGGCCGTCGACGAATACCACGAGGTTCTGGACCGCATCCGATCCGAAGGCCTGCGAACGAACGTCGCCCTCAAGCTCACCAACCTTGGGCTCTCGATCGACGAGGAGCTCGCGTACCGCAACGTCGCCGAGTTGGTGGAGCACGCCGCGCGGCTCGAGAACTTCATCCGCATCGACATGGAGGAGTCGGGCTACGTCGACGCGACGCTGCGCACGTATCGCCGGTTGCGCGAAGAGGGTCACGACAACGTCGGCACCGTCCTGCAGGCGTACCTGTATCGCACCGAGGAGGACCTGGCGTCGCTTCTTCCGCTCACCCCGAACCTGCGTCTCGTCAAGGGTGCGTACCTCGAGCCGGCGGAGATCGCGTACCCGGAGAAGAGCGACGTCGACGCCGCGTATGTCCGCCTGCTGGAGACCTCGCTCACGAGCGGCGGCTTCACCGCGATCGCGACGCACGACGAGCGGCTCATCGACTACGCGATCAACGTCACGCGCGAACACGGGATCGCATCGGAGCGCTTCCAGTTCCAGATGCTGTACGGCGTGCGGCCGAAACTGCAGCGCGATCTCGTCGCGCGCGGATACTCGGTGCTTGTTGCGACGCCCTACGGGCCGGAGTGGTACCGCTACCTCATGCGACGGCTGGCGGAGCGTCCTGCAAACTTGCTCTTCTTCCTGAAGAACCTCGCGCGAGGCTGAGATAGAGCGCTGCGACGAGCGCGACCACGGCGAGGTCGCGTGCGAACAGGATCCAGGACTCACGCGGGTCGAGTCTCGTCAACGCCCAGTAGTGCGCGGGGAACCACAGCTGTGTCAGCACGAGCGCAGCCGCGAGCAGTAGTGGCGCGATCCGGCTGCGCACGAGTGGCACGAGGGCGATGAGCCACATCATGAACTGCGGCGAGAAGACCTTTCCGAACGCCATGAACGTCGCGACTGAAGCTGCAGCTGCCGCGACGAGCCGGCCGCGTTCCATCTCCCCGCGCGCGAACACGAGCCAGATGGCGCAGAGGGCTGCAACGGCGATAAGCGTCGCGACGAGCGACGCCGCGCCCGCTCCGGCGCTCTCGACGTTCTGCGAGCCGTGATCCGTGCGCACGGTGATCCCGAGCCCGGCGACGTGATGCAGCGCGATGAGCACCGACGCGCCGAGGCT
>DASSXM010000013.1:0-14855 GCA_035703805.1 Gaiellaceae bacterium | reverse complement strand
GGCGCCGCCCGCGACGACCACAACGACGCCGACGACGACGGCTGCAACCACGACCACGACGCCGACCACGACGACGACGGGCGGCTAGTAGCCTTCTGACATGCGCGTCACGCTGGCGATCGCCGCGGCCGCACTCGCTCTCGCCTCCACGGCGCACGCGAACAACCCTCCGCTCGCCCCCATGAAACCCGCAACGCTGAGCGGCCTGCGTGTCGTCATCTTCGGAAACCGCGCGCAGCTGAGCAAGAGGCTGACCTCCTGTCACGCGAGCCAGGTCGCCCCGCGCGGCGTCGTCGGCCGCGCGGCGCGGAAGCTGCTGCCTGTTGCCTGCGAGCAGCCGCCGCGCACGCAGCTTGCGATCATCGTCTTCGCCGGCGGCTAGCCGCCGGGTTTCGGCTCGGTGAGGTCGGTCGTGCCTTGGAGGAATGCATCGCGGTCGATCTCGCCGCGCGCGTAGCGCATCCGCAGGAGCTCTAGCGGGTCATGCGGTCCGCCCGGGCCGGCGAACGCCATCTGCTGCTTCCACTGATGACGACGGTCGACCGCTATGCGCGCGACGATCATCGCGAACACGGCGAGCACGAGGAGCAGGACGAGTGCGAACGTCGCCCACGCCAGCGCCGGCGGCCCGCCGTGATGGAAGTACACGGGGCCGACCTCGAAGCCGCCCCGGTGGAACGGGAAGGGAGGATTGTCGTTCATGTCACGACCGTACGGCGGGCCGGTAAGGGCGGGCTAAGAGTTGACCGCAGCGAGGTCGCCGAACACGTCGGCGACGAGCCCGTCGAACGAACGCGGAAGCCTGCCGTCGGCTTCCGCGAAGTCGCGCAGGTGGTAGACGTACGCAAGCCACTCGTCAGCGCGCTCGGGGTGCCGCGCCGAGTGCTCGCGCACCATGCGCTCGAGCACGTCGATGTTCCACGCGCCCGGACGCTCGGAAGACCGCTCCGGCGCCGAGCGCGCGATGCGCGCGAGCTCCGCGTCGATGGCGGCCGGTGCGGGGCGTGCCTGCGCCGCCAGCTCCCGCTCCTTCAGCGCGGCCTCGGCTGCACGCAGCTGCTGCTCGCGCTCCGCCGCGCGGCGCTCCCATGCGGCAGCGCGGAGGCGGCGTGTCTCGAGCTGCTCCTCGCCCTCGTCGACGACGCGCTCCTTCGCCTCGATCGCGGCTTCGAGCGCAGCGAAGCGTTGCTCGCGATCTCGTAGCTCGCGCGCGACTTGCTCGAGCCGGGCGGTCGCGTCAGCTCGGTCGCGCTCCGATTCGGCGAGCTGCGCACGCTCTGCGTCGAGAGCAGCGCGATCTGCTTCGAGCTCGCGCTCCCGTTCGTCGAACTCCGCATCAATCTCGGCGAGCCGTGTGCGCTGCTGTGCGACTGCCGCGAGCTCTCCGGCCATTCGCTCCTCGCGCTCGGCGAGACGCCGTTCGGCCGCGGCCGACGCGTCTGCGTGCTTCGCGGCCGCGCGCTGCAGCTGCAGCTCGCGCTCCTCGAGCTCCCGCCTTCGCGCGTCGAGCTCTTCGCTGCTCTCCGCCACGAGGCCTGTCTCCGCCTCGAAGCGGCGCAATGCATCCTCGCGCTCGACGAGCCACCGCTCGCGCGCGGTGAGCGCGGACTCACGCTTGGAGACGTTCGCCGCCTCGGTCTCGGTGCGCTCGACGAGCTCGGCGAGCGTCGCCTGAGTTTCGACGAGCGAGGCTTCCCGGCCGGCGAGGCGTTCCTCGCGCGCGCGAATGTCGTGCGCCGCCTGCTCGAGGCGCACTCCCGCTTCCGCGCGCTGCTGCGCGGCCGCAGCGAGCTCGCGGCGTTCCTGTTCGAGGTTGGCGATCCGCGCGGCGATCTCCCGCTCGCCCCGTGCGATCTCGTCCGCGCGCTCGTCGAGTGCGGTAACACGCTGCTCCCGCGTGACGAGCTCGCTCATCTTCTGCGCGATGACCGCTGCGGTCGTCGTTTGCTCGTGCGCGATCTCGGTCAGCGCCTCTTCGCGCTCGTCGAGCTCCGACGCGCGGACGCGCAAGGCGGTGAGCAACGCTTCCGCGCGCCGCTCCTGCCGCTCGGCCAGCTCGAGCTGGTCGGCGATGAGCGTCTCGATCTCCTCTGCCAGGCCGCGCTCGTGCTGGCGCAGCTCCTGGCGCGCGGCGGACAGCTCCCAGTCGCGCGAGGCGACGTTGCGAGCCTGTTCGCGCAGATCGTGCTCGCGGCGAACGAGGTCGGCGAGCGCGGAGCGCGCGCCCTTGAGGTCGTCGAGCTCGTCCTCGAGCGCCTCCACCTCGGGCAGCAACGGCTCGGTCATGGGCGCGAATGCTACTCAGCCCGACTTGCAACCACCAGGGGCGGGCTTGAGTCTGAGCGGCTACGGGGTCAGAATCGCCGGAATCCCACGGTCGGCACAAGGAGGCCATACGTGACGGTCGACAAAGACCGGAGCATCTTGCACTCGCTGGGCTATGCCCAGGAACTGTCGCGCAAGATGAGCGGTTTCTCGAACTTCGCGATCTCGTTCACGATCATCTCGATCCTGTCCGGGACGCTGACGCTCTACGGGACAGGGATCAACTACGGCGGCCCGGTCGAAGAGGCATACGGGTGGCCGCTTGTCTCGGTGTTCGTCATCATCGTCGGGCTCGGGATGGCGGAGATCGCCTCGAAGTACCCGACCGCAGGCGGTCTCTACTACTGGGCGTCGAAGATGGGCGGCCCGGTGTGGGGATGGTTCACCGGCTGGTTCAACTTGATCGGACAGATCGCGATCACGGCCGGCATCGACTACGGCGCCGCGGTGTTCACGGATGCGCTCATCCAGTTGCTCTGGCCGAGCACGTTCCACGGCACGCAGCACGAGATCGTCGCCGTCTACGGCGTGATCCTCTTCCTGCACGCCGTCATGAACATCTTCAGCGTCCGGCTCGTCGCGTTCCTGAACGACATCTCGGTGTGGTGGCATGTCCTCGGCGTGCTGATCATCGTCGGGTTCCTCATCTTCAAGCCGGCGCACCACCAGTCGTTCTCGACCGTGTTCGGGCATACGGTCAACAACAGCGGCTTCTCGCATAGCTGGCTGTGGTTCGTGTTGCTTCTCGGCTTGCTACAGGCGCAGTACACGTACACGGGCTACGACGCGTCGGCGCACATGAGCGAGGAAACCCAAGGCGCTTCACGATCCGCGGCGCGCGGCGTGATCATGTCGATCGTCGTCTCCGCCGTCTTCGGGTACATCCTCGCCCTCGGCGTGACGTTCGCGATCCAAAGCCTGAGCAAGACGACAGGAGCCGGAACGTTCGCCGTCAAACAGGTGTACCTCGACGCGCTCGGGCTGACGACGGCCAAGGTGATGCTGTTCATCACCGTCGGCGCGCAGTTCTACTGCGGCATGTCGTCGATCACGTCGGCTTCGCGGATGATGTACGCGTTCTCGCGCGACGGAGCGACGCCGGGCCACAATCTGTGGCGGCGGCTGAACCATCAGCGGGTGCCGGTGTATGCAGTGTGGGCGATCGCCGTGCTCGCGTTCCTGTGTGCGTTCCCCGCCTACTTCGGGACGAACGGCGTCGTCGCGTACGTCGCCGTCACGTCGATCGCGACGATCGGTTTGTACATCGCGTACGCGATCCCGATCTACCTGCGTTTGCGCGAAGGCGATGCGTGGGAGCCGGGCGAGTGGAACCTCGGCAAGTGGTACAAGCCGATCGGCTGGATTGCCGTTGCTTGGGTTGCGTTCATCAGCGTGTTGTTCATTCTTCCGACGCTGCCGGGCGGCATCCCGTTCAAGCACGGATTCACCTGGCTCGACGTGAACTATGCGATCATCGCGGTCGTCGGGACGCTGTTGCTCGTCGGCGGCTGGTGGATGCTGTCGGCGAAGAACTGGTTCAAGGGCCCGATCGTGCAGGGCTCTCCAGAAGAGCTCGCGCGAATCGAAGAGCAGTACGAGCATCCGCGGCCGGTTACGACACCCGGCCCGGCGTAGCAGGAATGCAGTGGGGGAGCCGGCTCGCCCGGCTCCCCCAAGCAATTGAGGAGGACGCATGGGCTCGCTTTCGTCGCCGCTTCTGGTGCTCGTGTTTGCAGGCGGCGCGATCGCAACCTGGATCGCCGGAACCGCGCTCTCGAAGACGACCGACGTCCTCGACCGGCGCTTCGGCTTCGGAGAGGCGCTCGGCGGCGTCGTCCTGCTCGCGGTCGCCGGCAGCCTGCCCGAGCTCGCGATCACCGTCTCTGCCGCCGCCAAGGGCAACCTCGGCCTCGCCGCCGGCAACCTCATCGGCGGCATCGCCGTGCAGACGATGGTGCTCGTCGTCTGCGACTCGGTCGCCTCGCGCCGGCAGTCGCTGACGTTCCTCGTCGGCTCGCTCGTGCCCGTGCTCGAGGGACTGCTCGTCATCTTCGTCACCTCGGGCGTGCTCATGGGCTCGCTCTTGAAGCCGTCGGTGAAGATCGGGCCGGTCAGCCCGGCGTCGCTCGGGATCGCGATCGCGTGGATCGCAGGCATCTTCGCGATCAACCAGGCCCGGAAGGCGCCGCGCTGGAAGATCGAGATGCCGGGCTCGAGCCCCGGCCGGCCCCATCGCCGCATTCCACATCCGAAAGAGAAGATGCCGAAGCGACTTGTCGAGTCGACCGCGCGGGCGATCACGATGTTCGTCGTCGCGTCCGCCGTGACGCTCGTCGCCGGCGTCATCCTCGAGATCGCGGGCAACGACCTCGCGAACCGCGCGCACATCAACGGCGTCATCTTCGGCGCGACGATCCTTTCCGTCGCGTCCGCGCTGCCGGAGATCAGCTCTGGCATCGCGGCGGTTCGGCTCGGCGACAACGAGCTGGCGGTCGCCGACATCTTCGGCGGCAACTCGTTCCAGGTCGTCCTCTTCCTCGTCGCCGACCTCATCGCCGGTAAGCCGGTGTTGACGGCGGCCGGCAACCAGAACGCGTGGCTCGCCGTGCTCGGGATCGCGCTGACGGCGGTCTACGCCTACGGGGTGATCATGCGCCGAGAGGGCTGCATCCTCCGCTTGGGCCGCGACTCGCAGATCGCGGTGCTCGTTTTCGGGCTGGGCATCGCCGGCCTGTTCTTCGTCCACGCCTGATCTGTAACCTCGCCCCATGATTTCGCTCGACGAGCTGCGGGCGGATGTCGCGTCCGGCGCGGTCGACACCGTCATCGCCGCGTTCACCGACATGCAGGGGCGCCTCATGGGCAAGCGCCTGCACGCGGAGTTCTTTCTCGAGGAGCTCGACGACGAGCACACCGTCGAGGGCTGCAACTACCTGCTCGCGCTCGAGATGGAGATGGATCCCGTCCCCGGCTACGAGATCGCGAGCTGGGAACGCGGCTACGGCGACTTCGGCCTGCAGCCCGACCTCGCATCGCTGCGGCGCATCCCGTGGCACGAGGCGACGGTGCTCGTCCTCTGCGACGTGCAGTGGCACGACGGCTCACCGGTCGGGCCGTCGCCGCGCCAGGTGCTGAAGGCACAGGTCGAGCGTGCGCGTGCGTTGGGCTACGAGCCGATGTTCGGCTCCGAGCTCGAGTTCTTCATGTTCAAGGAGAGCTACGCGGAGGCCTACGCGAAGGGGTACCGCGACCTGACGCCGTCAGTGCCGTACATCCTCGACTACCACATCCTCGGAGCCGGCTACGACGAGCCGTTCCTGCGCGAGGTGCGCAACTCGATGGTCCGCGCGGGCATGCGCGTCGAGTCGTCCAAGGGCGAGGCGTGGCCGGGACAGCACGAGATCAACTTCCGCTACGCCGATGCGGTGAAGACCGCCGACGACCACGTCGTGTTCAAGACGGGACTGAAGGAGCTCGCGAACCAGCGCGGCATCTCGGTGACCTTCATGGCGAAGCCGGACCACACCTGGGTCGGCTCGTCGTGTCACATCCACTCGTCGCTCTGGAGCGGCGGCAAGGCTGCATTCGCGGGCGAGCCCGACGTGTTCAAGCATTACCTCGCCGGCCAGATCGCGTGCGCGTCCGAGCTCGCGATCTTCTTCGCGCCGACGATCAACTCGTACAAGCGCTACGCGGCCGGGAGCTGGGCGCCGACGACGCTCGCGTGGGGATACGACAACCGCACGTGCGGTTTCCGTATCGTGGGGCACGGATCGTCGCTGCGCGCGGAGACGCGCATCCCCGGTGCCGACGCGAATCCGTATCTCGCCTTTGCGGCGCTGCTCGGCGCCGGTCTGCACGGGATCGAGCACAAGCTCGAGCTCGGCCCCGCCTTCGAGGGGAACGCGTACGAGTCTGACGTACAGCGCTTCCCGCACGCGCTGCGCGACGCGATCGCGGCGCTCGAGAGCGGGAAGGTCGCGCGCTCGTTCCTCGGCGACGAGGTCGTCGACCACTACTTGAACTACGCGCGCACGGAGCAGGAGCTCTTCGACCGTGTCGTCACGTCCTACGAGCGGGAGCGGATGTTCGAACGTGGCTAGACCAGTAGTGGGCATCACGACGTACGTCGAGCCGGCGTCGTGGGGAAGCTGGCAGCTCGACGCGGCGCTCATCCCGTACCAGTACGTCCAGGCGATCGAGCGCGCGGGAGGCACGCCGCTGCTCGTTCCACCCGTCGACCAAGGCATCGACGAGATCCTCGATGCGCTCGACGGGCTGCTGCTCAGCGGCGGCGCGGACCTCGACCCGGAGACGTACGGCGCCGAGGCGCACCCGGAGACGAACGGCCTGCGGCCCGACCGCGACCGCAGCGAGCTCGCGCTGCTCGAAGGCGCGCTCGCCCGCGACCTGCCCGTCCTCGCGGTCTGCCGCGGCTCGCAGGTGCTGAACGTCGCGCGCGGCGGCGACCTCGTCCAGCATCTGCCGGACGTCGTCGGCAGCGAGGTGCACAAGGAAGTGAGCGGCACCTTCTCCGAGCATCCCGTGCGGGTCGATCCGTCGTCGAAGCTCCCGACCGACGTCGGGCCGGTGAAGTCGCACCATCACCAAGGCTTCGGCCGCATCGGCGACGGGCTGCGCGAGGTCGCGTGGGCGGACGACGGCACGGTCGAGGCGGTCGAGGATCCCGAGAAACGCTTCACGGTCGGTGTGCTCTGGCATCCGGAAGCGGGGGAGGACGCGCGGCTCTTCGAGGCGCTTGTCGACAAGGCGGCGCGCTACCGCGCGGAGAAGCGATGACGGCCGTCGTGAACCCGGCGACCGAGGAGACGATCGCCGAAGTTCCGTCCGCGGGAGTCGAGGAGACCGATGCCGCAGTCGCGCGCGCACGCGCAGCGTTTCCCGCGTGGCGCGCAGTTGCGCCCGCCGACCGCGCGCGTTTGCTGCGCCGCCTCGCGACGCTCGTCGAAGAGCAGCACGAAGAGCTGTCGCGGCTCGAGTCGGCGAACGCGGGCAAGCCGATCGCCGGCGCGCGCGCCGAGGTCGGCATGGTCGCGCAGGTATTCCATTTCTACGCCGGCGCGGTCGACAAGCATCACGGCGAGACGATTCCCGTCGCCGGCGGCGTCGACATGACGTTCCGCGAGCCGCTCGGCGTCGTCGGTCTCATCGTCCCGTGGAACTTCCCGCTCAACATCGCGTCGTGGAAGGTGGGTCCCGCGCTCGCGTGCGGGAACACGATCGTCCTCAAGCCCGCGGAGCTGACGCCGCTCACGGCGCTGCGGCTCGGCGAGCTCGCGCTCGAGGCGGGGATTCCCGAGGGCGTCCTCAACGTCGTGTCCGGCAAGGGCTCCGTCGTCGGTCAGCGGCTCGTCGAGCATCCCCACGTCGCGAAGATCGGCTTCACAGGCTCGACCGAAGTCGGGCAGCAGGTGATGCGCGGCGCGGCGGGGACGATCAAGCGCGTGACGCTCGAGCTCGGCGGCAAGTCCGCGAACGTCGTATTCGCCGATGCAGACCTCGAGCGCGCAGCCGCTGCTGCGCCGTACGCGGTGTTCGACAACGCGGGGCAGGACTGCTGCGCGCGCTCGCGCATCCTCGTCGAGCGCTCCGTGTACGACCGCTTCGCGGAGCTGCTCGTCGAGGCGACGCGCAACGTCAAGGTCGGCGATCCTGCGGACGACGCGACGGAGATGGGGCCGCTCATCTCGGCGGCGCATCGCGAGACGGTGTCGTCGTTCGTCGAGGGCGAGCCGCTCTTCCGCAGCGACGTGCCGAACGGCAAGGGCTTCTGGTACCCGGCGACGCTCGTCGAGGCACGGCCGAACGATCGCGTCGCGCGCGAAGAGGTGTTCGGTCCCGTCGCTGCGCTCATCCCGTTCGCCGACGAGGACGAGGCGGTGCGGATCGCGAACGACTCCGAGTACGGCCTCTCCGGGTCGATCTGGACGCGTGACGGTGCGCGAGCGCTCCGCGTCGCACGCGCGCTCGAGACGGGGGTGCTCTCGATCAACTCGAACTCGTCGGTCCGTGTCTCGACGCCGTTCGGCGGGTTCAAGCAGAGCGGCTTCGGCCGCGAGCTCGGGATGCACGCGCTCGCCGGCTACAGCGAGGTCAAGAACGTGTTCTACTCGACCGAATGAATCGTTTGCAGGACAAGGTCTGCGTCATCACCGGCGCGGGCGGGGGGATGGGCGCGGACGCGGCGCAGCTGTTCACCGAGGAGGGCGCGCAGGTCTGCGTCGCCGACGTCGACGGCGACGCGGCGGCGAAGGTTGCAGGCGAGGTCGGTGGGCTCGCCGTTCAGGTCGACGTGAGCGACGAGGGTTCGGTGCAGGCGATGTACCGCGCGGCGGCAGAGCGCTTCGGCGGCATCGACGTCCTCTACAACAACGCCGGCATCTCGCCCGCGGACGACGGCTCGATCCTCGAGACGGAGCTCGACGCGTGGGAGCGCGTGCAGGCGGTGAACACACGCGGCGTCTACCTCTGCTGCAAGTACGGGATCCCGTATCTGCTCGAGCGCGGCGGCGGTTCGGTCATCAACGTCGCGTCGTTCGTCGCGATCGTCGGCGCGGCGACGTCGCAGATCTCGTACACAGCGTCAAAGGGCGCTGTGCTCGCGATGAGCAAGGAGCTCGGCGTGCAGTTCGCGCGGCAAGGCGTGCGCGTGAACGCGCTCTGTCCCGGACCGGTCGAGACGCCGCTCCTGATGCGGATCTGGAGCGAGACACCCGGCGCGGCCGAGCGGCGTCTTGTACACGTGCCGATGGGGCGGATGGCGAAGCCGCGCGAGATCGTGAACGCGGCGCTATTTCTCGCGAGCGACGAGTCCTCGTACGTGAATGCGTCGACGTTCCTCGTCGACGGCGGCCTCACGGCTGCGTATGTGACGCCCGAGTAGCTCGCTACTCGTTGCCGACGACCTGCACGAGCCAGCGGCGATCGCGTTCGCGATCGAGCTCGATGAAGAGCACGCGCTGCCACGTTCCGAGCTGCAGCTCGCCGTCGCGAATCGGAACCGATTCGCCGGCCGTCCCGAGCAGCATCGCCATGCAGTGCGAGTGCCCGTTGCCCTGGTCCATGTCCTCAGGGCAGATGTTCTCGGTCCGCCGGTCCCAATCGTCGTGCGCGTAGTAGCCGTCGTGCGGCACGAGGCGGCGGAGGAGGTCGGTGAAGTCCTCGAGGAAGCCGGACTCGAGCTCGTTGACGCGGACGCAGCACGTCGTGTGCGGCGAGTAGATGCACGCGATCCCTTCGCGGACGCCGCTCTTTCCGACCGCCGCTTGCACCTCGTCGGTGATGTCGGTGACGGTCAGCCCGCCCGCGGTGCGGAGCTTCGTCTCGTGCTGGAAGACCTTCACGGCATCCCTATTCTGCTGGAAATCGGCCTCCCGGCGACCGAGAAAGGCTTGTCTCAGGAGAAACTGCGGTGTGCCTTCTGGGCAGGGCAGGACCGGTCAGGGTGAGGTGGACTTGCGGCGTTCACTGAAGGTTTCGATCGTCATTCTCCTCGCGGTAATGGGACTCCTCGCGGCCGGAGCGGGTCGCGAGCACGTCTCGTCCGCTTGGGCTTGCTCCGCAGGCGACGAACCCGCCGATCGACCTCTCGAAGTTCCCGCAATGCGAAACGGGTCAGAACCCGACGAAGGATCAGCCGTGCCGGCCTACGGCGTCGACGGGTCAGATGGACACCTCGAGCTTCGCGCCGTGCGCGGCCGGACAAACGCCGACGCAGGACAAACCGTGCAGGCCGAGCGCGAACACGCCGATCGATCTGTCGAAGTTCCCGCCGTGCGCCGTCGGCCAGAACCCCACGAAGGATCAGCGTGCCAGCCGACGAATGCGACCGGCCAGATCGACGTGTCGAGCTTCCCGCCGTGTGCGTCGGGACAGACGCCGACGTCCGACAAGCCGTGCAGGCCGGGAGCCAATACGCAGATCGACTTGTCGAAATTCCCGCCCTGCCAAAGCGGACAAACACCGTCCCCGACGCAGCCGTGCCTGCCGACGCAGACGACGGGCGCGCCGGACATCTCCAAGTTCCCGTCATGCGCGGCAGGGCAGACGCCGACCGCCGCGCAGTCATGCAACCCGGGTGCGACGACGCCCGTCGACTTCAGCAAGTTCCCCGACTGCGCCGCCGGGCAGCAGCCGACCAAGGATCAGCCGTGCCGCCGTCGGGAACAACGCCGACCGGAGGGCTGCAGGGTGCGCCGCCGGACATCAGCAAGTTGCCTGAGTGCGGAGCGGGGCAGCAGCCGACGAAGGACAACCCCTGCCGGCCGACCGGCGCCGGCGGTCCGCCGGTTGGGACTCCGGGAACGCCCCCCGGGGGGGACTGGGGGCTTCACCGGCCCAACGCCGACGCCGCCGCCGGGTACTGGGCCGACGGGCACGCCGCCGCCGCCGGGCACCGGGCCGACGGGCACGCCGCCGCCGCCGGGCACGCCGCCGCCGACGACGCCTCCTCCCACGACGGCTCCGTCTAATACGCCTCGTCCGGGGACGCCTCCGCCGAGAACGCCCCCGCCGTCGCCGCACGGGCCGTAAGCTCGGCTCCTATGCGGGCCCGTAGCTCAGCTGGTTAGAGCAGCGGACTCATAATCCGTTGGTCCTTGGTTCGAGTCCAAGCGGGCCCATCGCGCCGGCGCTCAGGCAGCGGGAAAGGCGACCTCGAGGTCGAGGCCGCCGACGGCCGGCGCGTTCACCACGAATTCGGCGGCGTGTGCGCGGGCGATCGCTTGAACGATCGACAGTCCGAGCCCGAGGCCGTCGCCGTTTCCGATGCGCGCGCCCTCGCGCCGCTGGAAGGGCTCGAGCAGCCGGTCGACATCCCCCGGCGCGACGACCGGACCGCTGTTGCGGACCCGGAGAATGGCGCGACCGTCGCGCGAGGCGGTTGTCACATCGACCCAGCCGCGATCGACGTTGTATGCGATCGCGTTTCCGACCAGATTCGCAACGAGCCGCTCGATCAGATGCGGGTCGCCGTTCGCGTTGGCCTGGCGGAGTGACGTGTCGATGTGAACACCGTTCGGCTCGAACGAGTCGATCGTGTCCCTGGACACCGCGGCGAGATTGACGGGCGTGCGGCGGTCGAGGCCGCGCTGGCTGCGCGACAGGATCAGCAGCGCCTCGATCAGTTCCTCCTGCTTCTTCCCTGCCTCGAGCGCCTGCTCGCACGCAACGCGTAGCGACTCGACGCTCGCGTCGGGGTCGGAGAGCGCGACCTCGAGCAGCGCACGTTCGAGCGTGAGCGGCGTTCGCAGCTCATGCGATGCGTTCGCGACGAACTGTCGCTGCGCGGCGAACGACGACTCGAGACGTTCGAGCAGCCCGTCGAACGTGTCGCCGAGCTCCCGCAATTCGTCGTCCGGCCCCTCGAGTGCGAGTCGTCGGTGGAGGTTGCTGGCGGAGATGTCGCGGGCGGCAGCGGTGATCGTGCGCAACGGGCCGAGGGCCCGTCCGGCCACGAGCCATCCGAGCCAGATCGAGACGATCGCCATGATTCCGAGTGCGATCCCCGACTGCATCAGCAGCTGGTTCAGCTCGTTGTCGCGCTGGTGCCTTGCGAACACGATCAGTTGCTGAAGCTTCTTCTGCGCCTCCTTGTCGGGCAGCGGCGCCAAGACGGGGCCGTTGCCGAGCATCTGCTGCTTCGCCCCGAAACCCACGGAAGCGATCCCCTTGCCTGAAACGAAGACCTGCGTCGTCGTCGGCTTTCCGTTCGGCACCGTGTTGTTCGTCGCTTGGCGGACCAGGATGTAGGTGATGGCGAGCAATGCGGTGCCCGACGCGAGGAACATGCCTCCGTACGAGAGCGTGAGGCGGAGGCGAACGGTCCGACGCGGAAGACGCAACCTCATGTGCGGATTCGGTATCCGGCCTGCGGGACCGTCTCGATCGCGTCCGGCTCGCCGAGCTTCCGGCGGAGCCGGCTGACGGTCACCCTGACGACGTTGCTGAAGCTGCCGACGTAGCCGTCCCACGCTTGCCGGCGCAGCTCGTCGGCGCAGACGGGCGTCCCGGCGGCGCTGAGCAGCACCTCGAGCACCGCGAGCTCCTTTCCGCTCAGGTCGAGGCGACTGCCGGCGCGGGTTGCAACGCGCTGCGCGGTGTCGAGGCGGATGTCGCCGATGCTCAGCACCGGGCGAAGCGAGGGCTCGGGACGGCGCGCGAGCGCGCGGATGCGGGCGACGAGCTCCGCAAATGCGAACGGTTTCGGGAGGTAGTCGTCCGCGCCGAGACTGAGGCCGTCGACACGCTGCTCGATCGCATCGGATGCGGTGAGCATCAACACACGCGCGCGCGAGCCGCGCGTGACAAGGGTTCGGCACACGTCGTCGCCGTGGAGCTTCGGCAGGTCGCGGTCGAGGACGACGACGTCGTATTCGTCACCGGCGGCGCGCTGCAACGCAGTTGAACCGTCGAACGCGAGGTCGACCGCCATTCCCTCGCGCCGCAGGCCGACCGCGAGGGTTGCGGCGAGCTCCTTCTGATCCTCGACGACGAGCACACGCATACGCGATCGACCAAGGATTACCGCCGCGAGGTAACAAACAGATAACAACGCCCGTTCCCCCGCTTTAACCGGCGCGCGGCCATCCTCGCTGCATGCCGACGAAACCTCTCACCGCGCTTCTTCTCTTCCTGGCGAGCGCCTCCGCCGCGGTCGTCGCCGGATGCGGCGGCGCCGCGGCGGGGTCCGGCGTCGCGAGCCTCGGCGGGACCTCGACATCCGGCTCGACCGGCACACAGCCGTCGAAGTCGCAGGCAGGCCCGCATGCCTTCTCGGCCTGCATGCGTTCCCACGGGGTTCCGAATTTCCCCGATCCGGGCGCGAACGGCAACCTCACCCTCCGAGGCGGCCCAGGCACCGGTCTCGACATCAGATCACCGCAGTTCAAGGCTGCTCAGGCCGCCTGTCAGAAGCTGCTGCCCAACGGCGGGAAGATGAGCACCGGCGACCAGAAGAACGCGCTCGCCCAGATGCTGAAGTTCTCCGCCTGCATGCGGGTGCATGGGCTGAAGAACTTTCCTGACCCGCAGGCGTCGAGCGGCGGCATCCAGCTCGCGATCCAGGCGAAGAGCGGCCTCGACCCGAACTCGCCGCTGTTCAAGGCGGCGCAGGACGCGTGCAAGAAGTACTTCGGCGGCCCAAAGGGCGGTCCCGGCCCCACGACGCGGCAACGGTCGGGGCCGTGAAGCCGATGCTCCGCCGGCCGAGCCGGCGCATGACGGCGGCGGTGGGCGCGATCGCGCTCGCCGCCGCTGTCGCCACCGCGGTCGCCCTCCCGCTCGGCGGAGGCGGGTCGGGGAACGCGAGCGCGAGCAGCGCCGAGTCGACGTCGCTGGCGACGGTCGAACGGCGGGCGCTCTCCTCGCAGACTCAGGTGAGTGCAACGCTCGGCTACGCCGACTCGTCGAGCGTCGTCATCCCCGCTGGAACGTCGCCGGCAGATCTTCGCCAGGCGCAGCAAGCAGCCGCCTCGGCCGAGTCGACGCTGCAGTCCGCGCAGATGACGTTGAGTGTCGATGGCAACGCACTCGCGATTGCTCGCGCCCAGCTCACGGCCGCGCAGCGAAAGCTTGAAACCGATTGCAGTGGCGACGGTGCGACCTCTACGACGTGCACGACGGAGACGCAGGCGCTCACGACGCTCGAGCCGGCGGTCACCACAGACTCCGTCAAGGTCACGAGCGACCGCGCCACGGCGTCGGCTGACGAGCGGGCCCTCGCCGCCGACAGCGCCGCACTCGCCGCCGCCGAGGACTCCGCTGCGGGTTACACGCAGACCTCGACCTACACGATGCTGCCGAGCATCGGCGCTGTCATCCGGCGCGGCGAGGCGCTCTATGCGATCTCGGGCGCGCCCGTGTTGCTGCTCTACGGCCGCGTGACCGCGTGGCGCGCATTCCGCGCCGGCATGTCATCCGGGCGGGACGTGCGCGAGCTAAATGCCAACCTTCGGCTCGCCGGCGACGCGTTCACGACCGCGACCGAGAACGCAATCCGCCGCTTCCAAGGTGCGCACGGGCTTGCGCAGACTGGCGAGCTGCTGCTCGGTGCGGTCGTCTTCGAGCCGGGAGCGATCCGAGTCACGAGCGTGACGCCGAGCGTCGGCGCGGCCGTGCAGGCCGGCGCAGTCCTCGGCGTGACCTCGACGCGACGCGTCGTCTCGATATCGCTCGATGCGACGCAGCAGTCGCAGGTGAAGGTCGGCGACAAGGTGACGATCACGCTGCCCGACCAGAGCACGACGCCCGGCGTCGTCTCGTACGTGGGCACCGTTGCGACGACGCAGTCGGGCAGCAACAACTCGAACAGCACGCCGACGATCGAGGTCGACGTCACGCCGACCGACCCGGCGGCGACCGGTCGCCTCGACCAAGCGCCGGTGAACGTCTCGATCACGACCGCGACGGTGAACAACGCGTTCGTCGTTCCGGTCGGATCGCTTCTTGCACTCGCGGGCGGCGGCTACGCGGTCGAGGTCGTCGACGCCGGCGGCGTGCACCGCCTCGTC
>DASSXM010000088.1:0-5008 GCA_035703805.1 Gaiellaceae bacterium | reverse complement strand
GTCGACGGAGATACCTGTGACGCTCGGCGACATGACGAACGCACGAATGCCCGGATTCTTCTCGCTCGTGTACCTCGTTGCGAACACGATCATGAACGTGACGACACAGGAGGGGCAGGCCGCGTGCTTCGCCAATGCGGCGGCGCATCTCGACACCGGCGGATGCTTCGTCGTGGCGGTCGTCGTGCCGAACAGGCAGCGGCTCGAGGTGTTCGATCTGAGCGAGGCGCATGTCGGGGTCGACGAGCTCGACTTCGACACGCAGCACTGCGTCTCGCATCACTTCATACTCCGAGACGGCGTCTGGGAGCGTCGCTCGATCCCCTTTCGTGCCGTGTCCCCCGGCGAGCTCGACCTGATGGCTCAGATGGCGGGCCTGCGGCTGCGCGATCGGTGGAGCGACTGGACGCGCGAGCCGTTCACCGCTGCGAGCGAGAAGCACGTCTCCGTCTGGGAGAAGACGAGCTAGAGCAATTGCGCGAGACAAGCTCGGAGGCCGTCGCGCCAGTGAGGTAGCCGCGGCGCTCCAGCGCGCTCGCTGCGCAAGACGGAGTACGCCGGCCGCGGAGCGGGGCGACCGAGCTCGGCGGTCGTGACGCGGCGCACGCGACAGCCGACACCGGCCTCGGCGAAGATCGCTTCCGCGAACTCGGCCCACGTGCAGTCGCCGTCAGCAGAGAGGTGCCAGAGACCCATCGGCAACTCGACAAGCTCGCGCACCGCGGTCGCAAGATGCCCGATATACGTCGGACAGCCGCGCTGGTCGTCGACGACAGCGACCTCGTCGCGCTCGCGTGCGAGAGCGAGCAGTGTCCGGACGAAGTTCGTTCCCGTCTCGCCGAAGAGCCACGAGGTGCGCACGATCCAGGCGTCTTCGCCCGCGGCCGCCTCGCCGTGCAGCTTCGTGCGCGCGTATGCCGACAGTGGATTCGGAGCGTCCGACTCGACGTACGGCTCGCGCTTGCGCCCGTCGAAGACGTAATCGGTCGAGAAGGCGACGAGCGGGACACCGAGCTCTGCAACGTGCTGCGTGCCGCCGACGTTCACGGCCGCCGCGCTCTGCGGGTCGGCCTCCGCACCGTCGACGTTGGTCCAGCCCGCCGCGTGCAGCACGAGATCGACCGGCTCGAGGCCGGCCGGCGGCGGCTCCGTCACGTCCCAATCCGCGTGCGTGAGCCCGCGCGCCTCGGGAAACTCTGCGAGCAGCGCGGTGCCGAGCTGCCCCCCGGCGCCGGTTACGAGGATGCGTCGCGTTCCGACAGGACGGGCGATGTCGTGCTCCAGAGATGTCGGACGCGCTCGTCGTCCCACGGCAGGCTGTTCTCGTCCGGCGCTGCCGCGTCGTACTCCTCGGTGACGAGGTACATGAAGAGGCAGTCGGTGAGCGCCTCGTACCCGTGCGCATAGATGCCCGGGACGTAGATCGCGACCGGATTGTCGTCGCCGACGTCCTCCGTGAACGTCTCGCCCGTCTCCCGGTCGAGCACGACGATGCGCACCATCCCGGCGAGGCAGACGAAGAGATCGTCCTGGCCGCGCAAGTGGAAGTGCAGTCCGCGGATCACGCCCTGCTTCGAGCGCGAGACGTTTGCCTGCCGCACAGGCTTCGGCAGCGCGCTCGCGCGGATCAGCTCCGCGAACCAGCCGCGCTCGTCCTCGTGACGGGTGAGCGGGAACCGCTGGACGATCACGCGTTCACCGCGTTGCGGCGCACGAAGTCGTTGACCTCGTAGTACGCGTCGATCGACTCGCCGGCGTCGCCCCAAAAGCCGTCGACGACGTCGGCCTCCATCGCTCCGTTCTCGACGTACCAGTTGTTCACGTCGGTGATCTCGAGCTCGCCGCGGCCGGACGGCTTCAGCGTGGGCAGCACCTTCCACACCTGCGGGTCATAGAAATAGACACCTGTAACCGCGTAGCGCGACGGCGGCGACTCGGGCTTCTCGATGATCTTCGCAACCCGGTCGCCGTTCATCTCCGCAACGCCGAGGTGACGGAGATGCTGTTCGTCTTCGACACGAGAGAGAACGACACGCGCGCCCGACTCCTGCTCCTGGAAGTTCTCGGCGATCGGACGAAGCGAACGTTCGTAGACGTTGTCGGCGAGCAGCACGCAGACCTTGTCGCCGTCGACGAAGCGCTCGGCGAGCCCGAGCGCCTCGGCGATGCCACCGGCCTGTTCCTGGTAGCCGTACGCGAGACGATCGATTCCGTGCTCCTGTCCGTTGCCGAGAAGCCGGAAGAACTCACCGGCGTGCGTCCCGCCGGTGACGAGCATGAGCTCGTCGATCCCGGCTCGCACGAGCGCCTCGACGGCGTACGTCACCATCGGCCGGTCGTACAGCGGGAGGAGGTGCTTGTTCGTGATCCGCGTCAGCGGATGGAGGCGCGTGCCGGAGCCGCCCGCGAGGATGACGCCCTTCATCGGGCCGATGCTAATGAAGGTTCTCCCGTACCAGGTACCTGTCTTTCGCGGAACGGGACCAAGGGCCGAAAGTCTGGTACCTGGTACCGGCGTAAATTCAATGCCGTTGCCGGCCGCCGAGAGGAACGGGGAGGAAGGGAGGAGCCCCTCTCGACGGCGCGGCGGAAACGGTGTTACGGGTGGGCCGGAAGCACAAGGAAGAGCACGGTCAGCGCAGCCGTCAAGGTGACGATCAGACGCAAGTGCCTGCCCTCGTGTTCACGCAAGTGACGATAGAGACGGCCGATCAACGGTTCGTTTCGGCTTTGGAAGGAAATGGTTAGGTTTGAGCCGATGAGCACGAGGCCGCGTCGGACGTGCCTGACCGTGCCGGGTTCGAGCCCGCACATGCTTGAGAAGGCCGCCTCGCTACCCGCAGACGAGATCGTCGTCGACCTCGAGGACGGCGTCGCGGTCGAGGCCAAGGAGTCCGCGCGCGAGAACCTCGGCCTCGCGAAGGGACGCGGCATCCTCGCGATCCGCATCAACGGCAGCGCGACGCCGTGGTGGCAGGATGACCTCGCCGCCGCGGTCGCCGCGAAGCCGGATGTCGTCGTGCTGCCGAAGGCGGAGACGGCCGACGAGGTTGCCGAGCTCGTCGAGCTCCTTCCCGCCGGGATTGGCCTCGAGGTGATGGTCGAGACCGCGCGGGGCCTCGTCGATGTCGAGCGCATTGCGGCTCTCGGCGGCCCGCTCGAGGCGCTCGTGTTCGGGCCGGGCGACTTCGGCGCGTCGCTCGGCGTGCCGGTGCTCACGATCGGCGAGGGCTCGTGGGACTACGCGCTTGCGCGGATCTCGGTGGCTGCCCACGCCTTCGGCCTGCAGGCGATCGACGGGCCGTACGCCGCGCTCGACGACGAACCTGGACTGCGAGCGTCCGCGCGAGGCGCGCTCGCCCACGGGTTCGAAGGCAAATGGGTCGTTCACCCGAGCCAGATCGACCCGGTTCGCGAGGTGTTCACACCGACGGCGTACGAGGTCGAGAGGGCGCGGGCGATCCTCGCCGCGGCCGACGGGGCCTCGCGGGTTGCCGGGGCGATGGTCGATCTCGCCTCGAAGCGCCTCGCCGAGCGTGTGCTCGCGCGCGCAGACGGGTAAGGCGCGAACATGAGCGAGCCCGAGTTCGTGCTCGTCAGCGCGGAGGAGATGGCCCGGGCCGAACAGCTCGAGCTGCCGGGCGCACTGCCGGTCCTGCCGCTGAAGGAGACCGTCGTGCTCCCCGGGACGATGACGCCCCTCGCGATCGGGCAGGAGCGCTCGCTCGCGCTCATCGACGACGTCGTCGCGGGCGACCGGCTGCTTGCGCTCGTGTTGCTGCTCGATGAGGACGTGTACACGGTCGGCACCGGCGCGTTCGTCCACCGGATGATCCGCGTTCCCGACGGGACGGTGCGCGTCGTCGTGCAAGGACTGCAGCGCATCGCACTCACGCGCGAGGTGCGCGACATCCCGTACCTCGAGAGCGAGATCGCCCTCGTGCCCGACGTCGTCGACGCCAGCAATCTCGAGACGCTGACGAGTACCGCGCGGGAGCTCTTCGCGCGCGTCGTCGAGCTCGTTCCCTACCTTCCGCCCGAGCTGCACCTCGCCGTAGCGACGATCACCGACCCAAGCACGTTGTGCCATCTCATCGCGTCGACGGTGCGACTTGAAGCGGAGCAGAAGCAACGACTGCTCGAGGTCGTCGACGTCGAGCAGCGGTTACGCGACGTTCTGTTGCTCCTCGACCACGAGCTCGAGTTCAGTCCAAACTGAAGCTCGAGAAGAGCAGCGCGCAGGCGGGATCCTTCGCGTCGCGGCAGAAGAGCTCGTACTCGCGGCGGCCCGAGAGCACGAATCCGATGCGCATCTCACCCTTCGCGGTCGTGTAACGATATGCACGCGCCTTGCGCCCGGCGAGGGTCGTGGTGACGCTCTCGACGAGCGCGCCGTGCGAGTCCGCGATGAGTTTCGCGGCGACGCGGTCGAGCTCGGAGGTCGCGAGCTCGAACTGGGCCGGGACATAGCGCTTGCGCAGGGTAAACACGGAAACCGAGACGGAACCGGCCCGACTCGAGGCCGGCGCCGTGTACGTGAAACCTCGCCCGACGACGATCCGCGCCGGACCGGCATGCTTGCCCGAGCCGCCACAGGCGGCAAGAATGGAAACGAGCGCCAGGGGTACGAGACCCGCAAGCGAACGAAAGGATGCGCGGAGCATGACGAAGACGAAAGACAAGGTCTCGGACGTCACGATCAACGTCAAACCGTACGTCGAGCGCGCTCTCCGCGACGCGGAGCTGCGCCAGAACCTTCGGAGCGCGTACGAATCGGTGCGATCGCTCTACGACGAGCTGATCGGCCAGCGCGGCGTGACCGGCGTCGCGACCCGTGTCGCAAAAGACAAAGACGTTCAGGAGGAGCTGCGCAACGCGATCACCGAGCTGCGGAGCGCGGCGAGCCGGGTGCAGGGCAAGGCCGAGCGCAAGAGCCGGTCCGGCCTACTGTTTCTCGTGGCTGCCGCCGCGGCGCTCCTCAACCCGATCACCGGCCCGAAGACGCGCA
>DASSXM010000047.1:0-7833 GCA_035703805.1 Gaiellaceae bacterium | reverse complement strand
GTGTAGGTGCCCTTCTTCAGGGTCGCCGTGACGATCGACGTTCCGCCCTTAGGAACGAGCTTCCCCTTCTTGTTCACGCCGTTGCCCTGAATCGCGACGTCGTGCGCCAGCGGGGAGAGGTTCTTCATCATGATCGTGACCGTCCCGTGTGGCGCGGTCAGATGCGTCGTCGAGAACGCGAGCCCGGCCGCCTTCGCCGAGATGTGGAGCGTCGTCGAATTGCTCGACGCGGGCGCCGCGACGGCCGGAGCCGCAAACGCGAACACGAGGCCTGCCAGTGCAAGTACGCGAGTTGTCATGTGTCGATCTTAGCCCGTCGGCGGCCGAATCGAAACCGACCTGTTCCATGAGACGTACCGCACGTGCATGAAGTGCGCCGCGGCGGTCATCTGGAGCCTGACGACGCGCAGGGTGCGCCGGTCCACCACGACACCAACCGGGCGGGGAACGATCGATTGGCGCCGAGGAACGACGCGACGATCGTGCGCAGCCCCTGCCGAAGGACGTACGCGTTCGCGATCGGGCCATAGGTCCAAAGCGGAGTCGGGCCAACCGTAGTAACTGTCGTCGGCCGCTGCCAGGTCGAGCCGGGCTGGCGGTCCCAGCGCCGGGTGCTCGATCACGACCGCCTGCGCACCGCCCTCGATGTCGTACGAGAACGCGTCGGGTGCGACCTCCACCCAGCGCGTCTGCACCGGCGGGGCGAGAGTCGTCGCGATGCGCTGGTCGTACACGACGCTGGCGCGCATGCTTGTAGGCGTTCGTGATGCGCGCGACGAGCTTCGCCGCGGCACGCGGCGCGCCGCAGTCGAAGCGGAGCGTCGAGCTGCCGTGCGCAACCGTGACGAGCGTGCCGCTCGTTGCCGTCCCGAAGTAGCAGCCGACGCCGCAGCTCGCCGTCGGACGTCCGTCGATGGTGACCGCTCCGACGTCGACGGACTTGTCGTCGGTTCCCAACGAACGTCGCCATCGCCTGGCCCGAGGCGCGGAACGGCGAGGGCGGCGGCGAGGTTGCCGTCGCGCTGCGCGAGGACGGCGGCGTCGGGAGCCGGGAGCTGCGCGATGCCCGGCCCGCCTTCACGCAGCGGAGCCGCGAGCCTACCGTACGCCCCGGCGGAAGAGCGGTGAGCACGCCGACCGCAGCAACGACGGCGAGCAGGACGACGATCTCCACTGATACCGACGCACGAATACGCGCAAGGTGCGGCAAACGCGAGCGCGACGAGCGAGCCGAGCCAGAACGCGACAGCGAGTACGTGCAGGAAGTCGACGGACGCGTCGATCCACGAGCGGCCGGCGTCGAGCGAATGGCCGGCGAAAGTCGGCACGGGCAGCAGCACGAGTGCGGCCAACACGGCGAGCCGGCGTGGGACCTGCGTGACCGCGGCGGCGACGGCGGTGAGAGCTGCGCCGGCGGCGCCCGCCGAAAGTGCGAGGCCAAAGCGCGTCAAGAGCCCCGCGCCACTGCGATACACGAGGATCGAGGCAGCCACTGCAACGACTGCCCCACCGGCCGCAAACCATTCGCGCGGCACCAGTCGCGAGACGAAGAGATCGAACAGCGCAAGACCGCCGGTCATGAGCAACGCCGAGAGAAAGAGCCAGCGCAGCACCACCGTCACGACGCCGACTCCGGTGTGCGCGCTCAGGGTCGACGTCGGCTGCGGGCCCGACCCGACGCCAAACGCGAGCACTCCCTCCTCGAGATGCCGTCGTCGGAGATGACGCTCCAGCGGACGCTGTAGTCCCCGTCGCGAAGATTCGCCCGCAGCGGAAGCACGAGTGCCTTGCCCTGCGCGCTCGGCGCCGCGGCGAGTACTGAGTCGCCCCCGTCACGGACGACCGCGTTGCCCGGGCCGACGTGCACAGGGCGGTCGAAGACGACGAGTACCTGCCGCGGCGGCGTCGGCGAGACGGCGCGGTCCGCCGGCACGGTCCGGAGGAGAACGGCGTGGGCAGAGGCCGCAGCCGGAAAAGCGAGCGCGACGATGACGGCGGCGAGGAGGCGACGCGTCACGGGCCGACCAAGGTATCCCGTCCCGTCCGACGAACAACGCACCCTATGTGGGTCCCCTAGAGGGAGGGTTCAATGAACATCGGTCTCAGGACACTTCTGCTCCTCGCGGCCGTTGTGATCTTCATCGTCGCGATCTTCGTCAACGTCTCGCATGAGATGGACTGGATCGCGGCAGGCCTGGCGTGCTCGGCCGGCGCGGTGCTCGTCCGCGAAATGGGCTGGGACAAGGTCATGATGGGCGCCGGCACGCACAGCCACAGCGACTAGCGCTCGTCTCGCAGCAAGGCCTCAAAGGAAAAGCCCCCGTGAGGGGGCTTTTCGTTAGCGTCTTCGTGGCGTGGAGTACACGATCGAGTTTAACGGCGAAGGCCCCTCGGATCTGACGATCACGCTGCGCGGTGTCGGCGATCCCGACACCGTCGCCCGCTGCAACACGGAGTTCGCATCCGATAGCCGCTTTCGAAGCGGCCTGCTGATGCTCGTCGACCTATCCGAGTTCGAGAGCCAACCCATGACCGAAACCGAGGCCGAGACGGCCATCAAGCGGATCCAAGAACGCGACTGGGACCATCCGGTTGCTGCCATCGCATTCGTGGTCGCCGACGAGCAGGCGGCGCACGAGTTCATGCAGTGGCGGGCGCGCCTCGGTGGCTCACGGTCGCACCGCGAGGTCTTCACGTCGCGCGCGGACGCGGATGCCTGGCTCGCTACGCAGCGCGCGAAATAGAAAAGCCCCAGTGAGGGGGCTTTTCGTTAGCAGGCCTGTAAGCCGGGACGTATACAAGGCTGCCAGCGCACGCCAGCGTCGAGCCGCTTGCTGAGCGACTCCTTAAGTGCGCAACCGAAACGTCGGCTCGCGCATAAGCGCCGACGCCGGTGCCGTTGCCTTTCTTCGATCTTCGGATGACCTTGCCCGCGATGTGCTCGGGCGCATCGTGCGCGAGTGTTCAGATCATGTAGCGGATGTCGTATGTGCTGGTCGGGTAGGTGAAGAGCATCTCTTTGAGGTCGTGCGCGCTGACCCCGGTGCGAATGGCGAGGGCGAAGATGTTGACGATCTCTTCGGCGTGGATCCCGAGTAGATGTGCACCGAGGATCCGATCGGTGCCCTCCTCGACGAGGACCTTGAAGCCGCTGTGAGGCAGCGCCACCCGTCGTGAGGTGTACCAGCCGGAGGTGTCGTCCTGGTGGGTGGTGAAGCGCAGCCCCTGTGCCCGCGCGGTCTCTTCGTCCAGCCCCACTGCGACGAGCGGTGGCGTGGTGAAGGCGACGGTCGGGATGCCGTCATAGTTCGGCGTGCGGGTGTTACCGGTCAAGAGATTGGTAGCCACGACGCGGCCCTGCATGGCGGCGACCGGCGTGAGCGGGAAACCGCCGCTTGCGGCGGCATCGCCAGCCGCGTAGACAGCGGGGTTACTCACGCTCTGGAGATACTCGTTGACGGCGACGCCGCCGTTCTCCGCGCGCTCAACTCCCGCCGCATCCAAGGCCATGTCGTCGACCTCGGGTACGCGTCCCGCAGCGTGCACAACGAGGTCGGCGGCGAACTCCGTCGTCTCCTCCGCGTCGCGAGCGTGGACGATCAACTCGTCGCCGCGCTTCTCGACCCCGGTGACGGTCGTGCCCAGGCGTAGATCGACGCCGAGCTCACGGGTGGCCTGGACGAGTTGCGCGACGAGATCAGGGTCGAATCGCTCCAGCGGCCGGTCGCCGCGGTGGAGGATCGACACTTCCGCGTCAGCGCGGGCAGCGACGTGCGCGAACTCGAAGGCGATGTAGCCACCGCCGACGAAGACGACTCGGCGCGGCAACTGCTCCAAGTCCAAAAACTGCGTGCTGGTCGTCAGGAACTCCTCGCCGGGGATCCCGAGCGGCGCGTGCCGAGCCCCAGCTGCGATCACGACGTGACGGGCAACAAGCGTCTCGCCCTCGACCTCGAGGCTGGTCGGCCCTACGAAGTGGGCGCGCCCCTGAATCGCGCGGATCCCCGCCTCCGCAAAACCCTTCTCGTTCGACGCGGGAACATCGTCGACGAAGGTGTGCTTGAAGCGGATCATCTCCGGCCAGTCGAGGCTCGGCACGGGAGAGGAGACCCCCTTGCCGGTCATGCGCCGGTTCCAGTCGACGAGCTCAGAAACACCGACGAGGACCTTTTTCGGATCGCAGCCTCGGATGCTGCAGGTGCCGCCGTACGGGTCGGAGTCGACGAGGGTGACACTCCAACCCGCTTCCCGGCACGTGTAGACGATGCTCTGCGCCGCTTCACCGGAGCCCAAGACGATCAGGTCGACGGTCATGGCCGCGGCTGGCACGACGACCACGAACGCTCGAATCCCGAGCGCGCAAGTACCGCGTTATTGAGAAAACGGATGCTCATTGAGGAACGTCTCCTTTCGGCTCAGTTGACGTCGGCAGTGGACGATAGGTCGCGGTTCGGTCTCAAGGACGGGCCGTGGCCGACGCCTGCGCAGCAAGAAGTTCCCATCCGTCGCCGCGCGTGAGTCGCGCGGTCGATCGGGGTCGGCATCTCAGGTCTCCTTCATCAGCTCGGCGAAGATGATGCGGCCGGCCTCGATCGCGTCGGGGATCGTGATCGGGAAGCCGGTCAGTTCTGGATGGGCGGCGAGGTAGCTGTTCGCGGAGGCTTCCGTTTCGAAGAAGTTGAGGACGTCGCAGCAGCCGCGGAAGCTCGGTCCGTCGCAGCTGGCGCTGCCGGCGAGCACGACCGCGGTCGGTGGTTCCCACCAGGCCCCTTCGCCGGGATCGAGGCGCACCCAGATCTCGGTGCCGCTGAGCGGGTCGCGCGAGGTGACCTCAACCGGTTGTTGCAGCATCGGGGCGATTCCGAGCGCGTCGATCGCGCACATCGCCTCGACCCGGTGCGTGCTGTTGATGAGGACGGAGTGGCCGCGCGGGCGGGCGGAGAACGGGTAGGCGACGAGGATCTCGCCGCTGGCCGGGTCGTGGTGGACGAGGTCGAGCCTGGCGAACAGGTCGAGCGTCTCCTCGATCTGCAGGCCGAGGTCCGACGCGTGGTCGCAGAGCGCGTCCACCGGCCGTGAGCCGGCGCGCGCGAAGGAGGCGAGGATCCAACGGTAGAGGTCTCGCTCGCCGTCGTTGAGATGGGTGAGGCGCGCTGGTCCGAAGCGCTCGGGTGGGATGCCGGCGCTCGACAGCGCGCGCTGAACCATCTCGGCTTGCTCGGGCTGCGCACTCATGCGGCCAGCTCTGTGTCGGGCGTGATGTAGGCGCGGTAGCGGGCCCGTTCCTGTTTGGCGTCGAACTCGCCTTCCCAGACGGCGAGCCGCTGGTTGAGCCAGGCGTAGCGCTGGTCGTCGCTGTCGAAGCGGAGCGTCGCGACCACCTGCCAGAAGCTGTCGTCGGCGCACTCGCGCCGCGCGTATCCGCGACCTTCGACCCGGACCTGGGCGCCGTCACCGGTGGCGATGACGAGGATCGGGTTCATCTGGCAGACGAGCTCGCCCGGCTGCTCGAACAGCGTCCAGTGGAGGCTGCCGGCGAGCTTGTCGCCGCGAGCGACGCCGTCGCCGCTGCCGATCAACCGGCCTTCACCGTCGCCGGTGATCGGCGGCATTCCGGGCCGGTAGTGCAACTCGGCGTCGAACAGGTGCTCCAGGCTCATCCGCTCTCGTCTCCTTCGTCGTGGTCAGCTGAGGGCGCGTTGCAGTCCCTGGTCGAAGCCGGCGAGGTTGGTGCGTGTGCGCCGAGCCCGATCGCGGTGCCGATCGTGCCGAAGACGAGCATGAAGCCGGCGGTCGTGACGCCGCCGACGAGCAGGGCGCGGCTGACGGCGTCGGCGCTTCCGCGTGTGCCGTCCTCGACACCGACGCGGCGGGCGAGGTAGGCGGGCAGCAGCGCGAAGACGCACGGGTTGACGGTGGCGACGGTGCCGGCGACAAAGTCGAAGCTGACCGTAGTGCCGGTCACGACGTGACGCCCGCCTCCCGCAGAAGCGCGTCGCGGACCCATGCCTCGTCCGGTTGGCCGCTATAACCGAACTCGGTGCGAAAGATGCGGCAGGAGAGCGCGTAGTCGTCGCGCTCTTCGGTCTGCGGATCGACGTCGACGCCGCCGACGCGGATCGTCGGCGAGCCGAGGAAGCGCAGCCGTTGCGCCGCCTCCTGGTCCAGCACATTGACCAACTGGACGTTCGGCTCGATCCCGAGTTCGCGGCTGACGCGCTCTACGAGCGCGACCGCCGGATGGTGGTTCGGGCACCCGTTGAAATAGAAGATCTCCACGAGCGGACCGTCAGCGGCAGCCACCGCCGCCGCCTGGTCGACGCGATCGTTCGGGATCGGCGCGCAGCAATCGCCGTTGCTCATGAGCGGCTCCGCGGGATCGAAATCGGTGGCGTGGTGCCATGGTGGCGGCGCGCTCGCAGGACGAGCAGGGCTACGACGACAAGGACGAGCGCAGCGAGCGCAATGCCACCGGCCCAGGCGGCGAGCGCGACGCTGATCCCGGCGGCCGCGATCAGCGGCAAGCCGATGCAGCAGGCGATCGGCACCAGCGCGAGCAGACCGACTCCGAGGTTCTTGTGCGTCTCACTCATCGCGGATCGATGTGGCAGCAGGCGGCCACGTGTTCGGCGTTATCGTCGAGCAGCGCCTGTGCAAGGTCGAGCATTTTGACGACGCGCTTGTCAGCGATCCGGTTGAAGACGGTGCGGTGCTCGCGCCGCGCCTCGATGAAGCCGCACCAACGCAAACAGGCGAGATGGTTGGAGACCTTGGGCTGCGGCTGATCGAGCCGCTCGACCAGCTCACCGACCGAGAGCTCACCCTCGTCGCGGAGCAGCTCGAGGATCCGGACACGGGTCGCGTCGCCGAGACCGCGGAAGTACTTGGCGACCAGATCGCTGCGGGCGGGCGCTTCGGGAAGGCGGAACGGAGCTTCGAGAATGGACACGGGCATCTCCTCTGACGTATCTACGGATACTGATATCAGAACGGATTGACTTTACGCCACCGCTGGCCGCTCTGACCTCACGAGAGCGAGTGGCATACTCGGCCCGTGATCGACCAGCTGCGAGCTGCGGCCGAGGCTCTGAACCAGGGCGACCCTGAACCCTTCGTCGCCCTGATCGCCAACGAGAACGAATGGCGCGGCATCTCGCACGGCCACCTGTGGTGGAAACACACGCCGGTCTGACGCGGCCCCGACGAGGCCCGTGAGGTCTTGAGATTCCAGATTCGCAAGCGAGGCGAGCACCGCATTGAGGTCCGGCCCGAGTTCACTCAAATCGGAGACAAAGTCATCGGCTCCACCCAGTGGCTATCAGCGGACGGACGCCGGCACGAACGCTTCCAGGTGCTCACCCTCCGCGACGGCAAAATCGTCGACATGCAGGGCTGCGCCTCCCGTCGTGAAGCAAAAGGCTCCGTGCGCCGTCATCAGCGGTTGCGGCTTGCGCTTCGCCGGGATATCGCCGTGTTAGACAAGCCCGCTCCGTATGTCGATTTCCCCGGCTGAAGGCATATAGAAAACCCCCGCGTTTGCGAGGGTTTTCCGTAGCAGGCCTGTAAGCCGGAGAATCGTCATGGTTTGGGAAGTAGCAGCTCTTGGCCTGCCGAAAGGTCGGTCATGCGCCAAGAACTCGCTGATTTCCTCGATTTCTGCCGGTTGGAGCGGCGACTCGCACCACTCACCTGTTCTGCGTACGAACGTGACGTGGGCGCCTGCCTCGCCTTCCTCGACCGCGAGGGAACCGACGACCTCGCCGAGGTGCGGCCAGCCGATCTGCGCCGCTTCCTAGCCGACGAATCGAAGCGGCGACCGGCGCCCTCGAGCCA
>DASSXM010000114.1:0-5131 GCA_035703805.1 Gaiellaceae bacterium | reverse complement strand
ACACCGACGAGTTCGCGATGGGCTCGTCGACGGAGAACTCGGCCTACGGCCCGTCGCACAACCCGTGGGACCTGACGCGGGTCCCGGGCGGCTCGGGCGGCGGCTCCGCCGCGGCCGTCTCCGGTGGGCTCGCGCCGTGGGCGCTCGGCTCCGACACGGGCGGTTCGATCAAACAGCCGTCCGCGCTGTGCGGAAACGTCGGCCTGCGTCCGACCTACGGGACCGTGTCGCGCTATGGCATCGTCGCGTTCGCGTCGAGCCTCGACCAGGTCGGTCCGGTCGCGAAGACCGTGCGCGACTGCGCGTTCCTCTACTCCGTTATCGCCGGGCGCGATCCCTGCGACTCGACGAGCGTCGACATGCCAGAGGTCGTGCTTCCCGAAGGAACCGACCTCAAAGGATTGCGCGTCGGCGTCCCGACCGAGCTCAACGAGAACGACGCGATCGAGCTCGGCGTGCGCGCCGCGGTGCAGCACGCGATCGAGACGCTGCGCGAGCTCGGCGCAGAGGTGGGGGAGTGCTCACTGCCGCTCTCGGTCGACTACGGGATGCCGTGCTACTACCTCATCGCTCCGGCGGAGGCGTCGTCGAATCTTGCGCGCTACGACGGCGTGCGCTACGGGTATCGCGCGGCGAACGTCGCGGATCGCCTCGACATGTACAAGCGCACACGCGACGAGGGCTTCGGCGACGAGCCCAAGCGGCGCATCCTCATCGGAACCTACGCACTGTCGGCCGGCTACTACGACGCGTTCTACGGGCAGGCGCAGAAGGTGCGCACGGTCATCGCGCGCGAGCACGCGCAGGCATTCGAGCGCTTCGACGTGCTCGTCTCGCCGACATCGCCCACGGTCGCGTTCAAGCTCGGCGCGCGCGCGGCGGATCCGCTTGCGATGTACCTCAGCGACCTGTTGACGATCCCGTCGTGCATGGCAGGCCTGCCCGGCCTGAGCGTGCCCTGCGGTCTCTCCGAGGGCTTGCCCGTCGGCCTGCAGCTCGTCGGCCCGCAGTTCGGCGAGAACACGCTCTTCCGCGCCGGCCATGCGCTCGAGCAGGCGCTCGGCCTCGACGTCGTCCCGGAGCGACTCCGTTGACCATGCGATTCGAGGATCCCGCCGCAGACTTCATCCCGGCAGTCGAGCGCGTGTTCGGGACGACGCCGCGCGTGCTCGACGGCTCGCACGCCGTGCTCATCGGCGACTTCAAGCTCTCGCTCGAGGCGGGCGAGCGCGAGCTCTGGCTCGTGCGCGTCCTGCCGCCGGCGCTCGAGGACTGGCTCGCGAAAGTCGATATCGGCGACGACATCGAGGACGCGCTCCGCCAGGCGAAAGAGCTGATGAACGATGTCTGAGTGGGAGCCCGTCATCGGCCTCGAGGTGCATGCGCACCTGAAGACGCGCACGAAGATGTTCTGTCGCTGCGAGCTCGAGTACTCCGCGCCCGAGAACTCCCGCACGTGCCCGGTGTGCCTCGCACATCCCGGTGCGCTCCCGGTCGCGAACGAGAAGGCGATCGAGCTGACGATCAAGCTCGGCCTCGCGCTCGGCTGCGAGATCGCCGAGCACTCGGTCTTCGCGCGCAAGAACTACTTCTATCCCGACCTGCCGAAGGGCTACCAGATCAGCCAGTACGAAGCACCGCTCTGCGGCGAGGGCGCGCTCGTCGTCCCAACCGCGGACGGCGACGAGACCGTCGGCATCGTGCGCGCGCATCTGGAAGAGGACGCGGCGAAGACCGTCCACGAAGGCGGCGCGAGCGGCCGCTCCGTCGGCGCGGTCGCGAGTCTCGTCGACTTCAACCGCGGCGGCACGCCGCTCCTCGAGATCGTCAGCCGTCCAGATCTGCGCTCCGCCGACGAGGCGCTCCGCTACATCCGGCTGTTGCGGCAGACGATCGTCGAGCTCGGCGTCAGCGACGCGGAGATGGAGAAGGGCACGCTGCGCGCGGACGTGAACGTCTCGGTGCGCGAGCGCGGGGAGGACGGCTTTCGCCCGCGCTGGGAGATCAAGAACATGAACTCGTTCACGTTCATCGGCCGCGCGATCGAGGCCGCGGTCCGTCAGCAGGTCGCGGCATACGAAGCAGGCGACGAGGTGCTGCAGTCGACGTACGACTACGACGCGGACAGCGACGTGCTGACGGTGCACCGCTCGAAGGAGGAGGCGGACGACTACCGCTACTTCCCGGAGCCGGATCTCGTGCCGTTCGAGCCTCCGCGCGAGCTTGTCGACCGGCTGCGCACCGAGCTGCCGGAGCTGCCCGGTGCGCGCATCCGCCGACTCGAGCGCGACCTCGACTTCGCAGTCGCGTCCGAGCTCGTGTCGACCGGCAACGACCGCAAGGCCGAGCTGCTCGCGGCGGAGGGCGTCGAGTGGAAGACGGCGGCGAATGTCGCGATGAATCGCGGTGACTTCCTGCCCGAGAACGCGCCCGCGCTCGCCGCGGTCGTGAACGCGAACGTCACCCGCGAGGCGCTCGACTCCGCGTTCGCAGCGGCAGCGACGGGGGTGATCAGCGCAGACGATTACCTCGCGCAGGCGGCGGTGAGCGACGAGTCCGCGCTCGTGCCGGTTGTCGACGCTGTGCTCGCGGCGAACCCCGAGCAGGTCGAGACGTATCGCGGCGGCAAGGAGGGTGTGCTCGGCTTCCTCGTCGGGCAGGTGATGCGGGAAACGGGCGGCAAGGCCGACCCAAAGGTCGTCAACCGTCTCCTACGCGAAAGGCTCTCCTGACATGAACTGGACACTCGAAGTCGTCGTCGTGCCCGTGACCGATGTCGACCGCGCGAAGCGCTTCTACAGCGAGCAGGTCGGGTTCAACGTCGACGTCGACACACAGGTCGGCGACATGCGTGTGGTCCAGCTCACGCCGCCCGGCTCAGGTTGCTCCATCACGATCGGGCCGCTCGTGGTCGACCGCATGCCCGAGAGCTCGGCGCGGCTTCAGCTCTGCGTCCTCGACATCGAGGCGGCTCGAGCCGAGCTGATCCAGCGTGGCGTCCAAGTCGGCGAGATTACGCACTTCCGCGACGGCGGACCGTACGACTCGTTCGTCTTCTTCCGCGATCCGGACGGAAACAACTGGGCGGTCCAGGAAGTCCCCGCTAGCCGACCAGCTCTGGAATCTGCGGCGACGTGATAGCCGGCTTCTCGTCGAGCTCGTCGAGGCTCGGTGCATTCCGGATCGAGGGCAAGAGTGTCGCGGAGAGCGCGAGCACGAGCAGCACGGCGGCGAAGACGGTGACCGTCGTGCGGCCGGAGACGGTGCTCAACAGGACGCCCGCCCCGAGCGGACCGAACGGGGCGCCGCAGAGCGCGATCGTGCGAGCGACGCTGTTCACGCGCCCCGTGAGCCGGTCGGGAGTGATCGCGACGCGGTAGCCGATCACGACGGCGTAGACGCTCGGCAGGAACAACGCCATCGGCAGATACGAGATGAGCAGCACCCAGATGTTCGGCCACACGACGTAGCCGACGACGCCGAGCTGTACCCAGAACGCGCCGATGACGACCGTGCGCATCGAGAGCGCGTGGACGATGCGCGGCGCGATCGCCGAGCCGATGAGCGAGCACACGCCGAAGATCGCGATGAGCCCGCCGATTTCGCCGCCCGAGAGTCCGTGGCGCCTTCCGAGGACGACGAGGACGAGGAACATCCCCTCGAAGACGAGATTCGTGAACGTGAAGAGCAGCGCACACGAACGCAGGAACGCATGGCCCCAGAGGAAGCGAAAGCCCTCGGCGATCTGCGCGCGCAGCGGCGTCTCGTCCGGCTCGCGCTTCTCCTCGAACGGGGTGCGCATCGCGAGCAGCGTTGCGAGCGAGAACGCGGGCGAGATCGCACCAGCGACGAACGGAAACGCGCGACCGATGCCGAACAATGCGCCACCGAGCGGAGGCGCGATGATCGTTACCGTCGAGAAACGCGCCTGCTCGGCGGCGGCAGCGGTCGGGAGCTGGGCCGACGGCACGACCGAGCGCAGCGCTCCGACTTCGGCGATGTTGAAGAAGACATACATCGATCCCTCGAGGAACGCGACGATTGCGATCTGGAAGAACGTGATCCAGCCGAACGCCACGGCAACGACGATGGTCGCGAGGAGGGACGCGCGGACGACGTCGGAGGTGAGCATCATCGCCTTGCGCGGCAGCCGGTCGGCAGCGACGCCGGCGACGAATCCGAACAGCGCCCACGGGAGGATGCGCGCGAACCCGACGACGCCCGCCTTCGCCGGCGAATGCGTCAGCGCGAGGATCAGCAGGGGATAGGCGAGGGCCGTCGACTCGGAGCCGATCGTCGACAGCACCTGCCCCGACTGGAGCAGGAGGAAGTCGCGGTTCTTCCGGAGCGGAACGACGCTCAAGCGAGCGCCGGTTCGACCTTTGCCGCCTCGTTCGGGCGCGTGAGCATGTACGCGGAGGCTAATGCGAAGACGCAGCAGACCGCGACGATCTCGATTCGCCAGTCGATGAGTGCGATGAGCGCGGCGCCCGCGGCGATCGAGATCGTCTGCGGGACGCTGAAGAGCATGTTCGCCGCAGCTGCGACGCGGCCCTGCACGTCGGCGGGACTGCGCCGCTGGTACGCGGTCGACAGCGAGACGACCGCCCAGACGATTCCGGCTCCCGCGACTGCGGTGCCGGCGAGCACGACGGCAGCGTCCGAAATGAGCCAGAGCGCGATGCCGGCGCCGAAGAGCGCTACGCCGACGCCGGCGAGGCGCAGGTCGCCGATCCGGCGCAGCATCCACGGTGCAGAGACGCCGCCCGCGATCGCGCCGACACCCTGGAATGAGTCGATTACGCCGACGAAGGTCGGCTTGTGATGGAGACCGCCCGTGATGGCAAAGACGAGTGTCTCGCCGAATCCGGCGACGAGAAGGACGGCGCCGATCCCGATCGTCAGCTGCCGGAGGACGGGCGTCCGTGCGATGTGCACGAGCCCGGCGGACATCTCGCGCAGGAAGTGATGCTCCCTCGGCGCGGGCACGGGCTCCTCGAAACGGAGCGCGAACAACGTACCGGCCGAGATGACGAATGTCGCCGCGTCGACGAGCGCAACGGCTGCGCCTCCGGCGAGGGCGAAGATGCCGGCGCCGGCGAGCGGCGCGACGAGGCGCATGCCCTCGCGG
>DASSXM010000089.1:0-27778 GCA_035703805.1 Gaiellaceae bacterium | reverse complement strand
TTCAAGGCGAAGCCGAACCTCGCGGCGGTCGCGCACCACGCGGTCGTGCCGCAGTTCGCCGGCGGCGGCTCGATCGTCCTCGCGGTCGGGATCCTCGGCGCGACGGTGATGCCGCACGTCATTTGGCTCCACTCGGCATTGATGCAGGACCGCATCCGGCCGCAGAACGACCACGACGCGCGCCGGCTCATGCGCTTCACCACCATCGACGTGCTCATCGCGATGTCGATCGCCGGGCTCATCAACGTCGCGATGCTCGTCATGGCGGCGAGCACGTTCTTCAAGCATGGCCTGCACCACGTGCAGTCGCTCGAGAACGCACACAAGACGCTTGTGCCGCTGCTCGGCGGCGCGTCGAGCACGCTGTTCGCGCTCGCCCTACTCGTCTCGGGGTTGTCGAGCTCCGCCGTCGGAACGCTCGCCGGCCAGGTCGTCATGCAGGGCTTCATCCACCGGCGCATCCCGATCGTCGTGCGCCGGCTCGTGACGATGATCCCCGCGTTCGTCGTTATCGGCCTCGGCGCCGACCCGTCGCACACGCTCGTCTTGAGCCAGGTGATCCTCTCCTTCGGGATCCCGTTCGCCCTCGTGCCGCTCGTCCGCTTCACCGGCCGGCAGGAGCTCATGGGCGTTCTCGCGAACCGGCGTCTGACGACCCTCGCGGCAACCGCGGTGGCCGCCGTGATCATCGTCCTCAACCTCTATCTCCTGGCCCAAACGTTCGGCCTGGTATAGAGGCCGGCCGCCCCGGGGGAGGCGGCCGGTTTACAGCTTGCAAAGGGCAAACGAGGAACGTCCCCGGCCGGTTACGGCAGGTAGCCGAGTGGGTCGACGGGCTTTCCGTTCACCCGGACCTCGAAGTGGACGTGGGGGCCTGTGCAATAGCCCGTACAGCCCGAGAGGCCGATCTCCTGGCCCTGGGCGACGTCCTCGTTACAGCTGACCTCGACGCGGTTCTGGTGGCCGTAGGCGGTCGCGAGGCCGTTGTGGTGGTCGATGACGACGAGGTTCCCGTAGCCCGACTCCCAGCCGCACCAGATCACCGTTCCGGCCGCCGCGGCGTGGATCGGAGTGCCCTCCGGAACGCCGATGTCGATTCCGGGGTGGAAGCTCCCCCAGCGCGGGCCGAAGGGGCTCGTGATCGGCCCGGAGACGGGCCAGATGAACCCGGCTGCGCTCGCCGAGGCCGGCGGCCCATCGCCGCTCTGGGCGGCCGCGATCTTCGCCTCGAGGGCGGCGCTTGCCGCCTTGATCGCCTCCGACTCGGCGATCTCCGCCCGCTCCTGGGCCTTCGTCGCGGCGAGCAGGTTCGACTTGCTCGCCGCCGCGCCCGCGAGCCGGTGCTGACTCGTCACGAGCTGCCCGACGAGGATCGCCTGCTGCTGCACGCGCGCGCTGACGATGCGCTCCTGCTGCTGCACGCTCTGCCGCGCCCTCGCCGTCTTGATCCGCGCGATCTTGATCTGCCGCTTCGCACTCGCGACCTCGGCGGCGACGCGCTTGTCCTGCGCGGCGATCGCGCCGAAGTAGTCGACCTGGTCGAGCACGTCCTGGAAGCTCTTCGCCGACAGGAGCAGATCGACCGTTGTCGGCGGGCTCTGCTTGTAGATCGCAACGAGCCGCTGGTCGAGGCGATCGACCGCGAGCGTGTACTGCTGCTTTAAGGCGCGGAAGCGGAACGTCTGCAGCTTGTACAGCTGGTTGAGCTTCGACAGGCGCCGTTGCCGGAGCGTTAGATCGGCGCGCAGCGCGGAGAGATGGCTCGCCATGTCGCCGACGCGGCCCTCGAGCGAGTGGATCTGAGTCGTCAGACCGCCGATCTCGTGATTGAGCGCAGCCTCCTTCGCCCGCGCCGCGGCGATCCTCGCCTGGACCGCTGAGAGCTTCGCGTCGAGACTCGCCTTCTGCTGGCCGTAGTTGTCGCCCGCAAGGGCAGGCCCCGCAAGCGCGGCTGCAAGGACGAGCAGGAGCGAAAGGCGTCTCGCCATGGGGGAAACGTTCGTCGGGACGCCCTTCGTCCCTCCCCCAAACTACTCCTTCGGAGGGGCCACGACCGTCTTGTTTACGGAGAGCTTGACCTGGCGGATTCGCTCCCCGGCCTCCTCCATCTGCGCCTGCAGGTGCGCCTGGAGGTCGGTCTCGCGCTCCTCCAACTCGAGGAGGCGCTTCTCGGCCTCCGCGCCGGCCTCCTTGTCGCTGCGATGCATCGCCTCGCCGAGTGCGAGCAGCGCGTCGCGCCGCTCGGTGTGGATCGCCGCAAGCTCGCCGTCCACGCGGCGCGCTTCGACGGCGACGCTCGAGCGCACGCGCAGCGACTCCCACGTGATTCCGGCGCGCTCGCGCATGTCGGCGGTCAGACGCGTCAGCAGAGAGTTGCGCCGCCGTCGCGCGATTTCGACGAAGAACGCGAGCCCAAGCGCACCGACGCCGAGGAAGATGAGACCGAACGCGATGTTGCCGCTCGCGAACAGCACGCCCGCGAGGACGACCATCGCGACCGCGACGCCGAAGAGAAACGTCGGCGGCGTGACGCCGAACCAGTGTGGCTCGACGCGCGAGAACGCGACCCGGACGGGATCGCCTGTCTCCGTGACCGGCCGGCCGCACGCGGTGCAGTAGCGCGCGTCAGCGGGCAGCGTCGCGCTGCAGGCGGGGCACTTCATGCGTTGCTTCTGCCCGCGGTTCGAGCGCGTGTAACGCCTCGGCCGCCCGCTGCCTGAGCGGGCCGACCTGCGCGCGGTAGTCCTCGTCGGAGACCTTGCCCGTCCGGTGGTCGAACTCGAGCTCCTTCAGCGCCGCGAGCGCGCGGTCTCGCTCCTCCTCGAGCTGCAACCGGCGGCGCTCCGGCTCGCTGAGCTCGTCGAGCCGGTCGCTCGCAGGCGCCGGCTCTCGCAGAAAGGGGCGCGCGACAATGGCCACCGCGACGATTGCGAGCAGTGCCCCGACGACGAGCGCGAGCGTCACGCTGTCGCGTAGCGCGCCGCCAGCCGGCGCTGCTCGACAGCGTCCGGCCACATGGCGACGAGCGCGCCGAAGACGAACACGAAGCCCGCCGCCCACACGAGGTTGACGAGCGGCTTTACGAGCACCTTGAGGAAGACGACGTTCGTCTTCGGGTCGATCTGGTCTGCGATCGTGAACAGATCGCCGAGATTGCGCGGGTCGTGATAGATCGACACCTCGTTGCCCACGGTGTTCTCGACCGGGAAGAAGCTCTTGCCGGGATGCAGCGTCGTCACATACGACTTGCCGCGCGACACCTCGACGGTTGCGCGTGTCGTCTGTGCGTTCGCGCTCTGGCTGCCGACGAGGCCGCGGTAGTGGAGCGTGTAGCCGTCGACCTGCATCGCCTGGCCGGGATGCAGTCCGCGCTCGCGGACGGTCTGGTACGCGCTCGATCCCGCGATGCCGATCGCGAGCAGGAGCACCGCCGCGTGCACGAGGTAGCCACCGTACCGCCTGCGGTTGCGCGCGACGAGCTTCGTCAGCGACCCCGTTGCCCGCGTCCCGCGCGTGAACTCGAGCACGATCGACGCAGCGACGAACGCTGAGAACGTGTACGCGAGCAGGCCGGGCGTCGAGCTGCCGAGCCCGACAGCGATGAGTGCGACGCCGGTAATGATCGCGGCGACGATCGGGATGAAGAACGTCCGGCCGAGCGCGCGCAGCGACGCGCGCCGCCACGCGACGAGCGGGCCGATGCCCATGAGCAGGAGCAGCGGCAAGCCGAAGCTGTGCAGGAAGAAGTCGTAGTACGGCTTCGAGACCGAGCGCGTCGTCCCGCGCACCGCCTGCGTCAGCAGCGGATACGTCACGCCCCAGAGGATCGTCAGGCAGAGCGCGACGAGCAGGAGGTTGTTGTAGAGGAACGTCGCCTCGCGCGACACGAGCGACTCGAGCTTCGTCCGCGCGCGCAGCAGCGGCAGGCGCAGGTAGATGAGCCCCACAGAGAACACCACGCACACGACGATGAAGCCGAGGAACCAGCCGCCGAGCGGGCTCTGCGAGAACGAGTGGATCGAGTTCACCACGCCCGACCGCGTGAGGAACGTGCCGAAGATCGACAAGCAGAACGAAAGCGCGACGAGCACCATGTTCCAGACCTTCAGCATCCCGCGCTTCTCCTGGATCATCACTGAGTGCAGGAACGCGGTCGCAGCAAGCCACGGCATGAGCGCGGCGTTCTCGACCGGGTCCCACGCGTAGTAGCCGCCCCAGCCGATCTCGACGTACGCCCAGTGCGCGCCGAGCAGCTGCCCGACGCCGAGGAACGTCCACGCTGCGAGCGTCCACCGGCGCGTCGCGACGAGCCAGCGCTCGTCCGTGCGGCGTGAAAGCAGCGCGCCCATCCCGAACGCGAACGGGATCGTCAGGCCGACGTAGCCGAGGTAGAGCAGCGGCGGGTGCGCGAGCATGTACGGGTTCTGCAGGCTCGGCACCATTCCGGCCCCGTCGGCGGGCGCAGGCGCGGTATTGAACGGGCTCGAGACGAAACAGAGCATGAAGGCGAAGAACGTCGCGACGCCGGCGAGCACGGGCACCGTCCACACGACGAGGTCGCGGTTGCGGCGGTTGAGCCACACCGCGAGCGCGGCGTACGCGGTGAGGATGAGCAGCCAGAGGAGGAGCGAGCCCTCCTGCCCACCCCAGAACGCCGACAGCGCGTACCCGAGCGGCAGCGTGCGGCTGATGTGCTGCGCGACGTAGACGAACGAGAGGTCGCGGCGCGCGAGCGCGCTCCAGAGGACAAGCGCGGCGACGAGCGTCGTTCCGAACGCGGCGAGCAGCGCGTTCTGAGCGGAGAGCGCGAGCCGGCGCCGGCGCTGCCGTGCAGCAAGCGAGCCGGCGACAAGCGCGTACACGACGAGCCCGAAGCTCAGCAAGAGGGCTGCGCGCCCTAGCGCGGCCACCTTAGGTGTTCTTCGCCGGCGTGTACTTCGACGGGCACTTCGTCACGAGCGAGCCCGGTTTCGCGACGAAGACGCCGTTCCTAAGCGTCCCCTCGACGACGACGTGGCGACCGACCTTGAAGAGGTCCGGCACGCTCCCCGTGTAGAGGACGTGCGTGCGCGCCGCATTCGCGGCGCCGTCGTCCTTGAGCGTGAAGTGGAGGCCGCCGGCGTGCGCGTCGCCGCTCATACCGGGGACGACCGTGCCGACGAGCATGACGTCGCCGTGATGGCTGGCGAGCTGGCTCGGCTGGATCTGCGGCGTGCCGGCGCCGGCGATCGACGTGTAGATGATGAAGAGCGCGAGTACCGCCGCCACGGACAGCGCGAGCACGAGCCTGGCAGGGCTCCGTTTCACAACGCGGATGCTAGCGTCGTGATCGTGATCGCGCGCATCTGGCGCGGGTGGACGTTGCCCGCGGACGCCGACGCCTACGTCGAGTACCTCGAGCGAACCGGGATGCCGGCGTACCGCGCGACGCCCGGCAATCGCGGGGCGTTCATCCTCCGTCAACCGGACGGCGACCGAGTCGAGTTTCTGACGCTCTCGTTCTGGGATTCGCTCGCGGCTATCCGCACATTCGCGGGTGACCCGATCGACCAGGCCGTGTTCTATCCCGAGGACGACCGCTATCTCGTCGAGCGCGAGACGACCGTCCAGCACTACGAGTTGTTCGAGGAGGACTAACTAGCTGTTGCGCTCGGCCGCAGGCTCGCGCCGCGCAGGAACGCGATACCCGTGGTCGTGGCAGAGCGAGCCGGGCGCGTCCTCGGTGAGGGCGTCGCAGTACCCCTTGCCGTAGGCGGCCCGCATGAACGCGGCGACGACGTCGAGGCTCCATTCGGAGATCTCGCCGGCCTCGCGCCAGAGATCGGCCAGGCGCAGGTCGATGTCCAGCTCGAGCAGGTCGATCCGGGAGGGGTTCTTGGCCATGGCCGAAAAGTAGAAACTGGGTCGGACGGCAGATGGGCGCGCTCAAGTTCGGTCCGGCACGAATCCCCTCCCGCGAGAGCCCGGAGGAGGCGGTCTCGCTCCTCCTCGAGCGCGGCTTCTCGGCCTGCGAGATCGACTTCGAGGGGCGCTTCTGGATGGACTACCCGTTCGCCGAGCGGCTCGGCGCGCTCGCGGCCGAGGCCGGCATCGTCCTCTCCGTCCACGCGCCGCTAGCCGGCTTCATGGGGCACGCGGAGCGCGGCAAGAAGCTCAACATGGCCGTCGGGATGCTCGATCACTCCGCAGGTATCGCGGCCGCATGCGGCGCCGAGCTCGTCGTGTTCCATCCCGGCTTCCTCCTCGAGCGCACCCGCGAGGAAGCGCTCGCGTCGGTTGTCGAGCAGCTCGGCGAGCTGCGCGAGCGGCTCGAGAAAAAGGATCGTGCGGTGCCCTTCGGCGTCGAGGTAATGGGACGCGTGCGCGACCTCGGCTCGATCGACGACGTGCTCTACATCTCTCGAGAGCTCGGCTGGGTGCGCCCCGTCATCGACTTCGCGCACATGCATGCGACGAGCGACGGCGCGTTCACCGACGTCGACGCGTTCGCGGCCGTGCTCGAAGGAGCGGACGGCGTGCTCGAGGCGGCCGCACCGTTCCACATTCACTTCAGCGACATCGCGTACGCGAATCGCAACGAGACGAAGCACCTCCCGTACGGCGAAGGTACGCTGCGCGCGGAGCCGTTACACGATGCGCTCGCGCTTTTCGAGCGGCCGGCGACAGTGATCAGCGAGTCGCCCGACCTCGAGTCGACTCAGGCGATCGGCGCGGTACTTGTAGGCCCGAGCGAAGAACGCCGCTCGTCGTAGAACGCGGCTTCCTCGTCGCGGCCGCGCGCGCGGAGGAACTCGGCGTAGTGACGCATGCCCCAGTGCGCGAACGACCGCAGCTCGTACTGCTCGAAGATGTCAACCGCTTCGTGCATGAGCACGTCGGCGTCCTCGTCGCGGCCCTGCGCAGCTCGCACCAAGCCGAGCGCGAGCTTCGTCGTCCCCACCGAGGCGCGGTCCTCGGCACCCACCGTCTCGCGCGCTTCGAGTGCATGGCGCTCCGCTTCGTCGATCTTGCCTTCGTCGACAAGGACCATCGCGAGCGCGCGTTGCGCCTCGCACAATGAGCCGCGGTCGCCCAGCCCCTTGAGCGTGCGCACCGCGTCGCGCAGGATGCCCTCGGCACGAACGGAATCGCCTTGCCCGAACGCGGCGCGACCGACCATCATCTGCATGACCGCCTCGCGCCGAGTGTTCCCGACCTCGGCGAACAAGTCGCGCGCAGCTGCGTAGTCGGCCTCTGCGTCGAGCGGCCGCTCGGTGACGAGCTCCAGCCAGCCGCGCACTCCGAGCGCTGATGCCCGGCCCACGATGCTGCCGCTCTCGTCGGCGAGCTCGAAGGCGCGCTCGATGAGCGGCTTGGCCTCGTCGATCTCGAGCCGACCGATGTACACGAACGCGAGGCTCTGGATGACGATCACCTCGAGGTCCTTGCGTTCGGCCGCGCGCGCCGCCTCGAGCGCAGTCTTAGCCCAGCGTTCGTACTCGGCCCCGTCGCCGAGCCATCCCGCCACCTGCGAGAGAATCGACAGCGGCTCGAACCGAATCCACGGCGCCTCCGCGTCGAGCACCTCGAGCGCCTCGGAGGCGAGCATCCGCGCCGTGATCGGGTCCGCCTTGTGCTGGAGCACGGCCTCGGCCAGAGCGCTGAGCGCCCGGCCCTGGACGACCCGCTCGCCCGCCGTCTTCGCCTGCTCGGCCACTTCGGTCATCTCGACGATCACGGCCGGGAAATCGGCGAGACGCCACGCGGCGCGGGCGGCGAGATAGCGCCGTTCGAGCGTGGGCGCGAGCTCGACCGCGCGGAGAAGGAGCTTGCGGGCGCCGCGGAACGACTCGCGCGAGAGTGCGCGATGTCCCGCGCTCGTGAGCACGGCGGCCGCCTCCTCGCGCAGCTCGGCCGGCGCGTGGCCGTCGAGCTCGGTGAGCAGGCGCGCGGCCTGGTCTAGATGGAATGCACGGATCTCGAGCAGCTCGTCCCCGGCGCGCTCACCGAGCCACTGAGCGAACGCGTAGTGGAGGTCCGCGCGGGACGACTTCGAGAGGCCCGCGTACGCGACTTCGCGAATGAGAACGTGCTTGAACTTGTATGCGCGCTCGCCGGTGATCGACGCCCGCGCCTCTTGCACAACAAGATCGCGCGCGAGGAGCTCATCGATGACGTCGTCGATGTTCTCGATGTCGGGCGAGAGCTTCGCGAGCGCGCCGCTCATGAAGATGCGCCCCATCACAGAGGCGTGCTGCACCGCGACGCGCGCGTGCGCGGGCAGCCGGTCGATGCGCGCGGCGATGAGCGCCTGCAGCGTGTCGGGAATGCGCTCGACGCCGTCGCGCGGACGCTCGGCAAGCATGCGGACCGTCTCCTCGACGAAGAGCGGGTTGCCCTCGGTCTTCGCGAGCACCGTCGCGACGTCGATCGGCAGCTCGAGATCCGCGGTCAGCGCTTCCACGAGGGCGGCACTCTCCTCAGCCTGAAGCGGTTCGAGCTCGATCGTCGTCGCGCGCACGCGGCCTCCGCCCCACGTCGGGTGGACGTCGATCAGCTCCGGTCGCGCCAGGCAGAGCAACAGGATCGGCGCGCCCTTCACGGCGGCGAGATGCTCGATGAGCTCGAGCAGCGGCTCCTCGCCCCAGTGCACGTCCTCGAAAACGAGCACGAGTGGCTGCGCCTGCGCGAGCTGTTCGCTCCACGCGCGCGCAGCCCACGCGATCTCCTGTTGCGCGCGCTCTGCGTCGACCGCCTCGAGGACGCCGACGGCAAGGCCGAGCAGATCGGCGACCGCCTCGTCCTCGCAGCACTCGCGCAACTTCTTGTACGCCTTGTCGAGCGGATCGTCGTCGCTGATACCGGCCGACGCCTTCACCATTTCCGCGAGCGGCCAGTACGTGACGCCTTCGCCGTACGGCAGGCAGCGGCCGCCGAGAACGGTTGCGCCTTCGAGGCCGTCGAGGAACTCGCGCGCGAGGCGGCTCTTGCCCACGCCGGGATCGCCGTAGATCGTGAAGAGCGTCGCGCGGCCGTCGCGCACGGTGCGCGCATACGTGTTCTCGAGCAGCTCGAGCTCGGACTCACGGCCGACGAGCGGCGCGGCGACGGTGCCGATCGGCGCGCCGAGATCGGCGGCGCAGACGACGCGCTGCGCATGGACCGGCTCACGCCAGCCGCGCAGGTCGAGCTCGCCTACCGGCTCGAGCTCGATGCGGCCGCCGACGAGGCGGGCCGCGCCGGGGCCGATGAGGATCTCGCCCGCGTTCGCTTCCTGCTGCAGCCGCGCCGCGAGGTTGACCGCTTCGCCCGTCGCGAAGGTGGAGTCGGTGTCGTCGGCGACGACCTCGCCGGACTCGATGCCGACGCGAACCTGCAGGCCGAGGTCCTTGACGCGGTCGACGGTCGCGAGGGCGGCGCGAACGGCGCGCTCGGCGTCGTCCTCGTGCGCGAGCGGGACGCCGAACGCGGCCATGACGGCGTCGCCGGCGTACTTCTCCACCGTTCCGCCGTGCGTGACGATGCAGTGCGAGACCTGGTCGAAGAAGCGGTTGACGCGCCGGCGGACGACCTCGGGATCGCTCTCGGAGAGCGCCTCCGTCGAGGCGACGAGGTCGATGAACAACACGGTGGCGAGCTTGCGCTCCATGCCCCTTATGGTAGTTGCGAGACCATGCTCTACACCGGCGTTTTCAAGGCGTACGACGTGCGCGGCATCTACCCGTCGGAGATCGACGAGGACGGCGCGTACGCGGTAGCGCGCGGCTTCGTCGAGCAGTTCGAGCCGCGGCGGATCGCGGTGGGTCGGGACATGCGGTTGTCGAGCCGGTCGATGGCGGCCGCGGCGATCCGTGGTGCCTCGGAGGCAGGCGCCGACGTCCTCGACCTCGGCGAGATCGGGACCGAGATGCTCTATTTCGCGGTCGGCGAGCTGGGCTTGGACGGGGGCCTCACGGTGACCGCGTCGCACAATCCGAAGGAGTACACCGGGATGAAGATCGTCCGCCGCGGCGCGCTGCCAGTCGGCGGCGAGTCGGGCCTCCTGGACGTGCGCGACAGAGCCACGTCTGGCGACCAGGTCGCGACCGGGTCGCGACCTGGTCGCGTGACGTCCTATGACATCTGGCCGGCATATGTCGACCGGGTGATGTCCTTTATCGACGTGTCGGCGGTGAAGCAGCTGCGCGTCGTCATCGACGCCGCAAACGGGATGGCAGGCGCGATGCTGCCGCCCGTGCTCGAACGCCTCCCCATTCAGGCCGAGCGCTTCTTCTTCGAGCCCGACGGTTCGTTCCCGAACCACGAGCCGAATCCGCTGCTGCCCGAGAACCGCGAGTTCATCGTCCGCACGACGCTCGAGCACGGCGCCGACCTCGGTGTCGCGTTCGACGGGGACGCTGACCGCTGCTTCTTCGTCGACGACACCGGCGAGTTCGTGCCCGGCGACTTCGCCACCGCGCTCTTCGCCGAGTCGATCCTCGCGAAGGAGCCGGGCGCGAAGATCATCTACGACGTGCGCGCGTCATGGGCCGTGCCCGACACGATCGAGCGGGCGGGCGGCGTACCGCTCATTAACCGCGTCGGCCATGCGTTCATCAAGGCGCGCATGCGCAAAGACGACGCCGTCTTCGGCGGCGAGGTCTCTGGCCACTACTACTTCCGCGACTTCTCGCAGGCTGACACGGGCGTCGTGCCCTTCCTCCTCATGCTCGAGCTCATCTCGAAGCGCGGCCAGAAGCTGTCGGAGATCCTTGCGCCGTACCGCTCGCGCTACTTCATCACCGGCGAGATCAACACACCCGTGGCCGACGTCGCGCTCAAGCTCCAAGAGCTGAAGGAGCGGTACGCGGACGAAGGGCGCATCTCCCACCTCGACGGAATCTCGGTCGACGCCGACGACTGGCACTTCAACGTTCGCCCGTCGAACACCGAGCCGTTGCTGCGGCTCAACCTCGAGGCGCGCTCGCAAGAGCTGATGGAGCGCAAGCGCGACGAGGTCCTCGCCCTCATCCGCTCCTAAACGTGTCTGACACCGGGACGGGTCCGTCGTGGACGAGTTCAATCAGCGAGCTGATTCCTGCCTCGGAGTCGCGACCGAAGAGACTAAGTACCTCCTCCACTGCGAGCCACGAAGGCGCCGGCGCGAGCGCGACCGTTGCTCTATAGCTGCTGTAGGCCCAGTCGTGACTTCGCACGCACATGCCGGCTTTGACCGGATTCCGCAGAACGTAGAGGAGCGCATTGATCAAGTGCGCGTGGCTATCCAACTCCCTGCTCCAGGGACGGTTCTTGAAGAGATGATCGGAGCGACCGTGACGCCGATTCGTTCGCCGGGAGTAATTGCCGTTCAGCTGATGGAAGCCTCTCGAGAATCCCTCCTCGGATGCGCGCAGCACGACGTGGTGGTGATTGGGCATTAGGCACCAAGCGAGCACTGACCAGCGATATCGAGCCGCCGTGCGCGCGAGCTCTTCAGCGAAGGAATGGCAATCGACATCGTCCCAGACGATCTGCGCCCGATTCGAACCTCTCGAACCAACGTGATAGATCGCGTTCGGATCGATGGTCCGGAGCGGCCGCGGCATGCCTGGATCGTGGCCGTGGACTGCTCACGAAAGGCTCGCGGGTTTCTAAGTGCGTCTGACACCGAGACGTGGCCGGTCGAGCCTAGGATCCGCTCGTGAGCTTCTCAGTCTGCACGCGCGTCGCGTTCTCAGACACCGATGCGCAGGGGATCGTCTACTACGGGCGCTACAACCCTTACTTCGACCTTGCGCGTGTCGAGTATCTGCGTTCGTGCGGGCTGCTGAACTACGACGGCGGCGGCGAGTTCGTCATGCGCGCGAACGACGTGGAGTATTTCGCGCCCGCGCGTTTCGACGACGAGCTCGAGATTGCAGTGAAGGTCGGGCGCGTCGGGCGCACGAGCGTCACCTTCGAGTTCGAGGCGCACAAGCTCCCCGAGCGCATCCTCACGGTGACGGCGCACCAGACACTCGTCTTCGTCGACCCCGGCAAGCGCTGCGCGATCCCCGTGCCCGAGGACTACAAGGAGAAGCTTGGTGGCGGCGGACGCTGACGACGTCCTCCGCGGCGTCGTCGCACGGCTGGTCTCAGGGGGCTACACGTGGGCGGGAATCTTCTTCCTCGAGGCGGGCGGGCTCGTCCTCGGCCCCGAGGCGGGCACGCCCGACGAGGCGCGACGCACCCAGATGCCCGTGCTGTGGAAGGGTGAGCGGGTCGCCGAACTCGCAGCGGATGGCGCCGGCGCCGAGTCACTCGACGAGGTGGCGGCGACGCTCGGCGAGTACTGCCTCGTCGGCTGGGACACCGCCGGCGAGCCGTGGGAACCGTGAGAGAATCGAGCGGGCACCGATCCGGCGAGCAAGGAGGAGACCATGGCGTGGAAGGTGGAAGGGACCTACTTCGAGACGTGCTCGTGCAACGTCGTTTGCCCGTGCACGGTCGCATCGTTCGACATCGGCTCCGACTACGACCGCTGCGCCTTCGCGCTCGTGTTCTCGGTCGCCAGGGGCGAGATCGACGGAACGGACGTCTCCGGGGCGAAGGTGGTCGCGATCGGCGACACCCCGAAAGTGATGACCGACGGAAGCTGGAACCTCGGCGTCTTCATCGACGCCAAGACCGACGAGCAGGCGGACAAGCTTGCGGGCGTCTTCGGGGGCGCGATGGGCGGACCGATGGGAGGCATCGCACCGCTCGTCGGCGAAATGCGCGGCGTCGAGCGCGCCACGATCGACATTCGGGAGGACGGCCTCGAGCACAGCGTCAAGATCGGCGACTCGGTCGAGTTCGCTGTCCAGGATGTCGTTCCGTTCGGGATCGAGAACGGGCAGCCGTCTCGTGCTGTCGGAATCTTTCATCCCGCCGGCTCCGAGCTGACGATCGCGAAGACGACGGACGCGAAGATCAACGCGTTCGGGATCACCGTCGACGGCAAGTCGGCGTTCTCCGCGCCGTTCTCCTGGGCTGCGTGATCGTTCGAACTCGCTCAAGCCTCGTCGCGTTGCTGTTCGGGCTCGCCGCGCTCGCGTGGTGGTCGACGATCGACAGCGCGAGCGGGATGATGGGCACACGCGACCTCGGCGCGCTCGGCTGGTTCGTCGGCGTGTGGGTCGTGATGATGGCGGCGATGATGTTCCCGTCGGTCGCGCCGACGGTGACCCTGTATGCGCGGATGGCCAGACGCCGGGTTCCGATCGCACCACTCGTGTTCGCCGCGGGCTACCTCGTCATCTGGACCGTGCCCGGACTGCTCGCGTACAGCGTTTGGAGAGGCGGGCACAACTGGCTCGGCGACGCCGGACAATGGCTTGTCGCCGGCACGCTCGTCGGAGCAGCCGCGTACGAGCTCACTCCGCTCAAGGGTGTTTGCCTCGCCAAGTGCCGCAGCCCGTTCGGATTCCTGATCGGCTCCTGGCGCGACGGGCTGAGGGGGGCCTTCGAGATGGGCGCCCGCCACGGTGCCTGGTGCATCGGGTGCTGCTGGGCGTTGATGGCCGCCCTCTTTGCGCTCGGCGTCATGAGCGTCGCCTGGATGGCACTCGTCGCGGCTCTCATCGCCGCCGAAAAGCTCCTGCCTTGGCGACGGACGGCGACATACGGCGTCGCAGGCGTGTTGCTGGCGCTCGCTGTCGTCAGCTTGGCGTGACGCGATACGCGTCGAAGACACCCTCGACGTTGCGCAACGATGCGAGCAAGCCGCGCAGCGCCTTCACTTCGCCGACTTCTGCGACGTACCAGTTGCGCGCCATCTGATCCTCGACGACGCCGCCGTACGACACGATGTTCGTACCGTGCTCGGCGAACGTGCGCGCGACGTCTTCGAGTAGACGCGGACGATCCCAGGAGTCGACGGCGATCTGCACGCGGAAGCTCTGCGCCGTGCCGCCTTCCCACTCCACCGGCGTGAACCGCTCCGGGTTACGCATGAGCGCGCGGACGTTCGGGCAGTCGCCGCGGTGGATCGTGATGCCCTTGCCGAGCGAGATGTAGCCGACGATCTGGTCGCCGGGAACCGGCGTGCAGCACTTCGCCAGGCGGACGAGCACGTCCTCGACGCCGACGACGTTGATGCCGTATGTCTGGCTTGCGAGGGCGTCGCGCGCCTTCGGCTTCTTGCGCGGCGCGACCGTCTCTTCTTCGGCGACCTCGTCGACCTTGAGGCGCTGGAGGACCTTGGTCACGATGCTGCCGGCCGTGAGCTTCCCCGAGCCGAGCGCGATGTAGAAGTCCTCCGCCTTCTTGTAGCCCGACTCGCGGATCACGCCCGCGAGCACGGCCGAGCCCGCGAGCTTGCGGTACGGGAGGTTCTGCGCCTTCAGCGCGTGCTCGAGCGACTCGCGTCCCTTCGCCTCGAGGTCCTCCTTCTGCTCGCGCGAGAAGAACTGGCGGATCTTGTTGCGCGCGCGGGACGACGCGACGAGCGACATCCAGTCGCGCGACGGGCCGCGGCCGCTCTTCGACGTGAGGATCTCGACGCGGTCGCCGCTCTGCAACTTGTAGTGCAGCGGGACGATGCGGCCGTTCACCTTCGCGCCGACGGTGCGGTGCCCGACGTCCGTGTGTACGGCATACGCGAAGTCGATCGGCGTCGCGCCTGCGGGCAGCGTCTTCACCTCGCCTTTCGGCGTGAAGACGAACACCTCCTCGGAGAAGAGATCGGTGCGGAACGACTTCACGAACTCGCGCGCGTCGTCCTCGTCCGCGTGTGTGTCCATGAGCTGCTTCACCCACTCGTGCCATTCCTTGTCGGCCTGCTTCCGCTCGCGCTTCTTGTACGCCCAGTGCGCGGCGACGCCGAGCTCCGCGGTCTCTTGCATCTCGCGCGTGCGCACCTGGATCTCGAGCGGGCGTCCTTCCGGCCCGATCACGGTCGTGTGCAGCGAGCGGTAGCCGTTGAACTTCGGCATCGCGACGTAGTCCTTGAAGCGGCCGGGCATCGGTTTCCACAACGAGTGGATGAGACCGAGCGCGCCGTAGCAGTCGCGCGTTCCCTCTTCGCCGTCGCGCTCGACGATGACGCGCATCGCCGTGAGGTCGTAGATCTCGTTGAACTCGCGACCCTTCTTGGCCATCTTGTCGTAGATCGAATAGAAGTGCTTCGCGCGTCCTGAGATCTCCGCGGGAACGTCGACCTTGTCGAGCTCGCGCTGGAGGACGTCGCCGGCCTCGGCGACATGACCCTCGCGGTCGGCGCGTCGCTCGGCGACCATCGTCTTGATCTCCTCGTACTTGCGGGGATGCAGCGTCTGGAACGCGAGATCCTCGAGCTCCCACTTGAGCGCGTGGATGCCGAGGCGGTGCGCAAGCGGCGCGTACACCTCGAGCGTCTCCTTCGCCTTCTGCACCTGCTTCTGCTTGCCGAGGTACTCGATCGTGCGCAGATTGTGGAGACGGTCGGCGAGCTTGATGAGGATCACGCGGACATCTTCCGACATCGCGACGACCATCTTCCGGTAGTTCTCCGCTTCCGCCTGTTCGCGGCTTTGGAACTGGATCCGCGTCAGCTTGGTGACGCCGTCGACGAGGCGCGTGATCTCGTCCCCGAACTCGGCGCGCACGTCGTCGATGTCGGTGTCGGTGTCCTCGACGACGTCGTGGAGGAGCGCGGCGGCGACCGTCTGGTCGTCCAGGCGCAGCTCGGCGCAGATCTTCGCCGCGCCGACGGGATGCTCGATGAAGTCCTGGCCGGACTGTCGCTGCTGGCCCTCGTGGGCGGCCGCGGCGAAGCGGAACGCGCGCGTGACGAGCTCGCGATCGACCGGCGTCTCGTAGTGGTCCAGCTCGGCGAGCAGCCCATCCAGGAGCTCTTGATGCCGCTCTCCTGTCTCGACAATCGCCACGATTTCAGTGTACTCCCGGGCCTTTCGGATCCCTGCTGCCGGAGGAACGCACACGCGGGCGCCGAAGACACCTGATCCATGTCCGACGCCCGGAAGATCAAGAAGCTCGTGCGCCTGCTCGCTCTAATGAGCGAAGGGCGGCGCGTACCGCACGCGACCCTGGGGTAAGCGGTCGCGGTCGAAGATCGCGACCTGGAACGCCCACTCGTACAGCGTCTCCGGTGGCGGCAGCAAGCCGAGCTCGTCCGCGCGCACGAAGCCGAAGCGTCCGTAGTACTTCGGGTTGCCCTCGAGGAGGAGCGCGGGCTCGCCCATCGCGCGTACAGCGTCGAGCGTGCGGCGCACCAACGAAGAGCCGTGGCCGCGGCCCTGGAACTCGGGCAGCACACCGAGCGGCGAGAGCTGGAGCAGCCGCGCGTCGCTGTCCTCGATCGTCGACCAGCTGCACATGACGTGGCCGACGACGCGGCCGTCGACCTCTTCGCTGAACGAGAGCACGGCGTATCCGCCGGCGAAGAGCTCGCGTACGAGACCGGGAACGCGCTCGTCGTGAACGAACGCGCGGCGATGGACCTCGACGATCTCGTCGATCACGCCGCGCGCGCGAGCACGGGTGCCGCGAGCAGCGCTCGAAACCGTTCCGACTCGAGCAGGTGCCGCTTGCCGTCACCGAGCTCTGCGAAGATCGCCGCCGCCTCCGCGTCGCGCGACTCCGCGGGCTTGCGATACTCGGCGACGAGCCACGTGCGCAGCTCCGCGAAACGTGAATCGGCGACGAAGATGCGCCGCACGACGAGCTGCGGTGAGACCGTCCCGTTCCAGCGGTTCTCCTGCAGGCGGAACGCGACGTCGTAGCCGCCTCGCGTGTCGTACGCGTCGAGACGCGAGCCGAACCCGAACGCGATCGCGCTGCCTGCGTCGAAGCCGTCGCGGCGAACGCGGAAGCGCAGATGCTTCCCCTCACCAACCGTCGCGAGCTCGCCGAGCTCGCAGCCGGGTGCGAGCAGCGTCACGGTCGGGTTGCCGAGACCGAACGGTGCGAGCCGCCCAAGCTCGGTGCAGAGCTCCAGCGTGAGCGGTGTGTCGCGCGGAACGATCGCGTCGATGTGCGTCACCGGCTGCAGGTCGTCCTCGAGCAGCAGCTCGGCGGCGTGCGCGGCGAACGCTTCCGCGAACGCGGGGACGTTCTCAGGCTTGATCGAGAGTCCGGCAGCGGCGCGGTGCCCGCCCCAGCGCTCGAGCAAATGCGAGCACGCGGCGAGCCCGCCGTGCAGGTCGAACGACGGGATCGAGCGTCCGGAGCCCTTCCAGTCGCCGTCCGTGCCCGCGATTAGCACGACCGGGCGATTGAAGCGCTCGACGAGACGCGACGCGACGATGCCGATGACGCCCTCGTGCCAGTCGGCGCCCGCGACGACGTACGCGCGCCGCTGCCGGTCCTCCTCCGGCCAGCTCTCCACCTGCGCGATCGCCTCGCGCACGATCCGGCCCTCGACCGCCTGCCGGTCGCGGTTCAGATCCTCGAGATCGTTCGCGAGCCGCCGCGCGTCATCCTCGTCGTCGGTGAGGAGCAGCTGCAGCGCCGCGCGCGGATGACCGAGCCGGCCCGCGGCGTTGATGCGGGGCGCGAGCCGGAAGCCGACCGCACCGGCGTCGACGGTCGCGGGATCGACGCCCGCAGCGCGCATGAGCGCTCGCAGGCCGAGTTTCTGCGTGCGCGCGAGCGCGCGCAGACCTGCGATTGCCAGTGCTCGGTTCTCGTCCACGAGTGGCACGACGTCGGCGATCGTCGCGAGAGCCACGAGGTCGAGATGGCGCTTCGGAATCTCGGAGTCGATGCCGAAGAGCGCCTGGCCGAGCTTGTGCACGACGCCGGTGCCACAGAGGGCTGTGCTCGCGACGATCGGACAGTCGGGCAGCGTCTCGCCCGGCCGGTGATGGTCGGTGACGATCACCTCGAGGCCGCGTGCGCGCGCCTCCGCGACCTCCGCGACCGCAGTGATGCCGCAGTCGACGGTGATGACGAGGCCGCAGCCTTCGTCGGCCAGGCGCGCGATCGTGTCGGCGCTGACGCCGTAGCCCTCGTCGAAGCGGCTCGGCAGATGCCAGTCGACATCGGCGCCGAGCTCGCGCAGGAGGAGGACGGCGAGCGTCGTCGCGGCGATGCCGTCGACGTCGTAGTCGCCGTGCACGCAAATGCGCTTGCCGGCGGCGACGGCGGCGCGGATTCGCTCGCACGCGGCGCGCATGTCGCCGAGCAGGAACGGGTCGTGCGGCGGCTGCTCGCCGTCGAGAAATCGCCGCGCCTCCGCGGGGTCGTCGTATCCGCGCCGGACGAGGACGCTTGCCGTGAGCTCGCTGATTCCGAGCGACCGTGCAAGCTCGGCCTGCACCCGGTGCGGGCACGGACGGATCGTCCAGGTGCCCTCGTGCATCGGCTGACCACGGTACGGTCAGCGTCGGACGGCATTGAAAGAGCTCTTTCTTCTCGATCCCGAGGTCACGTTCCTCAACCACGGCTCCTTCGGCGCCTGCCCGCGGGAGGTCTTCGAGCGCTACCAGCACTGGCAGCGAGAGCTCGAGCGGGAGCCGGTCGATTTCATCACGCGAAGCCTCACCCCGCTGCTCGCCGAGGCGCGCGCCGCTCTCGGCGAGTACGTCGGGGCGCGCGCGGACGACCTGACGTTCGTCCAGAACGCGACGACCGGCGTGAACATCGCCGCGCGTGCGCTCGACCTGGAGCCGGACGACGAGGTGCTGGCGACGAAAATGGAGTACGGGGCGTGCGCGCTCACGTTCGAGAGCATGTGCACGCTCGTCACGGCGGACGTCGAGGAGCTCTTCGACCACGTCACCGAGAAGACGCGTGCCGTCTTCGTCTCGCACATCACCTCGGAGACGGCGCTCCTCCTCCCCGTCGAGGAGATCGTCTCACGCGCGCGTGAACGAGGACTGCCGACGATCGTCGACGGCGCGCACGCGGTCGCACAGGTCGACCTCGACCTCGACGCGCTCGGCGCGGACTTCTACGCGGGCAACTGTCACAAGTGGCTATGCGCTCCGAAGGGCGCCGGCTTCCTGCACGTGCGGCCGGAGTGGCAGGAGCGCGTCGGCGGCGCGATCGTCAGCTGGGGCTACGAGGAGCCGGCGACGTTCATCTCGCGCACCGAGCGTCAGGCGACGCGCGACCCGGCCGCCTATCTCTCGGTGCCGGCCGCAATCGCGTTCACGCGCGCGCACGACGACCGAGCGCGCTGCGTCGCACTCGCCCGCGAAGCGCGCCGCGACGTCTGCGCGCTGCTCGGGACGGAGCCGATTGCGCCTGAAGAGACGGTCTTGCAGATGGCGAGCGTGCGGCTCCCCGAGTCCGATCCAACGTTGAGCCAACGATTGTGGGACGAACATCGCATCGAGATCCCCGTCTCGCACGACGGAAGGCTGTTACGCATCTCGATCGCCGCGTACAACGACCGCGGCGACGTCGACAAGCTTCTGTCAGCCCTCGCGGGGTAGCTTGATCCCGAGGAACGTGAGCAGTGCGATGAGCGCAAAACCCGCTATCCAGAGCGCGACGACCAGGCGCGGGCGCCGGCTGTCGCGGATCGCCTGCAGCGCGACCTTCCCCCACAGCAGCACGAGGGCGATGACCGCGGCGGCGCCGACGACGAGGACGGGCGCGAGATAGATCGCGCGCTCGATCGGCCACGACATGATCGCGGCGGTCGCGACGACGAGGCCGAAGACGACCGCGAGCGCCGCCGGAATGCGCATCACCCGCATTAGGCAAGGGTACGCTTTGCTCGTGGACTCCGAGGTGAACTACAGCTCCGGCGACGACTACATCGTCGAGTTCCTCGGGTACCGCTTCAGCTTCAACGCGGAGGACTTCGAGCAACGCGTCACGGCAGCCGCCGTCAAGCTCGGCCTCCTCGGGGGAAACGAGCTCGACGACGACGAGACGGCCGACCTGGTCGAGCTCGTCGAGCGGGACGGACTCGAAGAGCCCCGCAGCGCGCTCGGCCACTATCTCGTTCGCCACTGGGAGCACGTCTCCCTCGTCGGCGGCGAGTCGCTCGTCTACTGGCTGAAGAAGCTCGTCTTCCGCGGCGCGTGGCTCGACCATCGCGTGAAGGAAGGCAAGCTCGAGATCGGCTGGGACGACGACTCGAGCGAGTTCTCGTACCACGATCCGCACGGCGGCCGCGCGCTGCTCGAGCTGCTGCCGACGCCGAGCTGGCACGAGCTCCAGTACCGGCGGTGATCCTCGCGACGCTCTTCGCGGCGGCAGCCTGCATGGCGACGCCGGTGCACGGCGAGCCGCTGCCGCAGACCCCGAACTCTCTCTCTGCCCTCCGGTGGGTGCAGGCGACGCCGAGCCGAGCCGGCATCGTCGGGCTCCTCTTCGCGGACACAAAGACGCCGACATTCTCGCTCTGGACGGAGGGGCAAGGCCCGAACGGACTGGCAACGAAGATTCTCTGGCTCGTTCGCAATGTGCATGGAGGGCGCGTCGTCTCGCTTCGCGGCCATGAGATCGGCGACGCGACGACATTCCGCCAAACGTTCTCTACCGCGGGCGATAAGCAGTACCCGTCAATCGTGAAGCTTCCCTACGCCGGTTGCTGGCAGCTCGACCTCGCAAGCGGCGACGCGAAGGGAACGCTCGTCGTCCTCGCATTTCCCAAGCCGTGATCCCACGCTGGTACGCCGCGGCCGGGCCGGCGTACCTTGCGGCGTTGCTCGCGGTCGACACGCAGGCGACGTACGCAGAGCAGATCGGGCTCGGCGTTCTCACCGCACTCGTGCTGCTTCTCGCGCTGCAGCCGCTCGTGCCGCTCGCGCGCGCGCAGGCGCTCGGCGTCGTCCTCTTCGCGACCGTCGGCGAGGTGACCGGCTCGCTCATCTGGGGCGTCTACCACTACCGCCTGCACAACCTGCCTGCGTTCATTCCCCCGGCACACGGCCTCGTCTACCTCAGCGGGCTCGCGCTCGCGCAAATCCTGCGCGAGCGCATCGTCGTCGCCGCAGCCGCGATCGGCTCGATCGGCTGGGGGATCGCCGGTCTCACCGTGCTGCCACGCCTCGACGTCGCCGGCGCGATCGGCGTGCCGCTCCTCTGCGTCTTCCTCTGGCGCTCGCGCGCGCGCCCGACGTACGCAGGCGTGTTCCTCGTGGTCGCTGCGCTCGAGCTGTACGGCACCTCCATCGGAACGTGGCGCTGGGCGCGCACGCTGCCCGGGCTCGGCGTCGCCGACGGCAACCCGCCGAGCGGCGTCGCGAGCGGCTACGTGTGGTTCGACGTGATGGCGCTGCTCATCGCGCCGTTGCTCGTCTACGTCGCAGGGAGCGTGAAGCCGAAGCGCGACACGCGATCTTCCGGCGACTTGTACAGCTCGAACCGCCGGATCGATCCGATCGGGATCACGAGCGCGTCGGGATCGTCGTCGCGCGCGCCCTGAACGTAGATCGTGACCATCCCGTAGCCCGGCTCGGGATCGATCCGCGCGACAACGAAGTGCGATGTGTCGGCGAGCTCGATCTCGACGACGGGCGTCTTGACGCCGGTCTCTTCCGCAAAGCTCGCGATCGCGCGGTGCAATCGCTCGACGAACGCCTCGTGCGGCCCCTCGGGAACCGGCGTCCAAAGCTCCGGCATGAAAGTGAGCGTACAGGCCCTAGCCGAGCTCCATCCCGTCAGGCATCGCTACCCAGGCGTGACGCCGTTCCTCGTAGATCGACCGGACCGGCGGCGGGAATGACGGGTCGGCGAACGCACCGACCGGGATCGCAATCATCCCCGGCATGAACGGCGCCGCGTAGACGACCGTCGCGCCGCAGTCGGGGCAAAACTGGAACGTCCGCTCCTCGCCCTCGTCCGAGATCCGCGTGTAGTCGGTGTGGCGACCTTCCACCGTGACCTGCTCGGCGGCGAACCGCGCTTGCGCGCCGAAGACGCTTCCGGTGCGCCGTTGGCACGCGAGGCAGTGGCAGACGGAGACGCGGATCGGATCACCCTCGACGGTGGCGCGGAGCTGCCCGCAGCTGCAGGAGGCCTCGCGCGTCATCAGTCGCCGGTGGGAACGACGCCGGCGGGCTCAACCATGAGCACGATCGTGCGCCCGATCGCGCGCGGCCGGTGCATGACGTTGCGTGCGATCGTGATCGCCTGCTGCGGCTCGAGCACGGCGGTCTCCGCGTCTTCGATGTCGATCTCGAGCCGGCCGTCGAGCACGAGGAAGAACTCGTCCTCGTTTTCGTGCTTGTGCCAGTGAAAGTCGCCCTCGAGGACGCCGAGCCGCACGACGGACTCGTTCACGGTCGTGAGCGTCTGGTTCATCCAGGGCTCGTGCTCGGCGGCAAAGGCGCCGATGTCGAACGGCCGCATCTGGCCGAACTTGTCGTCGAGGTGGATGTCGTAGTCCATCAGTCGAGGAACTCGTCCCGGACGCTACCGAGACGGGTGCCTCCATGGCGCGGCTCCCGGTCGCGGCCGATGACGTCGACCTCGAAGCCGGGATACGTCGGGTAGAAGCGCCGCTCGCGCCACTGCTTCACGTTGCCGGCGTTCTTCATCGCGCGGTCGAACGGGTAGTGCGGCATGCGCGTGCGGTCGTCACGGACGTTGCGTCCGTCCAGATGCCTGATCACGACGGGAAAGCCCTCGATCTTCTCGATCCGCCGCTCTACCGAGCGAACCGTCGCCACACGCCAATCGTTTCAGCCGCGCATACGCTGTGCAACCGGCCCAAAACGGCAGCGACCAGGTCGCGATGCGACCTGGTCGCTTCCTTAGAACAGCTTTGTCTCCTCGGGCGTGCCGAGATGCTCGCGTCCGAGCTTCGTGATCGTGCGGCCGCGCGGCGTGCGCTGGATGAACCCGAGCTGCAAGAGGTACGGCTCGTATACGTCCTCGATCGTGTCAGGCTCCTCGCCAAGCGAGACGGCGAGCGTCGACAGACCGACGGGCCCGCCGTCGAACTTCGCGACGATCGTGCGCAGCAGCTCGCGCGACTCGCGGTCGAGGCCGAGCCCGTCCACCTCGAGGAGCTCGAGCGCCTCGCGCGCGATGTCGTTCGTGATCGCACCCTGGTGGCGCACTTGCGCGACGTCGCGCACGCGCCGAAGGATGCGGTTTGCCACCCGCGGCGTCCCGCGCGAGCGGCATGCGATCTCTTCCGCGGCGTCGTCGGCTACTTCGACGCCGAGGATGCGCGCCGAGCGGCGAACGATCGAGGCGAGCTCGGCGGGCTCGTAGTAATCGAGCCTGAACGTCATCCCGAAGCGCTCGCGCAACGGCGTCGTCAGCAGTCCCGTGCGCGTCGTCGCGCCGATGAGCGTGAACGGCGGCAGGTCGAGCGTCAGCGTGCGCGCGGCGGGGCCTTGGCCGACGACGATGTCGAGGCGGAAGTCTTCGAGCGCCGGATAGAGGATCTCCTCGATCGAGCGGTTGAGGCGATGGATCTCGTCGACGAAGAGGACGTCGCGCGGCTCCAGCGCGGTGAGGATCGCGGCGATGTCGCCTTTGCGTTCGAGCGCCGGGCCGGCGACGGTGCGGATGCCGACGCCGAGCTCCTCGTGGACGATGTAGGCGAGGCTCGTCTTGCCGAGGCCAGGCGGGCCGGCGAGGAGGAGATGGTCGAGCGCGTCGCCCCGTCCCTGCGCTGCGGCCAGTGCGATCGACAGCTGCTCCTTCACGCGCTCCTGGCCGACGAAATCGTCGAGCCGGCGCGGGCGGAGGGTCTGCTCGATCGCGACCTCTTCCTCTTCGACGACCGGTGCGAGGAACGCGCTCACGCGGCTCTCTTCAACGCCATGCGCACACGATCCTCTGCAGGCGCGTCGGGATCGGTGTCGGCGAGCGCGCGTTCCGCCTCGAGGACGGTGTAGCCGAGCTCGACGAGCGCGTCGCGCGCGGCGAGGTGCGAGTCGCTCGAAGGCGTCGACGCCTCCGGTGCACCGGCGCCGAGCTTCTCCTTCAGCTCGAGCACGATGCGCTCGGCGGTCTTCCTGCCGATGCCCGGAATGGCCATGAAGCGCGCGATGTCCTCGAGCACGATCGCGCGCCGCAGCTCGCCGGCGGGCGAGCCGGAGACGATCGCGAGCGCGACCTTCGGGCCCACGCCGTTCACCGTGAGCAGCTGCGTGAACAGCTCGCGCTCCTCGCGGTCGGCGAAGCCGTACAGCTGCATGATGTCTTCGCGCACATGGAGGTACGTCTCCACGACGACCTCCTCCGCCCCGTTCGCCTTGCGCACGGCGCTCGGCGTCGCTGCGACGAGATAGCCGACGCCGCCGACGTCGATGACGAGGCCTTCCGGCGTCGACGCGACCGCCTTGCCACGCAACCGGGTGATCATGTCAGCCCGCCAGCTTCAGGAGCCGCGGCGCGAGCGCATGGCAGATCGCGACCGCGAGCGCGTCGGCGGCGTGATTCGGCGTCGGCAGCTCTTGCAGGCCGAGAATCGCCTTCACCATCCGCTGCACCTGCGACTTCTCCGCGCGGCCGTAGCCGCACACCGCCTGCTTCACGCGCGCGGGCGCGTACTCCGCGCACGGAACGCCCGCGATGGCGGCCGCGACGAGCACGGCGCCGCGCGCCTGTCCGACGGAGAGCGCGGTGCGGGCGTCGACGCCGACGAACGACTCCTCGAGCGCGACCGCATCCGGCGCGTGCTCGGCGATGAGCCCCGCCACGCCTTCGAAGATCGTCTTCAACCGGAGCTCCGGCCGCTCGCCGGCGGGCGTCGACCACCAGCCGTGCCCCGTAGTCCTGAGGCGCCCGCCGCTTTCGTGGACGATCCCGTACCCGCACGCAGCCGTTCCTGGGTCGATGCCGACGACCTTCACGAGGACACGTTAGGCACCCGACCGGACGACTCCTGCTTGCTACCCGGCTACTGCCTCCAGCACGCGCTCGGGGATGTCGAAGTTCGCATAGACGTCCTGGACGTCGTCGTTCTCCTCGAGCTCGTCGATGAGCCGCAAGACCTTCTTCGCGTCCGCCTCGTCGGCGACCTCGACGGTCGTCTTCGGGATCATCGTCAGCTCGGCCGAATCGACGGTGAAGCCCGCCGCCTCGACCGCCTGCCGCATGGACGCGAGCGACTCGGGCGTGCCCGTGACCTGGAAGGTCGAGCCGTCGCGTGTGACGTCCTCGGCGCCGCCTTCGGCAGCGGCGAGCATCAGCTCGTCCTCGTCAGCGCCAGCGGCATCGACGACGACGAGGCCTTGCCGCTCGAACTGCCACGCGACCGCGCCCGAGCCGCCGAGGTTGCCGTCGTTGCGCGTGAACACGTGACGCACCTCGCCTGCGGTGCGATTGCGATTGTCCGTCAGCGCCTCGACGATGATCGCAACGCCACTCGGCCCGTAGCCCTCGTAGACGACGGTCTCGAACGCGCTCGCGTCCGCATCGGCGCCCGAGCCCTTCGCGATCGCGCGGTCGATCGTGTCCTTCGGCATCGAGTACGAGCGCGCCTTCTCGATCGCGTTCTGCAGCGAGAGGTTCGCAGCGGGATCTCCCCCGCCCTCTTTCGCGGCGACGATGAGCGCGCGCGTGAGCTTCGTGAAGAGCTGCCCGCGTTTCGCGTCGGCGGCGCCCTTCTTGTGCTTGATCGTCGACCACTTGCTATGCCCGGACACGCGTCGCCTCCTCCACCTGCGCGAGGAACAGCTCGTGGATGCGCGTGTCGTCGGTCAGCTCGGGATGGAACGCGGCGACGAGGATGCGTCCCTGCCGCGCGAGCACGGGATGGCCGTCGACTTCTGCGAGCACCTCGACGTCGGGGCCGGCGTCCTCGATCCACGGCGCACGAATGAAGACGGCGCGCACGGGCTCATCACCATGGCCGATGTCCAAGTCGGCTTCGAAGCTTCGAACCTGGCGGCCGAAGGCGTTGCGCTGCACGCGGATGTCGGCGAGACCGAGGTGATCGCGGTCGAGCAAGATCATTCCCGCGCACGTGCCGAAGATCGGCCGGTCGAACCCGAGGAGCGCCTCGTCGATCCCGTACAGGCGCATGAGTCGCGTGATCGCGGTCGACTCGCCGCCTGGGATGATCAGACCGTCGAGACCGGCGAGCTGCGCCGGCAGGCGCACCTCGATCGGTTCCGCGCCAAGGCGGCGCAGAACCGCCGCGTGCTCGCGGAAGTTCCCCTGCAGCGCGAGGACGCCGATCCGAAGCGGCTTCTCCACGGCGCGAATTGTAGGTACGGCTAGGCGGAGCGCTGCCGGCCCTTGAGGCCGAGCAGGACGAGCCAGAAGCCGAGGCCGGCGAACGCGACCGAAGGCGACCAGCCGCTGATCGATGGGACCGAGAATCCGAACGGTCCGGTGGTGCTGCCCTGTCCGAAGAGATAGTGGATGGTCGCGCCGAGGAAGCCGAGGGTCGCGAAGACCGCCCAACTCGAACGCTTCGTCGCGTACGCGATTCCGACGTAGACGAGTGCGGTGGCGGAGATGAGCGCCCAGTCGGTGTCGGTCGTGTGCCACCAGTGGACGAGGCTCGCCCCGATCAGGCCGCCGCCGACGAGGTGGAGCCAGAACGCCCTTGGGCTGTCGCTCGCGATGCCCGCGAAGAGGTACGCGATACCGATGAGCAGCGTCACGACCCACGTCCACGTTCCACCGGCAGTGATCAGGTCGATGACGAAGAACCAGCCGACGAGAGCCGAGATGAGCGTGATGAACGGGAAGTCGAAGCGACGCCGATCGTCGCGCGCAGCCGCGAGTACGAGGAACTCGAGCGATAGTCGCGCAAACGAGAAGTGGTTGAACTTCCCGGGCGAGTTCAGCCAGCCGAACCAGTGCCACGCCGTCCCGACGAAGATCCCCCACGCGATGACGGACGAGAACGCGAACACACCGGCCACGATCCAGCGCCCCTGGCGCTTGAACCGGTGCGCGAGTAGGTACAGCACGACGAGGACAAGCAGCGCCCAGCCGGTGAGCGCGCCGCTGCCGTAATTGCCGGACAGATACTGGAGCGCGGCGATCGCTGCGCCGAGAACGGTCAACCCGCCCGCGTACAGCAGGAACGATGACGTCGTCCACGTCGGCTTGCCCATCGCGGAGATTTTCCTACAGGCGCCGGACGATTACCAGCCGCGAGTCTCGAGCAGCTCGCTCGGATCGAGCGTCTGCGTCGAAATGCCGACCATCGGCTCGCCGAGACCGGCGGAAACCCGCGCGAGGATGTCGGCGTCCTGGTAATGCGTGGTCGCCTCGACGATCGCCTTCGCGCGTAGCTCAGGATCGCCGGACTTGAAGATGCCCGAGCCGACGAAGACGCCGTCGGCGCCGAGCTGCATGCAGAGCGCCGCGTCGGCGGGCGTCGCGATGCCGCCGGCGGTGAACGTCACGACCGGCAGGCGGCCGTGCTCGGCGACCCAGCGCACGAGCTCGTAGGGCGCCTGCAGCTTCTTCGCCTCCGAGTACAGCTCCTCCTCGGCGAGCGAGGTGAGCTTACGCATGTGACCGAACACCGAGCGCATGTGCGTGACCGCGTTGACGATGTCGCCGGTGCCGGCTTCGCCCTTCGTGCGGATCATCGCCGCCCCCTCCGCGATGCGCCGCAGCGCCTCGCCGAGGTTCGTCGCGCCGCACACGAAGGGGACGGTGAACCGCCACTTGTCCACGTGGTGCTCGACGTCGGCGGGCGTCAGTACCTCGGACTCGTCGATGTAGTCGATCTCGAGGGCCTGGAGGATCTGCGCCTCGGCGAAATGACCGATGCGGCACTTCGCCATCACCGGGATGGTGACGGCCTCCTGGATCTCCCGGATCTTCTCCGGGTCGGACATGCGCGCGACGCCGCCGTCACGGCGGATGTCGGCGGGGACGCGCTCGAGCGCCATGACCGCGACTGCGCCCGACGCCTCGGCGATCTTCGCCTGCTCGGCGTCGACGACGTCCATGATCACGCCGCCCTTGA
>DASSXM010000059.1:0-2416 GCA_035703805.1 Gaiellaceae bacterium | reverse complement strand
GCAACCGACGAGCGGGATCAACGCCCAGCCCTGCTCGACGCAGAGCTCCTCGTTCTGCACCAGCGACAGTGCCCGGGCCAGCCAACCGTTTCCCACCGGCTGGTCCCCGATGCCGTCGTGGTGGAAGCGCCCGAGCGAGATTGCGACGAGACATGCTTTGCGCGGCTGCTCACGCTGTCGCAACGCCTGATACGCGAGCTCGAGATTGCGATTCGCCGCGGCCACCGAGCCCGGCTCGCCGCTGAAAAGCTGGAGCAGCCCAAGGACGTGGCGCAGCTCCGGGTCGTCCTCGCCCTCGTCCAAGCGCTGCAGAAGGCGAGCGCGCAGCGGGGCAATTTCGAACCGGCACAGCGCGGCCTCGACCACCGCCGCTTCTGGGGAGCTCAGGTACGGGAACACGGTTGAATTGGAACCAGTGTGGCGGGAAGGGGGGTGTCTGGTTTCACCACATAGTGGCCGCTGAGGCGGGGGGATGTCTCAAGACATAGTGGCCACCCATCGAACAAGGGGAGTGAGTCGATGGGTGTGGAACGCTATGTGGTCGAGGCGGTGGTCCTCGAGGGACGGAGCCGCCGCGAGGTTGCCAGGAGCGCAGGCATCTCCAAAGCCTGGGTGGACAAGCTCGTCGAGCGCTATCGCGTGGGTGGCTACGAAGCGGTCGAGCCGCGCTCTCGCCGTCCCAACTCCTGCAAGCACGCGGTCCCGCCCGAGGTTCAGGCCGCCATCCTGGCTCTCCGCGGCGAACTCGAACGCGAAGGCCACGACCACGGGCCACACACCATTGCGCACCACCTCCGTGAGCGAGACCTGCCAGCGCCGTCGGTCGCGACCATCTGGCGCATCCTCCGACGGCATGGCCTCGTCAGCCCGCAGCCGCAGAAGCGCCCCAAGTCATCCTTCATCCGCTTCGAGGCGGCGCTCCCGAACGAGCTGTGGCAGGCCGACACCACGCACTGGCATCTCGCCGACCACAGCGACGTCGAGATCCTCAACTGCCTCGATGATCACTCCCGGCTCCTGGTTGTGTCCGATGCGTTTCGCAGCGTCAAGGCCGCCGACGTGGTGCACAGCTTCGCCGCGGCGTGGATCATCAACGGGTTTCCTGCGGCCCTCCTGACCGACAACGGCGCCGTCTTCAGCGGCAAATCACGACACGGCAAGGTGCTGCTCGAGACCGAGCTCGAACGCCTCGGCATCACGGGCAAACACTCCACGCCGTACCACCCGCAGACCTGCGGCAAGGTCGAGCGATTTCACCAAACGCTCAAGCGGTATCTCGCGAAACAGCCACCGGCACGCTCGCTGGCCGTGTTGCAGCTGCAGCTCGACACCTTCCGCACCTACTACAACCAGCGCCGCCCTCACCGGGCGCTGCGCGGACAGACACCACTCGTGGCCTTCAACGCCCGTCTCAAGGCTCGCCCAGTCACGGGCGCAGCAGCAACCCACTACCGGGTGCGACATGACCGCGTTGACACGTGCGGCCGCGTCACCGTCCGCTACCTCAGCCGGCTGTACCACATCGGTTTGGGCAAGGCGAACCGACACAAGGCCATCACTCTCTTCATCGCCAACAAGGACATACGCATCGTCAGCGCCGACGGCGATCTCATCCGCGAGCTCACTCTCGATCCCTCGCGTGACTACCAGCCGCTGGGGCTGCCCTCCGGACCGCCTAGAGTCGGCCACCATGACGTGAGACAGGTGGCCACCATGTCCTGAGACATCACAGTGGCGGGAAGGGGGGGATTCGAACCCCCGGAGGAACTTAACATCCCTCACCCGCTTAGCAGGCGGGCGCTTTCAGCCTCTCAGCCACCTCCCCGCGGCGACGGTCAGTATAGGTAGTGTGCTCCGCCGCGAACGACCGTCACTGACGCGATGCGCTGGGTGACGTATGCCGCCGGCGAGCGCGCTCCGCGCGTCGGACTCGTCGTCGACGACGCGGTGCACGGCCTCGAGCCGGAGCTCACCCTGCTGGAGCTCCTCGGCGACGACGGTGAGCGACTCGCCGTCGCCGGCAACCGCGCCCGCAGCGACCCGTCCGAGGTGCGACGGCTCGCCGACGTTCGGCTGCTCGCTCCGATCCCGCAGCCGCCGACCATCCGCGATTTCTATGCCTTCGAACAGCACGTGAAGACGGCGCGGCAGCGACGCGGCCGGGAAATGGATCCCGACTGGTACGAGCTTCCCGTCTTCTACTTCAGCAACCCCTACGCCGTGTGCGGTCCCGACGACGAGGTTCCGGCGGCGCCGGGTTCTGCGGAGATGGATTTCGAGCTCGAGGTCGCAGCGGTCGTCGGGCGCGCCGGCCAGAACCTCGATCCGTCGCAGGCAGCCGCGCACATCGCCGGCTTCTGCGTGATGAACGACTGGAGCGCGCGCGACGTGCAGCGCCGCGAGATGAAGCTCAGCA
>DASSXM010000040.1:0-16033 GCA_035703805.1 Gaiellaceae bacterium | reverse complement strand
GCGTGGCGTCGGCCTCAGCGGCGCGCTCGGCTTGATCGCGGCCGCAGGCGGGCTCGTCGCGCTCTTGGGTCCACGGCTAGGGTCTCGCGCGTGAAAGTGGGAGTCGTTGGACTGGGGGCGATGGGGGCGGGCATCGCGCAGCTCTGCGTCGAGGCGGGCATCGACACGGTCGGCCGCGAGGTGACGGACGAGCTCGGCGGCAGGGCGCGCGACCGGATCGCGCACTTCCTCACGCGCAAGGTCGAGAAGGGCCAGATCGAGGCGTTCGACATCGGGCTCCTGACGACGACCACCGACCTCGCCGGCTTCGCGGATCGCGATTTCGTCATCGAGGCGATCGTCGAGGAGCTTGGCCCGAAGCAGGAGCTCTTCGCCGAGCTCGAGCGCATCTGTCGGCCGGACGCTGTGCTCGCGACGAACACTTCGGCGCTGTCGGTCGCCGACATCGCATCGACGCTGTCGACGCAGGAGCGCGTGGTTGGCATGCACTTCTTCAATCCTGCGCCGCTCATGCCGCTCGTCGAGATCGTGCGCACCGAGCAGACAAGCGGCGATGTCTTCGAGGCCGCGTATGCGCTCGGCGAGAAGCTCGGCAAGCATTCGATTCGCTGTCACGACACGCCGGGGTTCGTCGTCAACCGCGTGCTCATCCCGCTCCTGAACGACTGCGTGCGCGTGCTCGACGAGGCGCGCGTCTCCGCCGAGGATCTCGACGCCGGCATGATGTACGGCGCCGGCTGGCCGATGGGGCCGTGCGAGCTGCTCGACCTCGTGGGCATCGACGTGCACGTGCACGCGAGCGAGGCGATGTTCGACAAGCTCCGCGAGCCGCGGATGGCGCCGCCCGACCGTCTCGTCGAGATGCTGAACGCGGGTCAGCTAGGCCGCAAGAGCGGCCGGGGCTTCTACACGTACGACGGCTAGGCCGCGGGCTTCAACTAGCGTCAATGCGTTCGCCGTCGCCGCATTTGCGAAGCTGAGGATGGCCGCAGCCCGCTCAGGCGGGACGCCGGCCTCGTTAAGCGCAGCGGCGAGCGCCTGAACGCGGCCTTCGAGCGCGGCAGCCGTCGGATCCATGCGGAGAGCTTCGCGCCCCCGGCGGACATTCCTACGGTCCTGCCAGGTGCGTTCAGAGGTTCTGCCGCAACGTCGACACCGGCTGATCGTTCGCCGACGCGGCGAAGTCGAGCGCGAAGGCGCCGTGGCTCTTCGCCGGCACGGGGTTGACGGACGGGTCGTCGTTCGGCAGCTATGGCATCGAAATCCACGCGTCGCGCCGCTGACGACGAACGGCGCCTGCACCGCGCCGTGATTCGAGCCGGCGTACTGCGCGCCGACGATCGCCGCCTCAGGTGCACCGATGTCGCGCCAGGGACGATCTTCTTCATCTTCGCGCCATCGACTTGCACCTTCCAGAAGAGGTTGTTCGCCGCGAGGAACGCCATGTTTCCGCCGAGCGCTTTGTATCGCTGGATGGCCGCGAGCTCGTGCGCGGTCACGTATTCCTCGTGACCCGGAAAGATCACGAGTGAGTACGCCTTCGCGAGCTGGTCGCCGGTCGCCTTGTCGATATCGGCGTCGGTGAGGAAGTCGACCTGCTTGCCGTTCTGTTGCAGCCACGTGAGGAACGCGAGATCCCAGTCGCCGAAGCGGTAGGGGAGACCGAAGTCGCGGAACGGCCGCGTCAGGTCGACGGTGTGCTCGGCGGGGTTGGTGTACCACGAGTCGCCCCAACCGTCACCGTTCGCGTCCTCGAGGTTGTACGCCTGCCACGTCTGCGTCGCGAGCACGACCGCGACGCGATGCCGTCCGAGCGTCTTCGGTCGTAGGACGAACGGTGCGTAGCCGACGCGGCCGTCGTCAGAGCTGATGCGGAGAAAGTAGAGACCGCTCGGCCCAGTTGCCCGGCCGCCCGATCTGCACCGTCGCAGGCGCGTTGCGATGCATCGACCAGTCGACGTGCCCAGCCGACGTCAAGGCCTCCGAGTTCGTTCGGCTGTCGCGATCGGTCGGGAACGCGCCGCTGTTGTACGCGAAGACCTGAAACGTGAGCGAGCGGGCGTCGGTCGCGAGGGTCACGTGGGCCGGCTCTCCGGGGGAGAAGCTCGGTTGTGCAAAGCCGGCTTCGATGCCCTGCACGCGGACGATGGGCGCCAGAGGTTTCGCGCCCGGCGTGCCGGCTCCGTACACGCGGCGCGCCCCGTCGCGCCCCGTGACGGTGAGGTCGAGAACGTACGACCGCGGGGTCATGCCCAGTTCCGGTCTCCATACGATCTGCCCGGGACCGGCGCGGAACGACTTCGCGGCGACCGAGTCGACGACGGTAAGTCCGGACTGTTCCGGATCGGCGCTCACGGTGTCCGTCTGCACGACGTCGACTGCAACCGTCGTCGGCGCGTTGAGCGTCAACTGCACGTACGCGGCGTCGCGGAAGTGGTCGCCGTTCGGGCTCACGGTCGTGAGCAGCGCGTTGTCGCCCTGGAACGGCGTCGACCCGTTCGTAACGCGCAGGTTGAGCAGCCGCGGTTCGAGCGCGGCGCCGCGCGCGTTCGGATGCCAGGCGAGAACGAGCAGCGCGACGAGAGGCAGCGCGGCCGCGAGGCGCATCGCACGAACCTAGCACCGGCCTCGGCTCTACGATCGCCGAGATGGAGGTCGTGCTCTTCCTCGTGTCGCTCGGCGTTACGCTCTACGCGGCGTCGATCTTCGCAAGCCGCCTCGATCATCTCGGCCACCGCTTTGGGCTGCCGGAGGCGCTGCTCGGCCTGCTCACGGCGGCAGGCGCGGACGCCCCCGAGCTCGCGAGCGCGATCACGGCGATCGCGACCGGGGACAAGAACGTCGGCCTGGGCGTCGTGGTCGGTTCGAACGTGTTCAACCTCGCGGCGATGCTTGGCCTGTCAGCGCTCCTCGTCGGCTCGGTGCAGCTGCGGCGGCGGACCCTCGCGCTCGAGGGCGGTGTCGCGGTCGGGGTAGCAATCGTGATCGGCCTGCTCGGGTTCGGCGTCGTCCCCGGCTGGGGCGCGCTCGCGTTGTCGCTTGTCGTGCTCGTTCCGTACGTCGTCGTCGTCGCGCGGCGACCGCGAGGGGATGTGCTCGGCGAACCGCATCGCGCGCGGCCGTTGCACGGTCGCGCGTTGCGCAACGCGCTGCTGCTCATTCCGCCGTCGATCGCTGCGATCGTGCTCGGCAGCATCGGCATGGTGCACGCCGCGCTGCGCCTAGGCCATCGCGCCGGCATGCCGAGCGTGCTCGTCGGCGTGCTCCTGCTCGCCGTCCTCACGAGCCTGCCGAACGCGTACACCGGTGTGCGCCTCGGCCGCGCGCGTCGCGGCGCGGCGCTCGTCAGCGAGACGATGAACTCGAACACGATCAACCTGCTCGGAGGCGTCGCGCTACCCGCGGTCGTCGTTGGATTCGGCACGCGTTTTTCCGGCCTCGTCGCAGCCGATTTTCTGTGGCTCGTCTTAGGAACATCGGTTACCGTTGTATTGCTCGGGCACCCGCATGGACTGCGGCGCGCGGGCGGCGTGCTGCTCGTCGCGTCGTGGCTCGGATTCGCCGTCGTGCAAGGCGTTTTTGGCTAATCCAGATGCCTCACAGAACCTTTACGGTCCGATCAACAGTGGGATACCAGTTACGGGGCATACTCCCCCGGAGATGCGGCGCATCGTCGTCTTCAGCGTGTTCGCGCTTGCGCTCGCCGTTCCGGCGGCCGGTTTCGCGTTGCACGCGACGCCGGGTGACGGAACGCTCGTCGTGAAGGACGGTACCGCTCCGAAAGGCCAAGCTGTCGTCCAGCTCGTGATCACCGGTAGCGCGATCGGGCGTGTTCGCGGCCTCGGGAAGATCGTCATCGACAACGCCACTGCGAGCTCGAACCCCGAGGTGACCGGCGCTGACGGCTGCAAGAACCTCGCTGCCGACGATCCGCGCCAGATCTACGGCAGCGCGATCCTCTGTACCGGTAACGACTTCAGATTCCGCGCGGTCGCAGACACGTACGCGATCACGATCTACGGCTCGAGCGTCTACCTGCTCGCGATCGGCCAGGGCAAGGCGATCTTGACCGGCACCCCAGGCGATCCGACCGACGACGGCGTCTATTCGCTGAACGGCGGCGACTTCCACTCGCTTCCGGGCATCGCGTCGAAGCCGCTTCTCATCGGCTTGCCGATCGGCTAGGCCATGAGCTCGAACACCCAGAGCGTGCTCGTCGTCGAGGATGAGGCGTCGATTGCATCGTTCGTTGCCGCGTACCTGAAGAACGCCGGGTACGCCGTGCGCACGACACCGAGTGGCGCGGAGGCGCTGCGCCTCGTCGCTTCGCAGAAGCCTGCGCTCGTCGTGCTCGACCTCATGCTCCCCGACATCGACGGCGTCGAGGTCTGTAAGCAGATTCGCCAGAGCGGCGACGTGCCGGTCCTGATGCTCACCGCCCGCGACGAAGACGTCGACAAGATCATCGGCCTCGAGGTCGGCGCGGACGACTACATGACCAAGCCGTTCAATCCGCGTGAGCTCGTCGCCCGCGTCCGCGCGATCCTGCGCCGCTCGACGTCGCATGCGACCGACCGCGAGAGCGCTGTCCTCGTCCACGGCGACCTCACCGTCGACGCCGGCCGCCGCGAGGCGAAGGTGGGCGACGAGGAGATTCAGCTCGCACCGAAGGAGTTCGACCTCCTCTGGGAGCTGCTCGACCATCGTGGACTGGTGCTCACGCGCGACCAGTTGCTCGAGCGCGTCTGGGGCTACACGTTCGCGGGGGACACCCGCACGGTGGATGTGCACGTGCGGCAGCTGCGCCGCAAGCTCGGCGACGCGTCGCCGATCGTCACGGTGTGGGGCGTGGGCTACAAGGTGAGCCCGGCGCGCGAGCCCCAACCGGCCGCGTAGCAGAGTAGGCTCGCCCTCATGCTCGGGTCGCTGCGCTTCCGCCTCCCGGCGCTCTTCCTGCTCGGGATCGTTCTCTCCGGTGTCGTCACGGCGCTCATCGCGATCCGGTTCTTCCAGAGCTACGCGCGCACGCGCGCGATCGACGAGCTGCGCGCGGAGGCGCCGGGCATCGTCGCGATCGAGGCGCGGAACGCCGGTGGCGCGACCGTCGACACCGCGACGCTCGTGCGCGCGATCGGCGGCGACCGCATCTTCTACGTCCCGGTCGTTCCGGGCGCGACGCTGCTTCAGAAGATTCCGAGCTTGCCGCTGAAGACGCTCGATGTGCACGCACTGGAGCGGACGGGATCGGTCACGTTCAACCTTCACTGGAAGCACACGAGCTATCTCGCCGTCGCGCAGCCGGTGAAGCTGGGCGACAACTTGGCCGGCGCGCTCGTGGTCGCGAAGCCGACGTCCCAACTGCGCAGCCGCTGGCTGATCCTCGTCGAACAGCTCGGGATCGCCTTCGGCGGCGGCGTCATCGTCTCGAGCCTGCTCGGCTTCTACCTCTCGCGACGCATTACGCGCCCGCTGCTCGGCCTGTCGGCCGCAGCCGACGAGGTGGCGGCCGGCAACTACGAGGTCGCAGTGCCGGAGCCGCACGGCACCGACGAGATCTCACACCTCTCGGTGCGATTCGGCGACATGGCGGCGAAGCTGGCGGAGTCGGAGCAGCTGTCGCGGAACTTCCTCATGTCCGTCTCCCACGAGCTGCGGACACCGCTCACCGCGATCCGCGGCCACGTCGCCGCGTTGCGCGAAGGAGTGATCGACGATCCCACCGCGCGCGACGCGTCGCTCGACGTGATCGGCGAGGAGGCGTTGCAGCTCGAGCGGCTCGTCGGTGACGTGCTCGATCTCGCGAAGCTCGACGCGCACCGGTTCACGCTGCTGCAGGAGGAGGTCGACATGCAGCGTCTGTGCGATCGCGCGTACACGTCGTTCGGCGAGCTCGCGCGTCGCCGCGCCATCGACTATCGCCGCGACTTCGTCTCGAGCCCGGTGATCGTCACCGACGGCGACCGCGTCTTCCAGATCATTACGAACCTCTTGTCGAACGCGTTCCGCTGGACGCCGGAGGGCGGGCGGATCTCGCTCGCGCTCTCGTCCGAGAACGGATCGGTATCGGTCGTTGTCTCAGACAGCGGACCGGGGATCGCCGCCGACGAGGCGGAGCGCATCTTCCGGCCGTTCTGGTCGCGCGACGGGGGCGGCACCGGGCTCGGGCTCGCGATCGCCCGCGAGCTCGCGACCGCCCTCGGCGGACGGATCGACCTGCGGAGCGAGCACGGCCTCGGCAGCACGTTCGTGCTCGTGCTTCCGGCGCAGGCGCCGGACGACGCCTAACCCGCGGCGCGGTCTTCCATGCGATAGACGACGGCGCCGCTGTTCTGCTGCAGCGACGTCTCGATCGCGGTGAGGCGTTCGTTGACCGCGCGCCAGCCGGACGCGACGAGGTCGACGAGGAGCGCGAGGTCGTCGACACGCGCGTGCCGCTCGGCGAGCAGGTCGCCTTCGACATGCTCGAGCCGGCGGATCACCTGGTTCAAGAGGCCGCGCACCTCGGCGAGGTGGCGCGCGCTCGGCCGGAAGTGCTCCTTCAGCCCGTCCTGAATCGCCTCCGGCAACCCGACTTGCATCTCCGCTGCGGTGGCGGCGAGCGCCTCGATTTGGTCGCGCGCGCGCTCGAGCGCGGCTTCGACGGCCGCGGGCTGCACGCGTACGGCCGCAGCCTGCTCGATGCGTTCCTGCGCGCGGGCTATCGCTTCCGGATCGACCATCCCGCGCAACGTTACGGTGGCCGTCGGATGGAAACGGACGAGCTCGACTACGACCTTCCGCAGGAGTTGATCGCACAGCATCCGGCGGAGCGCCGGGACGCGTCGCGGCTGCTCGTGTACGAGCGTGCGAGCGGAGCGATCCGCCACCGAACGTTCGCCGAGCTGCCGGAGGAGCTGAGCGGCGAGCTCGTCGTCGTCAACGACTCGAAGGTCGTGCCTGCGCGCATTCCGATCGAGTCGCCGCGCGGAGAGGTGCTGTTGCTTGAGCGCATCGAGGGCGATGAGTGGGAAGGCCTTGCACGGCCGACGCGCCGGTTGAAGCCGGGGAAGCGGTACGGCCCTGTGGAGCTGCTCGAGCATCTCGGCGACGGGCGTTGGCGGCTGCGGCTGCAGGGCAAGCCGGCCGGCGACACGCCGCTGCCGCCGTACATCACGGAGCCGCTCCGCGATCCCTCGCGCTACCAGACCGTCTACGCGCGCGATCCCGGTTCCGCAGCGGCGCCGACCGCCGGCCTGCACTTCACGCCGGAGCTCGTCGCGTCGATCGACGTCGAGCGCGTCACGCTACACGTCGGCCTCGACACCTTCCGCCCCGTGAACGAGCCGACGCTGGAAGAGCACGCCATTCACGGCGAGCGCTATTCGGTCGAGCCTTCTGCATGGGAACGCATTCGCAACGCCGACCGCGTGCTCGCCGTCGGCACGACGACGGTGCGTGTGCTCGAGACGCTCGCGCAGGGCGGCCCGCTTGCGGGACGTACCGAGCTGTTCATCACACCTGGGTTCGAGTTTCGCCGCGTCGACGCACTGCTCACGAACTTCCATCTGCCGCGCTCAACATTGCTCGCGCTCGTCATGGCGTTCGCCGGCGTGCACGAGACGCGCCGGCTCTATCAGCTTGCGAGCGACGAGCGCTACCGCTTCTACTCCTTCGGCGATGCGATGCTGATCCTGTGAGCTTCACGCTGCAGGCGACCGAAGGTGACGCGCGCGCAGGCGTGCTGCACACCGCGCACGGCGACGTGCCGACGCCGGCGTTCATGCCGGTCGGGACGAAGGGCACCGTGAAAGGCGTCGCCCCCGACGAGCTGTGCGCGATCGGCACGACGATCCTGCTCTGCAATTCGTACCACCTGCACTTCCGTCCCGGCGAGGACGTCGTCGCGGAGCTCGGAGGCCTGCACGCGTTCATGGGCTGGGACGGACCGATCCTCACCGACTCCGGCGGCTTCCAAGTGTTTTCGCTGCGCGACACGCTGCTCGCATACGACGACGACGGCGTCACGTTCCGCTCGGTGTACGACGGCGCGCCCGCGCGTTTCACACCGGAGCTCGCCGCGCGCATCCAGGAGCTGCTCGGCTCGGACGTCGCCATGTGTCTCGACATCTGTCCGCCTGCAGGCGTGCCGAGCGACGAGCTTGAGCTCGCAGTCGAGCGCACGTCGCTGTGGGCGAAGCGCCAGCGCGACCTGCCGCGGGCGCCGGGGCAGCTGCGCTTCGCGATAACGCAGGGCGGTCTCGACCGAGAGCTGCGCCGGCGCTCGTCCGAGGATGTGGTCGCACTCGACTTCGACGGCTATGCGATCGGCGGGCTCAGTGTCGGCGAGCACCGCGAGCCGATGTTCGACGCGACGGCCGAGGCGGCGTCGTTCCTGCCGGACGCGAAAGCGCGGTACTGCATGGGCATCGGCGATCCCGAAGGCGTGCTCGAGGTCATCGCGCGCGGCGTCGACATGTTCGACTGCGTGCTCCCGACGCGGACTGCACGAACCGGCAGCGCGCTCACGTGGGAGGGCCGGCTCAACCTCCGCAACGCGCGCTTCGCGCGCGACGCGGGGCCTCTGGACGAAGGCTGCGCTTGCCCCGCGTGCACGCAGTTCACGCGCGCATACATCCGTCATCTCGTGAACCAGCAGGAAATCCTCGGCCTTCGGCTCCTCAGTCTGCATAATCTGCGCTTCTTGCTCGATCTCGTCGCCGCCGCGCGGGAGGCGATCGAACGCGGTGCCTTCGCGAGCTGGAAGGCGGATGCGCTCGACCGGCTTGCGCGGCCCACCTGAAGGGACACGCATGGGCAGCTCCGGCTTTCTCCTGATCGTGATCGCGTTCGCGTTCCTCTACTTCGTCCTCATCCGTCCGCAGAAGAAGCGGCAGGTCGAGGCGCAGCGCCTGCTCTCGAGCCTCGCGGTCGACGACGAAGTCGTCACCTCCGGCGGCATCTACGGGACGATCACCGAGCTCGGCGACGACGACGTGAAAGTGCGCATCGCGCCGCAGATCGAGGTTCGTGTCGCGCGCCGCGCGATCGGCGCAATCATCCCGAAAGACGAGCCAGAGGACGAAACCGGTCCGGCTGACGCTGGCTAACCTGTTCGAGCACTCGTGACCGAGCGCCGCAAGTACCTGATCCTCATGTCCGCGATCCTCGCGGCCGTGACGGGCGCGGTCCTGCTCGCCGTTCCCGGTTCGCCGATTCACCGCAAGCCGACGCTCGGCCTCGACCTTCAGGGCGGTCTCGAGGTCATTCTGCAGGCGGTGCCGCCGAAGGGGCAGCCGCTGACATCGGACGACCTGACGCGGTCGATCGACATCATGCAGAGCCGCGTCGACAAGATCGGCGTCGCGTCACCGGAGATCCGCAAGCAGGGCTCGGACCAGATCGTCATCCAGCTCGCCGGCGTCCACGACGCGGCGAAGGCCGCGGACCTCATCGGCAAGACCGCGCAGCTGCAGCTCTTCGACCTGCAGGCCGACGTCACCGGGCCGTCCGCGGGATTGAACGGCAACGTCGTCGCAACGCCGACGCTCTACGGACTGCTCACGCAGGTGCACACCCAGGCGGCGAAGGGCGTGCCGCAGGCGTACTACCTCTTCCGCAGCAAAGCGGTGATTCACGTCGTGAAGAAGAAGTCCACGACGACGGTCACGCATTCGCTGCTGCAGGGGCCGGCGGACACGCTGAAGCAGCTGCTGGCGCCGTACAACGGGACGCTGCCGAAGTCGGGCCAAGTGCTGAAGGCTCCGGCGAACACGATCGTCATCAGCTGTCCGGTCGCTACCGGCTGCCCCGGCGCAAGTGGCGCAGTGACCGGGACCTTCTACTACCTGATGAAGTACTTCCCCGATCGCAAGACCGGCGCGGGGCCGATCCCGGAGATGACGGGCGGCGATCTCGTGCTCTCGGGCACGCGCGCCGACTTCGGCTCGAACGGCTTGCCGATCGTGACGCTGCAGTTCACGAATCACGGTGCGAGCGAATTCCACAAGGTCACCCAAGCGGAGGCACAGCGCGGCCAGATCGCCTGGCAGGCCGCCGGCAGTCCCGGTGGGTCCGCGTACAGGAACTACGTCCAGAACTTTGCGATCGTGCTCGACGGGCAGCTCGAGTCGACGCCGTACATTGACTTCAAGCTCTTGCCCGACGGGATCGTCGGCAACAACGCCGAGATCGACCTGCCGTCCGGCGCGCCGTTCAGCGACGCGAAGAACCTCGCGCTCGTACTGCAGACCGGTGCGCTGCCGGTGAGCTTCCACCAGATCGAGCGCACCGACGTGTCGGCGACGCTCGGCAAGGAGTCGCTCACGCAAGCGTGGCACGCGGCGCTCGTCGGTTTCCTCATCGTCGCGCTCTTCCTGCTCTTGCTCTACCGCTTCCTCGGACTCGTCGCCGTTCTGGGCCTCGGGATCTACGCCGCCCTCTACTACGCGGCGGTCCTTCTCTTCGGCGTGACGCTGACGCTGCCTGGCTTCGCCGGCCTCATCCTCACGATCGGCGTCGCCGCCGACGCGAACGTCGTCGTCTTCGAACGCATCAAGGAAGAGGTGCGCGCCGGCCGATCGGTGCGCGCGGCGATCGCGGCCGGTTACGGGAAGGGCTTCCACACGATTCTCGACGCGAACGTCGTCACGGCGATCACCGCACTCGTGCTCTTCCTCATCGCGGTCGCGTCGGTGAAGGGCTTCGCGCTCATGCTGCTGCTCGGCACGCTCATCTCGCTGCTCACGGCGGTCGCGGCGACGCGCGCGCTGCTCGGCCTCCTGAGCGGCTTCCGCTGGTTCGACAACCCGCGGTTCATGGGCGCGCACGGCCAGCAGACGGCGAAGTGGCTGCAGATCGACTTCATGCGCCGCCGCAACGTCTGGTTCGCGATCTCGGGCGTGATCATCGTCGCCGGCGCCGCGTCGCTCGGCGCGCGCGGGCTCAATCTCGGGATCGATTTCAAGGGCGGCACTCAGGTCAACTTCAAGACGCACGTCGCGCAGACGACGAACCACGTGCGCGACGTCGCGAATCACGCGATCAACCGCAACGACGTGATCGTGCAGGGCACGGGCAAGGCGGTGAACTCGAAGTACACCGGCTGGCAGGTTCGGACGAAGGCGCTCAGCCGCGTGCAGCAGTCGACGCTCGAGCAGCAGCTCGGGAGCCAGATCGGCGCTTACGCCAGTGGGACGAAGAACGTCTCGGCGAGCTTCGGCCGGCAGATCACGCGCGACGCGATCCTCGGAATCATCGTCTCGCTGCTGCTGATCATCGTGTACATCACGCTGCGGTTCGACTTCAAGTTCGCGATCCCGGTGATCCTCGCGATGATCCACGACATCGCGATCACGGTCGGCGTGTACTCCCTCGTCTACAAGGAGGTCACGGTCGACACCGTGGCCGCGGTGCTGACCGTGCTCGGCTATTCGATCTACGACACGATCATCATCTTCGACCGCATCCGCGAGAACGTGCCGCTGATGCGCAAGCAGCCGTTTGCGACGATCGCGAACGTCTCGATCTGGGAGACGATCAGGCGCTCGCTGGCGACGACGTTCATCACGTTGCTGCCGATCGCCGCGCTCGAAGTATTCGGCGGCGCGACGTTGAAGGACTTCGCATTCGCGCTCATCGTCGGCGTCACCTCCGGTGCGTATTCCTCGATCTTCATCGCCGCACCGCTGCTCACGATCTGGAAAGAGCGCGAGCCGGAGTACAAGCGACGCAAGCAGCTCGGCGGCGACGACGCAGCTGTGCTCGTCGACGGTGGCCAGCGCGGTCGCAAGGTCGACGCCGGCGCCGTCGCGCTGCAGGAGTCGGAGCAGGCGCTGGCCGCGGAGCCGACACCCGAGCTCGTCGACGCGGTGACGGGGACGACGTCGGAGCCGTCGGCGCAGGCGCGCCGTGAGAAGAGGCGGCAGCGACGGCGTTCGAGGCCGCATGGCCGTGCCCGCTGAGCCGCGGATCACGGACGCGATCGAGGAGCTCCTCGCGGAGCTGCCGTCCCGTATGCGCGGCACGCGCGCGAAGTTCTCGGAGCAAGCGCTTGGTGCACTGCGCACGCTCGTCGAGGAACTGAACCTCGTGACACGCGACGAGCTCGACGAGCTCGAGCTCCGTGTCGCGCAGCTCGAGCACCGGCTACGGCTGCTCGAGGGCGAGCACGACCTCCCGCCCGCCGCGTAGGACAGGTCTCGCGACCAGGTCGCGACGTAGTCGCGACCTGGTCGCTGCCGTTCAGCGGCGTTCGTCCTCGGCGAGCGCGCGCAGGGCGGCGCGCCGTGCAGCAGTGGTCGGGCCGCGAAGCCGCTCGACGGTCGCCCGGAAGCGGCCGACGTCGTAGACGATGTACGCGCAGATTGCCGCGAGCGGCAGCTCGGCGAACAGCGCTTCGAGGGTCGCCTGCAGCCGTTCCCCGGAGCCAGACGAGGTGACGATGTCGAACCACGCGTCGCAGAGGAGCATCGTCCCCGTGATTGCTGCAAGCGGCACGAGCCAGGGCGAGTAGCGAAGCGTCGCCCACGCGGTGGCAGCGAACGCGGACGCGAGGCCGATGTCGAATCCGACCCAGGCGAGGTCGTAGTCGTCCGTCACGTGGCGTGACGGCAGGGAAAACGTCAGCCAGAGCGTCCACGGAACGAGGCCGATCGCAGCCAGCGCGAGCAGCCGTGGGAGCCAGCGCGGTAGCAACGGCTCGGTCGGCATATACGGGTTGTACCCTGGTTGCGTGACGCTGCGTGGTCCCAAGGCGGAATCGCTGCTTGCGTGGGCCGCTGCCGCCGTCGGCGTAATTGGGGTCGTGTCGGCGCTGACGCCCGAGTTCCGCGATCGCTTCGACCTCGTTCGCGGCGTCTTGCCGCCCGGAGGAATCGCCGCCGCGCGCGTCGGCGCGCTCGCGTTCGGGCTCGCGCTCATCTGGTTGTCTCACTCGTTGGCGCGCCGCCGCCGCCGCGCCTGGCAGCTTGCCGTCGGCGTCGTCGTCGCATCGGCGGCTGCGCACCTCGTCAAAGGCCTCGACGTCGAGGAAGCGGCGATCTCCCTCGCGCTGCTCGCTGCGCTCGTGCGTTACCGCAATCGCTTCGATGTGCCCGGCGACCGGGCCGCGATGCGGCCGATGCTCGCGGTCGCGGCCGCGCTCGCCGCGGTGGGCGCGCTCGCGCTTGGCGTCGAGCTGCACGGCGGCGAGCTCCCCGACCGGCTGTCCGACTGCGCGACTGCCGTCGGCCTCCTCCTCGGCTTCACGGCGCTCTATCTCTGGCTGCGTCCGCTCACGCAGGTCGTGGTGCAGACGGTGGGCGAGCGGCGCGTCGCGCGCGCACTCGTCGAGGCGTACGGCCACGACAGCCTTTCGTTCTTCGCGCTGCGGCGCGACAAGAGCTATTTCTTCTCGCCGACGCGGCGCGCATTCCTTGCCTATCGCGTCGTCGGCGGGACGGCGCTCGTCAGCGGCGATCCCGTCGGGGAGGAGGACGAGTTCGACGCGCTGCTGACGGAGTTCCGTCGCGTCGCACGCACGAACGGCTGGCGCTTCGGCATCCTTGGCGCGTCCGATGCACAGCTCGAGCGCTACCGCCGGCTCGGCCTGCGCGCGATACCGATCGGCGAGGAAGCAATCATTGATCCTGCGGCGTTCTCGCTCGAGGGGCGTGCGATCCGCAAGGTGCGCCAGTCGGTTTCGCGGCTGTCGAAGGCCGGCTACACACTGCGAGTCGTCAACGCGGACGAGACCGACGAGGCGTTGCGCGCCGAGCTCGACGAGGTCTCGGAAGCGTGGCGCGGCAACCAGCCGGAACGCGGCTTCTCGATGGCGATCGACGACCTGTACGTGCGCGACACAGTCTTCGCGCTCGCCGAGGACGAGGAGGGGCGCGTGGGCGGCTTCCTCCATCTCGCGCCGACGCCTGCCGGCGGCGGCTGGTCGCTCTCCACGATGCGCCGGCGTCCCGATACGCCGAACGGCCTCACCGAGTTCCTCATCGTCGAGACGCTCGGCTGGGCGAAACAGGAAGGCGTGCGCGAGGTGTCCCTCAACTTCTGCGCGTTCACCGAGCTCATCTGCCCGGAGCGTGCGAACACGCTCTCCCGCCGCGTCCTTCGGCGCGGGCTCCTCGCTGCCGACAACCTGTTCCAGCTCGAGCGGCTGTACTCGTTCAACCGGAAGTTCTTCCCCGAGTGGCGGCCGCGCTACCTGTGCGTCGAGAAGCTCACCGACCTGCCGCGCGTCGGGCTTGCCTATCTGCACGTCGAGCAGTTGCTCGTTCCGCCTGGCCCGTGGACGCGCCGCGAGCGTAAGACCGGCCAGCTCGTGTCACACTGAGGGCGATGGCGCAGCCCGCCACCCGCAGCCTCGGGCGCCTGTCGGAGATCGCGCAGGTCATGGTCCGGCACGGCTTCGGCTACTTCCTCGAGGCCCATAAGCTCACCGACCTGCTGCCGGGCCGCTCGGCGGAGGCGCGGCTCGCCGAAGCGGCGGGCGCGCACTCGTCACGCGGCCAGCATCTGCGAGAGCTGTTCGACGAGCTTGGGCCGACGTTTGTGAAGTTCGGCCAGCTCCTGTCGACGCGGCCCGACGTCGTACCGCCGGACATCATCGCCGAGCTCCGGCCGCTGCAGGACGACGTGCGCCCGTTCCCGTTCGAGCTCGCCGAGCGTGTCATCGAAGAGGATCTCGGCAACAGCATCGAGCGCCTGTTTCTCGACTTCGAGCAGGAGCCGGTCGCGGCTGCGTCGATCGGCCAGGTTCACCGCGCGACGCTGCCGAACGGAAAGCCGGTCGCGGTCAAGGTGCAGCGGCCGGGCGCGCCGCGCCAGATCGAAGCGGACCTCGGCCTGCTCTACCAGGCGGCGCGACTCGTGAAGGAGCGTGTGCGCGCACTCGACTTCATCGACGCCGAGGCGCTCATCGACGAGTTCGCGCGCGAGATCCGGCAGGAGCTCGACTACAGGCTCGAGGCACGCAACGCGCAGGCGTTCCATCGCAACTTCGCCGGCGACGCCCATGTGCATGTACCACGTGTGTACTGGTCCTATACGCGCTCGCGTGTACTCACTCTCGAGTGGCTGGAGGGCGTGCACGTAGCGGACGTCGACCGGACGGGGATGACGCTCGACGAACGGCGCGACCTCGCGTACCTCATCGCAGAGACGTGGATGACGATGATCTTCCGGCACGGCTTCTTCCACGGCGATCCGCATCCCGCGAACATCCTCATCCTCGAAGAGGCTGGGACGATCGGGCTGGTCGACTTCGGCTCGGCGGGCAAGCTCAGCGACGACGACATGTCGAAGCTGACGCGGCTCTTCATCGACGCCGCGGCCGAGAACATCGACGTGCTCCCGAAGCGGCTCGGCGATCTCGGCGTGCGCTATCCGAAGAAGCGAGAGGACGAGTTCCTCGCCGAGCTGCGCGAGCTGTACTACCGCTACTACGGCGCGAGCCTCCGCGAGATCGATCCGCTCCAGGTGATCCGCGAGGCGTTCCAGCTTATCTACACGATGAACCTGCGGCTGCCGGCGCGATTCCTGCTGCTCGACCGCGCGATCGCGACGGTCGGCTCGGTCGGCGTCGAGCTCTATCCCGACTTCAACGTGTTCGAGGTCGCGCAGCCGTACGCGCGCGGGCTGCTGCTCGACCGGTTCACGCCCGAGCGCGTCGCACGGCGTGCGCGCCGTGACGCGATGCGCTACGCGCACATTCTGCGCGAGGCGCCGCTCCAGTGGCACGACTTCATGGAGCAAGTCCGCGACGGCCAGATCGAGGTCGGCTTCGTGCACAAGGGCCTCGAGGACGTTGAAGTGACGCTGCAGCGCGTGTTCAACCGGCTCGTGATCGCGCTCGTCGTCACCGGCGGTCTTATCGGGTCGAGCCTCATCGGGATCTTCGCGAAGAAAGGACCGCAGCTCCTCGGCATCAACGTGATCTCGATCGTGGGCTTCGCGCTGTCGACCGTGCTCGGGCTCTGGTTGCTCTGGGGCGTGGTCCGCTCCGGTCGCCTGTAAAGCCGCGCGAAGAGCTGCGCTCTTCGCGCGGACGAGGATCCGCTTCGCGGAA
>DASSXM010000107.1:0-34988 GCA_035703805.1 Gaiellaceae bacterium | reverse complement strand
GACGACTACCTGACTCGGCCGTTTGTCTATGAGGAGCTTGTCGCGCGCATTCGGGCAGTGCTCCGCCGCCGGCCACCGAGAGCAGAGCTGCTCGACATCGGCCCGCTCGTCGTCGACCGTGCCGCGCGTCGCGTGCTCGTGCGTGGCCGAGAGGTCATGCTCTCGCAGAAGGAGTACGCGCTGCTCGTTCAGCTGGCCTGCGAGCCCGACCGCGTCTTCACGCGCGAGCACTTGCTGCGCGACGTCTGGGATTACCGGACGGTCGTCCCGACGCGCACCCTCGAATCGCATGCGTCCAGGATTCGCTGCAAGCTCGCCGAGGCCGGGCTGCCGGGTTGGGTCGTAAACGTTTGGGGCGTCGGGTACAAGCTCCGTCCGGCGGAGGCCTGACCATGTGCGCATGCATCTACTCGCACTCACCATCAAGCTGCACACGACGATCCGGCTGGAGGAGCTCGCCGGCGCGTTGATCGCCATCGCGGGCGCGGCAATGCTCGCTCCGATGGGGATGCTTGGGGGCCGTCGGCTGTCCGGGCTCGCGCTCGCCGCTGCGGGCGTCCTCTGGGTCGTCGCCCGCCACTGGGGGCCCGCCACTTAGAGGATCGCGCCCTCGAGTCGGAGGAGATGCTCCTTCCGGTCGAGGCCGCCGCCGTACCCGGTGAGGCTGCCGTTCGCGCCGACGACACGGTGACACGGCAGCACGATCGGGATCGGATTCCGGTTCATCACGGTGCCGACCGCGCGCGCCGCCCGCGGGTTGCCCGTCTTCGCAGCGAGCGCGCCGTATGTCGTCGTCTCGCCGTAGCCGACGCGCGCGAGCTCGGCGAGCACGCGCTTGTGGTACTCCGGCACAGCGCGCACGTCGAGGTCGAGATCGAAGTCGCGGCGCTTGCCGGCGAGGTACTCGTCCAGCTCGATCCGCACGCGGTCGACCGGCTTCGACGACCGCAGCACGCGCGGACCGAAGTTGCGCGCGAGCTCCTCGATGTCGTGCTCGGGCTCCGGATCGAAGTGGATCCGGCAGAGGCCGCGGTCGGTGACGCCGACGAGCAGCGTTCCGATGTCGGTCTCGAGCACGTCGTACGCGACGTCGAGCAGGCCTTCGGCGGCCGCGGCTGCGCGGAAGCGCTCGTCGAGTGCTGCGGAAATCGTCATTGCTTCTCCTTTCGGAGCCGGCGGACGCCGGCGGACGCTGCTTGTCGCGCCGCGGACCCGGTCGTGCCGAGCGCGTCGCCGATTTCGTCGTACTCGAGGTCGTAGCCGTAGCGGAGCACGACCGCCGCGCGCTCCTTCGGCGGGAGGTCGTCCGTCAAGGGGGCGAGCTCCTCGAACGCTGGGCGTCCATCCTCGGTCACGAGCTCGGGCAGCTCAGCATGAGGCCGCTCGCGGCGGCCGGCGTCGATGACGATCCGGCTCGCGATCGTCAGCACCCACGCCCGCAAGTGCTCGCCGTGCTCGAGCCGGTCGTACGCGCGGAGCGCGCGCAGGAACGTGTCCTGGAACGCGTCCTCCGCTCGTTCGCGCCCGAGCCGGCGCCCGAGAAAGCGCAGAACCTCGTCCCGGTGGGCGTCGTAGAAGGTCTCGAAGGGCGGTACGGCAACTGCCATCGATACGTGAAACGTACTTGGACGCGAAGATGTGAGACATGAAGCTCGCGGTCGTCGGACACGTGGAGTGGGTCGAGTTCGCCCGGGTCGAACACGTGCCCGAGCCGGGGGAGATAGTCCATGCGCTCGAGACGTGGTCGGAGCCGGCCGGCGGAGGAGCGGTCGCGGCCGTTCAGCTGGCGAAGCTCAACGGCTCCGTCCTCTTCTTCACCTCACTCGGCGACGACGAGCTCGGCCGGCGCGCGCGCGAAGAGCTCACCGCGCTTGGCGTCACGGTGCATGCAGCGACGGTTCCCGAGTCGCAGCGGCGTGCGTTCACATACGTCGACGGCGAGGGTGAACGAACGATCACCGTGATCGGACCGAAGCTCCGTCCCTCCGGCGAAGATGCGGATCTGCCGTGGGAGGAGCTCGCGCGCTGCGCCGGCGTCTACTTCACGGGCGGCGACGTTGCGTCGTTGCGGGCCGCGCGGCGCGCGAAGGTGCTCGTCGCGACGTCGCGGGAGATGCCGACGCTTGCGCGTGCGGCGGAGGAGCTCGACGCCGTCGTGGGGAGCGGCGAGGACGCGGGCGAGCGCTTCGAGCAGGCCGAGCTCGAGCCCCCGCCGAAGGTCGTCGTCACAACAGCGGGCCAGCTCGGCGGCTGGTTGCGCCCCGGCGGGCCGTTCCGCGCTGCGCCGATCCCGGGGCCGATCGAGGATGCGTACGGCTGCGGCGACTCGTTCGCGGCGGGCGTGACCTACGGCCTCGCGGCCGGCGGCACGATCGAGGACGCGGTTGCACTCGGCGCGCGCTGTGGCGCATCCGTGCTCACTGGGCGCGGTCCGTACAGCGCGATGCTCACGGCCGAGGATGTGGACGACTGATCGGCCCCTCCGGTCCGCCGACCGCGTTCGACCACATGAGCTGAATCGGAACCGAGCCGCTCCCATCCGCGAGCGGCACTTCGCGCAGCACCTCGGAAGGATCGGTCGCAACGGCGAGCGGGATGTCGCCGATCTCGCCGCCGCGCGGCGAGTACCAGCCGAGCAGATGCTCGCCTGCCGGCGTCGCGCCCGCCCGGATCGCTTCCTCGACGTCGGGATCGGTCCGCACCTCCTGCAGCTCGTGGTAGAGCGTTGCGCAGACGTTCTTCCACGGCTCGTCGAACGCGACGATGCCGTTCGCGGCTTCGGAGTACACGGCGACCGCGTAGTACACGCCGTGCACCGAGCCGTGATAGCCGCCGAGCCCGTGGCGGGAATCGGGCCCGTCGCCGCCCGTCGAGAGGCCGTCGACGAGGACGGCGCCGCGCGGAAGCAGAAGACACGCGACGCCCTGCACGGCGAGGCCGGACACGATCGACTCGACCGTGTCGCGGTACACGCGCGCCGGCGTGGGGCCGTCGTGCAGCTCCGAGCCGGCGAACGTCGCCGTGACGCGCTTGCCGGGGAAGTACTGCGCGAGGACATTGTTCAGATGCGGGTCGGTCATCGCCGCGGCAATCGCGCCGTCGAGCCGGGTGCGTTCCACTGTGTCCCACCGGCCGAGGTAGACGGTCGTGAAGGTGAGCGCGGGGAGGGTCATCCCGCCGAGATAGCGGAGATCGAGGCCCTTGTCGGACACGAAGCCGGGAGCGAGGACAGCGCTCCGGTAGGAGGCCTCCGCCTCCGAGAGAGGCCGGAGGACGACGTCGAGCGGTCGTTCGGTGAGGCGGATTTCGGTCTGCGCGGCCATTCCGGGCTCCTTTTGCGAGCTTTCAGACTCGCCGCAGACTGGGCGAATCTACTCCCCCGAATCCCGCTGGACAAGTGGGGCAAAGTGGCGTAAAGTGGGGCAAAGTGGTAGGCGAGGGAACGGCCCCAGATGCTCCTCGGTGAACATGAGCATGCAATCGACGACAAGAACCGCCTCACCTTGCCGGCCAAATTCCGGCAGGAATTCGGGGACGGGATCGTCGTGAGCCGCGGCATGGACGGCTGCCTGTACGCGTATCCGCGTGCGCACTGGGCGAGCGCCATCCAGGCGCGTCTCGAGCAGCTCGACCAGCTCGGCCGCGAGACCCGTCAGCTCCGGCGCTTCTTCTACGCCGGCGCCGTCGAGGGCGAGCTCGACAAGCAGGGCCGGATCAGCATCCCCGGCGCTTTGATGGAGCACGCGAAGCTCGGCCGCGATGTCGTCGTCGCGGGCGTCCACGACCACCTCGAGATCTGGGACCGCGCCGCCTGGCGGCGGGAGGTCGCCGAGGTCGAAGGGAGTGCGGAGCATGTTGCCGAACGTCTTGCTTCCCAACGCGACTGATCACGTCCCCGTTCTCGCGCACGAGGTGCGCGAGAGCCTCGGCGTGCGCCCGGGCGAGACCGTCATCGATGCGACCTTCGGCGCCGGCGGCCACTCCGAGCTGCTCACGGCAGAGCTTCACGGCAGCGGCAAGCTGATCGCGATCGACCGCGACGCAAGCGTCGCGACGTACTTCGAGCGGCTCGAGAAGCGCATGCCCGTGCAGATGCGCCTCCTCCGCGGCGACTTCGGCGTCGTGCTGCCGCAGCTCGCGGCGAACGGCGTGCGTGCCGACGCGATTCTCCTCGACCTCGGCGTCTCGTCGATGCAGCTCGACCGGCCCGAGCGCGGATTCTCGTATTCTGTCGACGCGCCGCTCGACATGCGTATGGACAGCACGCAGGACTTGAGCGCGCGCGAGATCGTGAACGAGTGGCCCGAGCGCGAGCTCGCCACGATCTTCCGTCGCTACGGCGAAGAGCGTTACGCGAAGCAGATCGTGCGCGCGATCGACCGCCGGCGCAGGGAGCGGCCGTTCGAGCGCACCGGCGATCTCGTCGACACGATCAAGAGCGCGATTCCCGCTCCCGTGCGCTTCGGCGAAGGACATCCCGCGAAGCGCGTGTTCCAGGCGCTGCGCATCGCCGTGAACGACGAGCTGTCGTCACTAGAAGAGGCGCTGCCCGCGGCGCTCGCGATGCTGCGCCCCGGTGGCCGCCTCGCCGTCATTGCGTTCCACTCGCTCGAGGACCGGATCGTCAAGCAGTTCCTCCGTGAGAAGGAGCGCGGCTGCACGTGCCCGCCGGACTTTCCGGTGTGCGTGTGCGGCCACGAGCCCGAGCTGCGCGCGATCCAGCGCCGGCCGATCAAGCCAAGCGAGGCAGAGATCGCGCTCAATCCGCGCGCGTCCTCGGCGCGACTACGAGCAGCGGTGAAGGCCTAATGGCGTCACTGGACTGGTTCGCGGCGGAAGTCGCGGCACCCGCTCCGGCGCGGCAGCGCCGGGCGCGCCCGGCGGCGGCACCGGTCGCGCGCCGTCGCGCGCAGCCGCGGCGCCTGCGCGGCGGCATCATCTGGATCTCGGTCTTCGCGCTCCTGCTCACGGGCGTCGTGGCCGTGAACGTCGCAGTCCTGCGCGTGCACATCGGCGCCAACCGGCTCGACAAGCAGCAGCTCCAGCTGCAGCAGGAGAACTCCTCCCTGGCCGCGCAGCTCTCGAGTGCAGGCGCGTCGCAGCGGATCGAGCAGATGGCGTACCGCTTCGGACTCCGGCCGGCGGCGGGGACCGACACGAGCTACATCGACCTCGGCCGGAAATAACCCATGGCGCGAGTCGCGAATTCGCGCATTCGGCTGCTCCTTCTCTGCATCGTGCTGACGTTCGGTGCGCTGCTCGCGCGCGAGGCGTGGCTCGCGACCGTGCGCGCATCGGCGCTCTCGTCGATGGCGCAGTCGCAGACGAAGACGCCCGTCGTCTTGCCGGCCGGCCGTGGGACGATCTTCGACGAGCTCGGCACGCCGCTTGCACTCGGCGAGCAAGCGACGACGGTCTACGCGGATCCGCATCAGGTGCGCAACCCGACGCGCGAGGCGGTCGCCGCGGCGCGGGTGCTGGGGATCAAGCCCGTGCCGATCTACAGCGCCCTCACGCAGCGTTCGCTCGCGTTCGTCTATATCGAGCGCAAGGCGCTGCACGACAAGGCGGCAAAGCTCGCGAAGCTCAACCTGCCGGGCTTCCACTTCTACGCAGAGGAGAAGCGCGTTTACCCACAGGGGGCGGTCGCCGCGCCGGTGCTCGGCTACGCGGGCGTCGACAACGTCGGCCTCGCGGGTCTCGAGCTCGGGCTGAACAAGCAGCTCACCGGCATTCCCGGCAAGGAGACGATCGTGCGCGATCCGTTCGGCACGCCGATCGAGATCCAGAGCACCACGCCGGCGAAACAGGGGCGCGACGTCTTCCTCACGCTCGACCACGTCATCCAGGCCAACGCCGAGCAGGTGCTGCGCGAGACGGTGCACAAGTGGGGCGCGAAGGATGCAACTGCGATCGTGCTCGATCCCAAGACCGGCGGCGTCCTCGCCATGGCGACGGAGCCTGGGTACAACGCGAACAGCTATCCAACCGCGCCGTCCGCCTTGCTGACGAATCACGCAGTCAGCGATGTGTTTGAGCCGGGATCGGTTTTCAAGGTCGTAACGATCGCAGGGGCGCTGTCCGAGCATCTCGTCACGCCGAGGACCGCGTTCACGCTGCCCTACTCGATCAGGGTCGCCGATCGCGTCATCCACGACGCCGAACGGCGCGGCACGCAGCGCATGACGGTCGCACAGATCCTCCAGCGGTCCTCGAACGTCGGCGCCGTGACGATCGCGACGAAGCTGCTCGGCGAAACGCGCTTGAAGAAGTGGATACGGCAGTTCGGATTCGGGCAGGACACCGGAATCGATCTCCCGGGCGAGACGCCGGGCATCCTGCCGCCGTACTGGTCGGGCTCGACGATCGGCAACGTGCCGATCGGCCAGGGAATCTCGGTGACCGCGATTCAGCTCGCGTCCGTGTACGCGGCGATTGCGAACGGTGGTACCTGGGTGCAGCCGCATCTCGTCGACCATGTGCAAGGCGAGCGCCAGGCTGCGTTGACCCGCCGGCGCATCGTGTCGCCGCGCGTCGACCGCCAGCTGCTCACGATGCTGCGCGGCGTCGTGTCCGACGCAGGGACCGGCGCAGCCGCCGAGATTCCGGGCTACACCGTCGCGGGCAAGACCGGTACAGCGCAGAAGCCGGGCCCGCACGGCTACGAGGCCGGCCGCTACGTCGCCACGTTCGTCGGGATGGTGCCTGCGAGCGACCCGCGCCTTGTCGTGCTCGTCACCGTCGACGAGCCGCACAGAGCGATCTTCGGCGGCGTCGTCGCGGCGCCCGCCTTCGCGCAGATCGCGGCGTTCGACCTCCAGTACCTGGAAGTTCAGCCCGATCTTCCTGTCACGCCTGCCCGCTAGACTCGCCGGGCGATGATGGATCTGGAGCGCCTCGTCGCCGCGCTCGGGGCGGACGAGGTGGTCGGAGCCGCCTCAGTCGAGGTTCGCGACCTCGCCTACGACACTCGCGGCGTTTCGCCCGGCTCGCTCTTCTTCTGCGTGCGTGGCGCCAAGGCCGACGGGCACGACTTCGCACCGGAGGCGGTGGCGAACGGCGCGGTTGCCCTCGTCGTCGAGCATCCGCTCGCGGTCGACGTGCCCCAGGTCGTCGTCGACGACTCGCGGGCGGCGATGGCGGTCGCCGCGGACGAGTTCTTCGGCCGGCCGACGGAAGAGCTGCAGGTCGCGGGCGTCACCGGGACGAGCGGCAAGACGACGACGTGCTTTCTTCTGTTCGCCATCCTCGCCGCCGCGGGACGCAGGCCTGGTCTGCTCGGGACGATCGAGGCCCGCGTCGGCGGCGAACGCCGCGGCGTCGTGCGCACGACCCCTGAGGCGATCGATCTGCAGCGCACCTTCCGCGAGATGCTCGACGCCGGCGATCGAAGCTGCGCGATGGAGGCGTCGTCGCACGCGTCGGAGCTGCGGCGCCTCGACCGCGTTCGCTTCGCCGTGCTGGTATTCACGAATCTCAGCCAAGACCATCTCGACTTTCACGGCGACATGGAGTCGTACTTCCAGGCCAAGCGCCGACTCTTCGCCGACGGCGTGTCCGCTGTCGTGAATACGGGCGACGAGTACGGGCGGAGGCTTGCTGCAGAGCTGCCGGACGCGATCACGTTCAATGCAGATAATGCGAGTGCCCTCGCCGGAATCGATCTGAAGCTACGCGGCCGCTTCAACATCGAGAACGCACTCGGGGCGCTCGCCGCAGCGCGCGTGCTCGGCATCGACGACGACGCGATCGCGCGCGGCCTCGAATCCGTGCGCGGTGTCCCAGGACGGTTCGAATCGGTGGAGGAGGGGCAGCCGTTCGCCGTCATTGTCGACTACGCCCACAAGCCCGACGCACTCGAAAGCGTCTTGCGCGCCTCTCGCGAGCTCGCCCGCGGGAAGCTGATCGTCGTCGTCGGTGCGGGTGGCGACCGCGATCGCGGCAAGCGTCCGCTCATGGGAAAGATCGCCTCCGAGCTCGCCGACGTCGCAATCGTCACCTCCGACAATCCGCGGAGCGAGGATCCTCGCGCGATCATCGACGCGATCGTCGCGGGTGCGACGAACGGCGTCGAGGTCGAGCCCGACCGTGCCACCGCGATCGCCCGCGCGATCGAGCTCGCACGCGAGGGTGACGTGGTCCTCATCGCCGGCAAGGGCGCCGAGCAGGGTCAGCAATTCGCGACAGAGACGATCCCGTTCGACGACCGCGACGTTGCGCGCAACGTTCTTCGCGCCAGGTGATTCCGCTTCCGCTCTCCGAGATTCGCCCGCTCGGCCGGGTCGAGGGCGATGCCGACGTCGTCACCGGCGTCGAGGTGGACTCGCGGCGCATCAGCCCCGGCGATCTCTTCGTCGCGCTCTCCGGCGGCGTGGCCTATCTCGACGATGCGCGGGCGCGCGGCGCCGCCGCGACGCTCGTTCCCGACGACGATTTCGACGCGATGGCTGCCCTCGGCCGCGCGGTCCGCGAGCGCAGCGACGCGCGTGTCGTCGCGATCACCGGCTCGGTCGGCAAGACCTCGACGAAGGACATCCTCGCCGCCCTCTTGCGCGGACGCGCGCGCTTCGTCGCCGCGCGCGATGGCTTCAACAACGAGATCGGCGTACCGCTCACGCTCTGCGAGATCGAGCCGGACACGGAGGTCGTCGTCGCCGAGCTCGCGATGCGCGGCCTCGGGCAGGTCCGCGAGCTCGCCGAGATCACGCAGCCGCATGTCGGCGTCATCACCGCGATTGCACCGGTCCATCTCGCGCTCCTCGGCAGCATCGAGAACGTCGCGCGCGCGAAGGCCGAGCTCCTGGAGTTCGTCGAGATCGCGATCGTGCCGGAGTATGCGCCCGAGCTCGAGGCGTTCATCCCGGCCGGCCTCGACTTGCGTCGCTTCGGCGAAGCGAACCCGGTCGTCGAGAACGGCGTCACGATCGTGCGCGGCGTCCGCTTCTCGTTTTCCGCGCGGCATCAGGCGACGAACGCTCTCGCCGCGCTCACCGTGCTCGACGCGCTCGGGATCGAGCCGCCCGACGGCGTCGTCGAGGTCCAGTTCTCGCGCTGGCGCTCGCAAGAGATCGAGCTGCGCGGCGGCGGCCTGCTCATCAACGATGCGTGGAACGCGAATCCGGTGGCGATGCGCGCCGCGCTCGACAACCTGCGCGACCGTGCGAACGGCAGGCGAACCGTGGCGATCCTCGGCGACATGGCCGAGCTCGGCGACGAGGCAGCACGGTTCCACGAGGAGATCGGTCGCGCGCGGGACGGCCTCGATGTGGTGATCGGCGTCGGCGAGCTCGCCCGCGGCTACGCGCCGGACGTCTGGGCGGCGAACGCCGTCGAGGCCATCGGGCTTGCGCGGGAGCACGTTCGGCCCGGTGACGCAGTTCTCGTCAAAGGATCTCGCTCGGTCGGCCTCGAAGTGGTTGCCGAGGCCCTGTCGTGAGTCGAGTCCTCATCGCCGCACTCGTCGCTCTGATCGTCTCGATCGTCATCGGCCCCCGCTTCATCGAGTTCCTCCGCCGCAACGAGTTCGGCCAGCACATTCGTGAGGACGGCCCCGAGCACCACCTGAGCAAGCAGGGCACGCCGACGATGGGCGGCCTGCTGATCCTCTTCGCTGCGACGGTCGCGTTCCTCCCGGTGAACCACTACACCCTGCGCGGTCTCACGGTGCTGTTCGCGACGCTCGCGTGCGGGGCGATCGGCTTCCTCGACGACTTCATCAAGCTGACGCATCGTCGCTCGCTCGGTTTGCGCGGCCGGTGGAAGCTGCTGCTGCTCGCGGGCGTGACGGTCGTCGTCGCGATCGTCTCGCACCACCTCAAGCTGAGCACCGACGTCTACATCCCGGTCGCCGACGTCTCCGTGCCGCTCTCGTACGCGTGGTACCCGTTCCTGTTCCTCATCATTGCCGGCGCGTCGAACGCGACGAATCTCGCCGACGGCGTCGACGGGCTCGCCGCCGGCACGGGCGTCATCGCCCTGTTCACGTTCACCGCAATGTCGATCCTGTCGTTCCTCCGTTCGAGCCCGCATCCCGCGCAGCGCAATTTGACCAAGCTCGACCTCGCGATCATCGGCGCCGCGATCATCGGGGCTGCGCTCGGATTCCTCTGGTACAACGCGTTCCCCGCCGAGGTGATCATGGGCGACACCGGCTCGATGGCGATCGGCGGCGCGCTCGCGACCTTCGCGATCATGACGAAGACGGAGGTGCTCCTCCTCTTCATCGCGGGCATCTTCGTGATCGAGGCGCTGTCCGTGATGATCCAAGTGGTCTCGTTCAAGTTCCTCGGGCGACGCGTGTTCCTCATGGCGCCGATCCACCACCACTTCGAGATGAAGGCGTGGTCCGAGACGAAGATCATGGTGCGCTTCTGGATCGTCACCGGCATTCTCTGCGCCGCCGGCTTCGCGCTCTTCTACCGCTATTACTTCGGACAAAGGTGAGTACGGTCGTTGCCGTGCTCGGCGCGGAGGCGGCGCGCCGTTCGCTCGCGCAGTTCGACGACTTCGACGAAATCGTCGTCCTCGAGCCGGTCGTCGCCGAGCTCGAGGGCCTGCTCCAGGAGCTCGCGGACCCGCGGCTCGACTACGTCCTCGGTGCCCTGCCGGTGCTGCCGCTGCCGGACCGCTCCGTCGACCTCGTGATCGGCGGAGACTCGGCCGATCCGGAAGTCGTGCGAGTCCTGAGGAACTAGCCGCCGCGCGGCGAATCTCTTCCCATGTCGGACGACTGGCTGCCGCGGCGTGCCCTCGTACTGGGCCTCGCCGTTTCCGGCCGCGCGGCAGCGCAGGCGCTCGCCGAGCGCGGCGTCGACGTCGTCGCCGCCGACCGTTCCCCCGACGCGGATGCCGGGCGGCTAGACGAATTAGGCGTCGACGTCCGCCTCGGGACAGAGGAGGAAGGGCTGCTCGAGGGCGTCGGGCTCGTCGTCAAGAATCCGGGGGTTCCCGCGGAGTCGCGGCTCGCTGCGGCAACGGTCGCGCGCGGCATCCCGCTGTGGGGCGAGGTTGAGCTCGGCTTTCGCCTCCTGCCCGGCAGCCCGCTGCTCGGGGTGACCGGTACGAAGGGCAAGACGACGACCGTCCGGCTGCTCGGCGCGATGTTCGCTGCCGCCCGGCGCGAGCACGCGCTCGCGGGGAACGAGCATCGCCCCCTGAGCGAGGTCGCCGGCGAGGTCGACTCCGGGACATGGGTCGTCTGCGAGCTCTCGAGCTTCCAGCTCGAGCACGTGCACGAATTCGCCTGCGACGTCGCCGTCCTGCTCAACCTCGAGCCCGACCATCTCGACCGCCACAAGACCTTCGAGGCGTACCGAGATGCGAAGCTACGCATCTTCGAGCGCGCGCGCGTAAAGATCGTCCCCCGGGGATCCGAGTTCGACGGCATCGAGTTCTCGGGGGACGATGCCCTCCCGGCGGAGCCGCTCATCCCCGGCGCACACAACCGCGAGAACGCGGCCGCTGCAACGGCAGCCGCACGCGCTGCCGGAATCGGCGACGACGCCATTGCCGAGGCGCTGCGCACATTTCCCGGCGTTCCGCATCGGCTCGAGCTCGTGCGCGAGCTGCGCGGCGTGCGCTACGTCAACGATTCGAAGGCGACAAACACTGCTGCAGCTCGCCGCGGCGTGCTCGCGTACGACGCGCCGCTGCGCGTCATCCTCGGCGGTTCGCTGAAGGGAGAGGACTTCGTCCCCTTCGCGCGCGATCTTCCGCACAACGTCCGCTCGATCTATCTCATCGGCGATGCGACGGACGAGCTCGCCTCCGCACTCGATGCTGCAGGCCGCGCCTATTCGCGCGACGGCGATCTCGAGCACGCACTCGCGCACGCGGCCGCCGACGCTGAGGCGGGCGACATCGTCCTGCTGTCGCCCGCGTGCGCGAGCTACGACCAGTTCACGAACTTCGAGGCGCGCGGCGACGCATTCCGCCGCCTCGTCGGGGAGCTCCCGTGAAGCCACGTTCGCTCGAATGGCAATTGCTCGTTCTCGTCACGCTGGCGCTCACCGCGTTCGGGCTCGTCATGGTCTACAGCGCGACGTCGGCCTCTGCCGCGCTCGGCAACGCCAGCCCGACGGGCTATCTCGAGCGCCAGGCGGTGTACGCGCTCATCGGCCTCGGCCTCCTCGTGTTCGCAGCTCGTACGGACTTCCGCAAACTCCGCCCGATTGCGCCGACACTCGTCGTCACTGCGCTCGCCCTCTGTCTCGCGGTGCTTGCGATCGGCGCGCGCGTCAACGGCGCGCGCCGCTGGATCTCGTTCGGCCCGGCGGTCTTCCAGCCTTCCGAGCTCGCGAAGCTCGCACTCGTCATCTGGCTCGCCGCGTATCTCGCACGCAAGCCGACGCCGCGAACGCTGAAGGATCTCGGGCGTCCGATCGGCTTGCTCGTCGGCCTCTTCGCTGCGCTGATCCTTGTCGAGCCGGACCTCGGAACCGTCATCACGATCGTCGTGATGGTCGGCGCTGTCCTGCTCATCTCGGGCACGCCGCTGCCGACGCTCACCGCCGCGTATCTGTTCGTTTTCGGCCTCGGCGGCATCGCCGCGTGGTCCTCGCCGTACCGGCGCGCGCGCCTCTTCACGTTCCTCGATCCGTGGAAGGACCCGCTCGGCGCCGGCCTGCAGAACGTGCAGGCGCAGATCAGCATGGGCTCGGGCGGCATCTTCGGACGCGGCCTCGGCCAGGGGATCGAGAAGATCCACTACCTGCCGGAGGCGCACACCGACATGATCTTCGCCGTCATCGGCGAGGAGCTCGGGCTCGTCGGCGCCGCGGTTCTCATGCTCGGCTACTGCGCCTTCGCGTACGCAGGCCTGCGGCTCGCGATCGCCTGCAAGGATCCCTTCGGGAAGCGGCTCGCCGCCGGCATTACAGCGCTCGTCTGTGGACAGGCGGCGATCAATCTTGCCGCGGTTCTCGGCCTCGCGCCGTTGACCGGAATCCCGCTTCCGTTCGTCTCGTATGGCGGCTCGAGCCTCGTGGTTGCTCTCCTGTCCGTCGGGATCCTCCTTAACATCGCTCGTGGCAATGCCGGAACAAGGACAGCTGCGGTGCCTGATCGCGGCCGGGGGAACGGTGGGGCACGTCGCCCCGTCGCTCGCGGTGGCGGAAGCGCTGCGCGCCCGCGGCGTGACGGTGACCTTCGCCGGGTCGCGGGATCGCGTCGAGGCGCGGCTCGTTCCTGAGTCGGGCTACGCGTTCGACTCGTTCGCGATCGCCGGCTTTCCACGCCGCGCCGGTGGAGAGCTCGCGCGCGCACTCGGGCTCGCGGCTGCATCGCCGTTCGCCTGCGCGCGAATCCTCGCGCGGCGGCGACCGAACGTCGTGCTCGGCGGCGGCGGCTATGTCGCAGGACCGATGGTTCTTGCCGCCTGGCTGAAGCGCATCCCCGCGGCATTGACCGAGGCGGACGCAACGCTCGGGCTCGCGAACCGTCTCGCCGCGCCGTTCGCGCAGCGCGTGTTCCTCGCGCTGCCCGTCGCGGGACGTGACAGCGGCAAGTACTACGCGGTCGGACGTCCGGTTCCGTCGCGCTCGGACGCGGTGCCGCGCACGGAAGCGCGAGAGCGGCTCGAGCTGCCGGGGGATGGGCCGGTCGTTCTCGTCTTCGGCGGCTCGCTCGGCGCATGGCTGCTCAACGATCTCGCCGTCGACAGCTGGGGCGCGAGCGGCCCGGCCGTCATCCATCTGTGCGGCGAGCGCGACTACGAGGCGTTGCGCTCGCGTGTGTCGCGATCGGATTACCGGCTGTTGCCGTTCCTCGACAACATCGGGCTCGCGTACGGCGCGGCCGATCTCGCCGTCGCACGTGCCGGCGGCTCGGTGTGGGAGCTTGCAGCGGCCGGCTTGCCTGCGGTGCTCGTCCCTGGGGAGTTCGCGACCGGCGGGCACCAGGAGAAAAACGCACGGTGGTTCGAACAGGCGGGCGGTGCGGTCGTCGTTCCGGAGGCGGACGTCCGCAGCATTCCGCAGCTCGTGTCCGAGTTGCTCGCCGACGAGGCACGGCTCGCCCACATGCGTGACTCGATGCGCGCCGCGGCGAAGCCCGATGCCGCAGAGAGGATCGCGGATGAGCTCCTCGCGCTCGCAACCGCTCGCCGGTAGAAAGATCTGGATAGCCGGCATCGGCGGCGCCGGCATGAGCGGCTACGCGTTGCTTGCCCATTCGTGGGGCGCAGAGGTCGCCGGCTGGGACCGCAACGAGACGCCCTACTTGGCGCATCTCACCGACATCGACGTGACGATCGCGTCGAGGCCGCCGAAGCCGCCACGCGGCTGGGAGGCATACGTCTCGACGGCCTTCGCAGCACAGGTGAAGGGCCGTCCGCGCGCGGACCTGCTCGCGGAGCTCGTGTCGCTGCAGCGGACGATCGTCGTTGCCGGCGCGCACGGAAAGACGACGACAAGCGGGATGATCGCGTTCTGCCTCGACCGCCTCGGTCATGACCCGGCGTTCTTGATCGGCGGCGAGATTGCACAGCTCGGCGGCAACGCGCGCGCCGGATCGGGCTGGCTCGTCGTCGAAGGCGACGAATCCGACCGCTCCGTCGCGGCCCTGCGGCCGGAGATCGCCGTGCTGCTCAACACCGACCTCGACCATCACACGACGTTCGCATCGCGCGCCGAGGTCGAGGGCATGTTCGAGGGGTGGCTCGCGACAGTGCCGCACGTCGTGCGTGCCGAGCAGCTCGCGCCCGTCGACATCGAGCTTGCCGTGCCAGGCGAGCACAACCGTCGCAACGCCGCGGCTGCGCTTGCAGCGCTCGAGCTGGCCGGGGTCGAGGGCGCCGAACGTGTCATCGGCGAGTTCGCGGGGGTTGGCCGCCGCCTCGAGCGCCACGGGGACGGTCTGTTCGACAGCTATGCGCACCATCCCGCCGAGCTCGCGGCCGACATCGCCGCCGTCCGGAACGGGGGACGGGTGCTCGCGCTCTTCCAGCCGCACCTGTACTCGCGCACGCTCCATCTCGCACACGAGTTCGCGGTCGCGCTCGCGTCTGCGGACGCGGTGTGTGTGACGGAGATCTACCCGGCGCGCGAGGAGCCGCTGCCCGGTGTGAGCGGCCGGCTGATCGTCGACGAGCTCGCCGTGGTTCGTCCCGGCATGCCGCTCGGCTGGGCACCGGCGGTCGAAGACGCCGTTCGCATCGTGCGCGGCTGGGCGAGGCCAGGCGACACGATCCTCACGCTCGGTGCCGGCGACGTCGACCGTGCGGTCGGGCTGCTGTGACGGATCTCTCCCGCTACACGACGCTCGGAACCGGCGGGCCGGCGAGAGAGTTCGCAAAGCCGCGGACGATCGCCGAGGTCGAAGCGCTGCTTCGCCGCGGCCTCCCGACTGCGACGATCGGCCTCGGGTCGAACCTCCTCGTCGCCGACGAAGGCGTCGATGCGCTCGTCCTCCGGCTCGAAGGCGAGCTCGCCTCCGTCGAGGTCGACGGCGACGTGCTCCGCGCCGGCGGCGGCGCAACGAATGCGGTCTGCCTCCACCGCGCGCGCGACGCGGGGCTCGGGTCGTTCGAATTCGCGTGCGCGATCCCGGGCACGATCGGCGGCGGCGTCTGGATGAACGCCGGCGCGTACGGCGGCGACTTCGCGAGCGTCCTCGAACGTGCGCTCGTTGCGACCGCCGAGGGTACTGGCTGGCTCACGCCGGACGAGCTCGGCCTCTCCTATCGGCACTCGAACCTCCGGCACGGCCAGGTCGTCGTCCAAGTCGAGCTGCGGTTGCCGCGGCGGCCGTCGGACGAGATCAAGGCGCGGGTGCGCGAGCTCAACGCCGAGCGCAAGGCCGCGCAGCCGACGAACAAGCGGACGTTCGGCAGCGTGTTCAAGAATCCTGAACACGAGCTCAGCGCGGGGCGGATGCTCGATGCCTGCGGCCTGCGTGGGTTCCGGATCGGTGGCGCGCAGATCTCGCCGAAGCACGCGAACTTCATCGAGAACGCCGGGGGTGCGCGGACCGAGGACGCGCTCGCGCTGATGGCCGAGGCACGCCGGCGCGCCCGCGAGCAATACGGAGTCGAGCTTGTCCACGAGGTCGAGTTCCTCGGCCCCATCGCGCTGTAGGAGGGCCAGCTTCGGCGGCGAACGTGGAGAGGTGGCCGCGAAGCCTACGGCTCCGACGTTGGTGCGCGCATTGCCGATGCCCTCGCGGCGGTCGCTTGCCATCGGCCTCGGCCTGATCGCGCTCGCCGGCGGTTTGTACGCGGTCGCGCGCGAGACGTCCGCGTTCGCGATCCGCCGTGTCGAGGTCGTCGGCGGGTCACCGTTGCTGCGAGCGCATGTGCGCAACGAGCTCGCCTCGCTGCGCGGGACGAACCTGCTCGCGCTCGACGGCTCCAAGCTCGAGCGCCGAGTTGCCGCGCTCCCAGCGGTCGTCTCGGCGACATACGACCGAGCGTTCCCGCATACGCTTCGCATCTTCATCGTCCCGGAGACGCCCGTCGCGGTTCTTCATCGCGGCACGCAGACCTGGCTTGTCTCCGCGCGCGCCCGTGTCATCGCGAGCCTCGTCCCGCGATCCCAGCCGGGGCTTCCGCGCATCTGGGTGCCGACCGCGGCGCCCGTCACCGTGGGCGGCTTCCTCGATCCACAGTACGGCGGAACCGCCGCGCTGACGCTCGGCCTCGTCGAGCACTTTCCGGCGAAGATCGCGACCGCGACGCTCGCCCACGACGAGCTGACCTTCGCGCTGCGGTCCGGGGTGGAGGTGCGCTTCGGCGCGCCGACGGACATCCGGCTGAAGCTTGCGATCGCCCGCCGTGCGCTCCGCGCGATGCCGAGCGGCACGACGTATCTCGACGTGAGCGTGCCCGGGCGGCCCGTCGCAGGGCATTAACGCTCAAGTCGAGGTTGAGCCTGCCGAGGCTCGACCTGTGATTGACAGCCAGGTGCAGGCCATCTACCCTCAGCCGCGCACCGGTTTTATCCACCCCCACGCTCCACCGAAGGTTCAGGTGTCGGCCCCATGAGCATGCGCGATCAATCCGGGAACTATCTCGCCGTCATCAAGGTCGTAGGCGTCGGCGGCGGCGGCACGAACGCGGTCAACCGCATGGTCGACGCCGGGGTCACCGGGGTCGAGTTCATCGCGGTCAACACGGACGCGCAAGCGCTGATGATGTGCGACGCCGACGTGAAGATCCACATCGGCTCGGAAGCGACGCGCGGTCTCGGCGCGGGAGCCGATCCGGCCGTCGGGCTCGCAGCGGCGCAGGAGTCGCGCGACGAGTTGAAGGAGGCACTGAAAGGCGCCGACATGGTCTTCGTCACCGCCGGCGAAGGCGGTGGAACGGGAACGGGCGGCTCGCCGATCGTCGCCGAGCTGGCGAAGGAGCTGCAGGCGCTGACGGTCGGCGTCGTCACGAAGCCCTTCGCGTTCGAAGGGCGCCGTCGCTCGCAGCAGGCCGAGGTCGGGATCGAGAACCTGCGCGAGCGCGTCGACACGCTCATCGTCATCGAGAACGACCGGCTGCTCCAGGTCGTCGAGCGCCGCACATCGGTCGTCGAGGCGTTCCGGATGGCGGACGACATCCTCCGCCAGGGCGTGCAGGGCATCACCGACCTCATCACGGTGCCCGGTCTCGTCAACCTCGACTTCGCCGACGTGCGCACGATCATGCGCGAGGCAGGCTCGGCGCTCATGGGCATCGGCATCGCGAGCGGTGAGAACCGCGCCGCCGAGGCTGCGCGCGCCGCTGTCTCCTCGCCGCTGCTCGAGACGTCGATCGAAGGAGCGACCGGGATCCTCCTCAACATCACCGGCGGCCCCGACATCGGGCTCTTCGAGGTGAATGAGGCGGCCGAGGTCGTCACCGGCGCCGCCGACCAGAACGCGAACGTCATCTTCGGCGCCGTCATCGACGACGCGATGGGTGACTCGGTTCGGGTGACGGCGATTGCGACCGGCTTCGGCACGCACCGCCGCCGCCGGCGCCGTGAGGCGATGGAAGCACCCGTGCCTGCCGCCCCGATTCCGAGCGGTTTCGAGATCCCGGACGAGGCGCTCGACGTGCCCTCGTTCCTCCGCGACGACTCGTAGGTTTCAGCCTCGCCAGGTTTGGGGTAGAGAGCACCTGCCCTCAAAGGGTTGGCCGTTGATGCCAACCCCACGACCCGGTCCGCCGCCTCGGTGTCACTCGTTGATGCCGGGGCGGCCCCGTTTATGGAGACACTAGGATCGTCCTTTGCATGGCTCAGACCTTGCAAAAGACGCCTCTGCACGATCGGCATGTCGCCCTCGGCGCGCGAATGGTCCCCTTCGCAGGCTGGGAGATGCCGGTTCAGTACGAAGGCGTCATCCCCGAGCACCGCGCCGTCCGCACGGACGCGGGCGTCTTCGACGTCTCGCACATGGGCGAGATCGAGGTCGAGGGGCCGCGCGTGCACGAGCTGCTGCAGGGGCTGCTCTCGAACGACCTCGACAAGCTCGAGCTCGGCCAAGCGCAGTACACGCTGCTCACGAACGAGCGCGGGGGGATCATCGACGACCTCATCGCCTATCGGCTCGGCGAGTTCCATTACCTGCTCGTCGTCAACGCGTCGAACCGCGAGGCCGACTTCCGCTGGCTGAAAGAGCACGAGATTCCGGGCTCCGACGTGCGCGACGTCTCCGACGAGCACGGGCTGCTTGCGGTTCAGGGGCCACGCGCGATCGAGCGGCTGGGGCTCGCGCCCGCGAAGGCGTTCACGTTCGCGGAGGCGACGATCGACGGCGTCGAGGTGATGGTCAACCGCACCGGGTACACCGGTGAGGACGGATGCGAGCTCCTCTGCATGGCGGAGGACGCAGTGCGCTTGTGGGATGCGGTTCTTGCGCGTGGTGTCGTTCCGTGCGGTCTCGGTGCGCGCGACACGCTGCGGCTCGAGGCCTGCTACCCGCTGCACGGCAACGACATCTCGCCCGACACCGACGCGATCTCGGCTGGGCTCGGCTGGACGTGCGCGCTCGACAAGGAGTTCACCGGCGTCGACACGCTGCGGCGCGTGAAGTCGGAAGGGCCCGCGCGCAAGCTCGTCGCGTTCGTCATGGAGGAGAAGGCGATCCCGCGTCAGGGCATGGCGATCGAAGGCGGCGGCGAGGTCACCTCCGGCTCGCACTCGCCGATGCTCGACATCGGTATCGGCATGGGGTATGTCCCCGCCGCGCACGCGACGCCCGACAGCGAGTTGACGATCGACGTGCGCGGAAAGCCGCGCAAGGCACGTGTTGTGAAGAAGCCGATCTACAAGAGGGAGGGGTGATGGCCGCCGCGGAGACGTATCCCGACGACCTGCGCTACCACGAGGAACACGATTGGGCCCGCGTCGACGGCGGCGAGGCCGTGCTCGGCATCACCTGGTTCGCTGCCGACGCACTCGGCGAGCTCGTTCACTTCGAACCGCCGGCTGAGGGCGCAAGCGTGACGAAGGGCGCATCGTACGGCGAGGTGGAGTCGGTGAAGGCCGTGTCAGATGTGATCGCACCGTTGTCGGGCGAGGTCCTGGCGGTGAATCAGAAGGTCGTCGACGCTCCCGAGACGGTGAATGAGGATCCGTACGGCGAGGGCTGGCTCATTCGCATTCGGCTCTCAGATCCATCGGAGGCCGACGCACTGCTCGACGTCGAGGCGTACAAGCGGGTCCTGGCCGAGCAGTGAGCCACCCGTTCCTCGCGATCACCGACCGCGACCGGGAGGAGATGCTCCGCACGATCGGGGTCTCCTCCGTCGACGAGCTCTTCCGCGACCTGCCGCAGGCGATGCGGTTTACCGGCGAGCTCGATCTCGAGCCACCGCTTTCCGAACAGGAGCTGTCCGCGCACCTCGGCGAGCTCGCGGCGCGGAACGTCGACACGACGCGCGAGCTCTCCTTCCTCGGCGCCGGGATCTACGACCACTACGTGCCTGCGGTCGTCGACACGGTGCTGCAGCGCGGCGAGTTCCTCACCGCGTACACCCCGTACCAGCCGGAGATGAGCCAGGGCGTCCTGCAGTCGATCTTCGAGTACCAGACCGCGATCTGCGAGCTCACCGGCATGGACGTCTCGAACGCCTCCGGGTACGACGGGGAGACGGTCACCGCGGACGCCTGCTTCATCGCGAAGCACGCGACCGGCCGAAGCACGATCGTTGTCACCGAGGCGACGAACCCGCAGGCGCGCCAGGTCGTGAAGACGTACGCTCCCGGCTTCGGCCTCGAGGTCGTCGAGGTGCCGCATCGCGGCGGCACGACCGATCCCGAGGACGTGCGTCGCGCAGCAGAAGGCGCGGCGGCGGTCATCTTCCAGCAGCCGAACTTCTTCGGCTGCCTCGAGCCGGCGCCTGAGCTCGCGGCCGCGGCCAACGACGCGGAAGCACTGCCGATTGCGCACGTGAACCCGCTGTCGCTCGGCGTGCTCGAGGCGCCCGGACGGTACGGCTGCGCGATCGCGCTCGGCGAGGGCCAGGCGGCGGGCAACGTCCCCGCCTACGGGGGGCCGCACTACGGCTTCCTCGCGGCTCGTCAGGACTTCATCCGCCGGATGCCGGGCCGGATCGTCGGCGAGACGGTAGACACCGCGGGCAAGCGCGGCTATGTCCTCACCCTGCAGACCCGCGAGCAGCACATCCGCCGCGAGAAGGCGACGTCGAACATCACGACCAACCAGACGCTGCTCGCGCTCGGCGGTCTCGTCTACCTCACGTGGCTCGGGCCGCAGGGACTACGCGAGCTGGGGGAGACCTGTCTCTCGCTCTCCGCGTACGCGAAGCAGCAGTTGCAGGAGCGCGGGTTCGAGTTGCTGTTTGCCAGTCAGACAACGTTCAACGAGTTTGCCGTGCGCGTCGGACGGAATGCGCGCGATGTCATCCGCGATGCGCGCGAGCGCGGCGTCCATCCCGGCTATGCCCTCGGACGGGACTACGCCGGAATGGACGATGTCCTGCTCGTCGCTGTGACCGAGAAGCGCACGCTGGCGGAGATCGACCGGCTCGCCGCCGTGCTCGCCGAGGTGGCGGCGTGAGGCTCATCTACGAGAAGTCGCAAGCGGGCCGCCGTGCATCGGTCATCCCGCGCCACGAAGGCCTGCCCGCGCCGGAGGTTCCCGAAGAACTGCGTCGCACCGATCCGCCGCGCCTTCCCGAGGTAACGGAGAGTGAGCTCGTCCGCCACTTCACGCAGCTCTCGACGCGCAACTTCGGGATCGACACGGGCTTCTACCCGCTCGGCTCCTGCACGATGAAGTACAACCCGCGCATCAATGAGCGGCTTGTAGGGCTGCCAGGCTTCGCCCAGCTCCATCCGCACCAGGACGAGGACGGCGCGCAAGGCGCGCTCGAGCTCGAGTGGCGGCTGCAGGAGATCCTCGCCGAGGTCACCGGTCTCGATGCGGTCTCCCTCCAGCCGGCGGCGGGGAGCCAGGGTGAGCTGACCGGTCTCATGCTCGTGCGCGCGTACTTCGCCGACCGCGGCGAGTCGGAGCAGCGGCGCAAGGTCGTCATCCCCGACACCGCGCACGGGACGAACCCAGCGTCCGTGACGATGGCCGGCTACGAGCTGACGCCGGTCCGCACGGACGCCCGCGGCAACATCGACGTCGACGACCTGCGCACGAAGGTCGACGAGCACACCGCCGCTCTCATGCTCACGAACCCGTCGACGCTGGGGCTGTTCGACGAGAACATCGAGGAGATCGAGCGCATCTTCCACGACGCGGGCGCACTCATGTACTACGACGGCGCAAACCTCAATGCCGTCTGCGGCATCTCGCGCCCGGGCGACATGGGTTTCGACATCGTCCACATCAACCTGCACAAGACGTTCTCGCAGCCGCACGGTGGCGGCGGGCCGGGCGGCGGTCCGATCGCCGTCCGAAAGATGCTCGAGCCGTTCCTGCCGGTCCCGGCGGTCGTTCAGCGGGACGGTGGCTACGCGCTCGACTTCGACCGGCCGAAGTCGATCGGGAAAGTGCGCGGGTTCACTGGGCCGTTCGGCGTGTTCGTCCGCTCCTACGCGTACATCCGCATGTACGGCCCGCGGCTGCGTGAGATGTCGGAGGTCGCGGTGCTGAACGCGAACTACGTCCTCGCGCGGCTGAAGGATGCGTACGAGCTTCCGTTCGATCGCCTTTGCATGCACGAGTTCGTCATCTCTGCGCGCAAGCTGAAGCGCGATCACGGCGTCACCGCCCTCGACGTCGCGAAGCGCCTGATGGATTACGGCTTCCATCCGCCGACGGTCTACTTCCCACTCATCGTTCCAGAGGCGCTCATGATCGAGCCGACCGAGACCGAGTCGAAGGAGACACTCGACGCGTTCTGCGAGGCGATGCTCGCGATCGCGCGCGAAGCGGCCGAGAATCCCGCGTTGCTGAAGGAAGCGCCGCACGATCGCCCGGTTCGGCGACTCGACGAGGTTCGGGCGGCGAAGAAGCCGGTGGTCAAGTACGGCTTCGAGCAGCACCCGGCGCTCGAGCCGCAGTCCGTCTAACCTTCGGCGCGGCGGCGAGCTGACCGCACGCGGCTTCGATGTCGCGTCCGCGTGTGAGCCGCACCGTCGCCGGTACACGCGCGCGGGCGAGCTGCGTCTTGAACGCGGCGATGCGCTCGCGCGACGAGCCGTCGTACACGCCGGTGGGGTTGTACGGGATGAGATTGACCTTGAAGTCGTCCGGCCCGAGGAGCGAGCCGAGAGCGCGTGCTTGTTCCGGTGAGTCGTTGACGCAGTCGAGCATTACGTACTCGACGTAGACGCGACGATTGCGCAGCGCGACGTAGCGCCGGCACTCGGCGATGACGTCCTCGAGCGGATAGCGGTCGTTCACCGGCATGAGACGCGAGCGCAGGTCGTCGTCCGGCGCATGCAAAGAAAGCGCGAGCCGAATCGGCGCCTCGACCTCGTCGACGAACCGGCGGAGGCCGGGAAGCCAGCCGACGGTCGAGATCGTCTGCCGGCGGGGCGTGATCCCGACATCGGGCAGGCGCCTCGCGGCGCCCACCACCTCGTCGAGGTTGAGCATGGGCTCGCCCATCCCCATGAAGACGGCGTGGTCGACCGGCGTGCGCCGCCGGAAGTGGAGCGCCTGGTCGACGATCTCCGAAGCGGTCAGGTTGCGGCCGAACGCCATCTGGCCGGTCGCGCAGAACGTGCACGTGAGCGGGCAGCCCGACTGCGACGAGAGGCAGAGCGAACGCCGGCCGTCGCGATAGCGCATGAGCACGGCTTCGACGGGATGGCCGTCGGCGGTGCGGAAGAGTGCCTTCACCGTGCCGTCGCGCGCCTCGCGCTCGGTCTCGATGGTGAGCGTGGAGAACGGGACGCGAGCGGTCAGCTCGTCGCGCAGCGCGCGCGGCAGGTTCGACATCTCCTCGAAGCCCGGCGCGCCCTGCGCCGACCATTCCCAAACCTGCTTCGCGCGGTAGGTCGGCTCGCCGCGGTCGGCAAGTGTCCGTTCGAGGAGGTCGAGATCCATGCGCGCACGGTAGCGTGGGCCCCTGTGATCGATCTTCGCTCGGACACCGTCACTAGGCCGACCGCCGGGATGCGCGCCGCGATGGCCGCCGCTGACGTCGGCGACGAGCAGTTCCGCGAGGACCCGACGACGAACGAGCTGCAGCGCCGGATGGCGGAGCTGCTCGGCCAAGAGGCTGCACTTTTCTTGCCGACCGCGACGATGGCGAATGAGATTGCGCTTCGGATCCTCACGCGGCCCGGCGGTCTGCTGCTCGCTGAGGAGCGCACGCACGTGCTCGTCTACGAGTTCGGCGGGCCGGCTGTGCACTCGGGGCTGATCATGCAGGGCCTCGTCGCGAACGCCGGGCGCCCGAGCCTCGATCAGATTCGGACCGCTGTCGCTGCCTGTGACGCGCCGCGCGACGCGAGCGTGCTCGTACTCGAGAACACGCACCGGAGCTCAGGCGCGCGCATATGGCCGTTCGACGAGTTCACCGATACGGTCGCGCTCGCACGCGAGTTGGGGCTCGCCGTGCACCTCGACGGCGCGCGGCTTTTCAACGCATCCGTCGCCGCCGGCCTGCCGCCGTCTGCGTGGGCGCAGCACGCCGACACGGTGACCGTCTGCTTCTCGAAGGGGCTCGGCTGTCCGACCGGCGCGATCATCGCGGGCTCCGCGGAGCTGATGGAAAAGGCGTGGAACGACAAATTCCTTTTCGGCGGCGCGCTCCGCCAGAGCGGCGTCATCGCAGCCGCGATGCTCTATGCGCTCGACACTCACGTCGATCGCCTCGCCGACGACCACGCGAGGGCGCGCCGGCTCGCCGAAGGTCTCGCTGCAGCGGGGATGGAGATCGACGTCGATGCGGTGGAGACGAACTTCATCTCCATCGACCTCGCGCCGATCGGCCTGGGCGAGCCCGAGGCAGAAAAGCGCCTTGCGGCACACGGCGTTTTGCTCGGCCACATGCGTCCCGGAATCCTGCGCGCCGCGACGCATCTCGATATCTCGGACGATGACATCGACCGGGCGATCGATGCGATTCCCGCCGCGCTAGGCATCCGCGCAGCTGCTCGCGCTTGACGCTCGCGAGCAACCTGTGACGGACACGTCACAGGTCGCGAAATAGGCTTCGAAGTAGGCGGGTAGGAGGGAGGGGTCGGGTCCCGGGGTACACGCGCATGCGTGTACCTAGTTACTCGTACTGCAGCGCTTCGAGGACGTTCAGCCGCCCAGCGCGGCGCGCCGGGAAGATCGCGGCGACGATGCCCGCGAGGATTGCCGCGACAACGAACACGACGAGGGTCGTGACCGGAATCGTGAACGCTGCGAACTTGATCGCGCGGCCCACCATCAGCGCGAGGACGATGCCGACCGGAATCCCGAGCGCCGCGCCGATCAGCGCCGTGACGATGCTCTCGTGCCGGATCATCCGCCGCACCTGCCGCCGCGTCATTCCGACAGCGCGCAGCATCCCGAGCTCCCGCGTCCGCTCGAACACCGTCAGAACGAGCGTGTTCACGATCCCGAACAGGCTGATGATGATCGAGAGGGAGAGCAGCACGTAGAGCAGATTCAGGAGCGTGTCGATGCCCTGCTCCTGGTTCTTCTTGAATTGGCTCTCCGTCGCGATCTTCGCCTCCGGGAACGACGCGAGTGCCTTCGTAAGCTTCGCCGTGTTCGCGGCCGTGACGCCCCCGGCGACGTTCACGAACGTGAAGACGTTCTGCGGGTTCGGATACTCGGCGTCGAAGCGCTGTGTCGAGATCGTCACGTCGCCGTACGGCGAGCCGCCCTTCGGCGGCGCGAAGATGCCCCGCAGGATCAAGTGCATCGTGTTGCCGGAAGGCGTCTCGATGTCGATCGGCGATCCAACGTGCAAGTGGTGTGACTTCGCGTAGTCCTTCGCGACAAACGCGCCGTCCCGCTTCAGCTCGGCGGGCACGGCGGGCGATCCGAACTGCCATTTGACCGTGATGACCTTGCTGATGTCGCCCGCGACACCGGTGACGCCGATCTTGTGGCCGAACGCCTTTCCCTGTCCCGCGCGAACACCGGTGACGAGCGTGACGCCCTGCACTCGCTTCAGCGCGTTCGCCGACGCGATCGAGATCGGGGAGAAGTTGTCGGTCGCGGTGAGCGCGTAGTCGCCCTTGAAGAGAGCGTTCACGGCGCTCTCGAACGTCGACTTCAGACCAGCCGCGAGCACGGACACGAGCGTCACCAGCGCGAGCCCGATCATGAGCGCAGATGCGGTCGATGCCGTGCGTTGCGGGTTGCGCATGGCGTTCGAGCGGGCGAGCGAGCCGGCCGCACCGCCGATCCTCATCGCGGGCCAGCCGAGCGAACGAGCGAGCGGCGGTACGAGCGTCTTCGCGAGCATCGCGACGCCGACGAACATCGCGGCGGCTCCGACGCCGATCCCGAGGAGGCGATCGGTCGTCGAGATGCCGCTGACGAACAGCCCGATGAGCATGACCGCGACCGCACCGCCGATCGTCGCGAGCGCGGCCGGAACGCTGAAGCGGGCAAGGCGGGAGGGCGGGAGGATCGCCCCCTCCCGCACGGCCGAGATCGGCGGCACGCGGGTCGCGCGGAACGCCGGCCGCAGGGCCGCGATGAGCGTGATCACGATGCCGACCACGAGCGAGACGACGATCGTCCGCGTTGCGAAGACGGTGCCGGCCTGGGGCAGGTCGATACCGAACGAGACGAAGAGCGAGTTGAGCCCCTTGGCGAGGGCGAGCCCGAGGAAGAGCCCGCTCACGGCCGCAAGCAGTCCGATGACGAATGCCTCGAGCATCACCGAACGCAGAACCTGCCGGCGCGTTGCGCCGAGTGTCCGCAGCGTCGCGAGCTCACGCGTACGCTGTGCGATCGTGATCGAGAGCGTGTTCGCGATGACGAACGCGCCCACAAACAGGGCGACACCGCCGAACGCGAGCAGGAAGTAGTTGATGATCGAGAGGAATCCGTTCGTGTCTTTCGTCGCCTGCTTCGCCTCGGCCTGGCCGGTCCGCACCTGGGCGTTGACAGGCAGGAGCGGCTGGATCTGCCTCACGAGCTGCGCGGGCGAGACGCCCGGCTTAGCGGCGACATCGATCGCGTCCAGCTTCCCGGCCTTGTTGAACAGGCGCTGCGCGGTCGGGAAGTCGAAGATCGCCATGGTCGCCCCGCCGAGGGAGGAGACGCCGCCGATCTTCACCGTCCCCGCGATCCGGAAGGTCTGCTCCGGCCCGCGCGCGACGACGCCGATCGTGTCCCCGACTTTGTAGTGCTTCTTGCTCGCCGTGTTCGCATCGATGGCAACCTCGTGCGCGCCGGACGGCCACGTGCCGGAAACGAGCGTGAGCGGGTTGAAGTGCTGGTCGCCGTGCGCGTGGACGCTGAAGGCGAGCGGTGGCGCTCCGTGCCCTGAGATCACCTTGCCGTTGCGGCCGACGAGATACGCGAAGTCGCTGACGCCCCCAGCGGCTTCCGCGACGCCCGGCAGCGCCTGCACCTTCGGCAGCAATGCCTCCGAGAAGGACGGCGGCAAGCCGTTGTTGTTCCGGTCCTTGCCGATCGCGCTCTTCGCGGTGATGACCGCGTCTGTGTTTCTGTAGACCTGCGTGAAGACGGTCTCGAACGCGGCCTTGATCGTGTCGGTCAGGACGTAGGTGCCGCTGATCATTGCGACGCCGAGGACGATCGCAACCGCAGTCAGCACGGTGCGGAGCTTGCGCCCGAGCAGGCCTCTCAGAGCGACGAGAGTCACGCGCTGAGGCTGCTCATCACGGCGAGCACGTCTTCCGCCGTCGCGTCTTTGAGCTCCTTGACGATGAGCCCGTCTCCGAGGAAGAGGATCCGGTCCGCGATCGAGGCGGCTCGCGCTTCGTGCGTGACCATCACAGTCGTCTGGCCGTACGTGTCGACCGAGTCCCGCAGCACCGAGAGGATCTCGCCGCCCGTCTTCGAGTCGAGGTTGCCTGTCGGCTCGTCCGCGAACAGGATCGTCGGCTTCGTGATGAGCGCGCGTGCGATCGCGACACGCTGTTGCTGCCCGCCGGAGAGCTCCGACGGACGGTGGGCCCGACGGTCCTTCAAGCCCGTCTTCGCAAGCAGCTCGTCGAGCCACGCCTTGTCCGGTTTCTCGCCGGCGATCGATAGCGGGAGCGCGACGTTCTCTTCCGCGTCGAGCATCGGCAGGAGGTTGAAGAACTGGAACACGAAGCCGATGTGCTCGCGCCGCAGGTACGTGAGGTCACGGTCGCCCAGAGTCGTGATCTCTGTCCCGGCGATCTCGACGGTGCCGCTCGTCGGCTTGTCGAGCCCGGCGAGGATGTGCATGAGCGTCGATTTGCCCGAGCCCGACGGGCCCATGACCGCGACGAGCTGACCGGACTCCACGTCGAGCGAGACGCCACGAAGCGCCTCGACCGCCGTCTCGCCTTCGCCGTAGCGGCGAGTGAGATCGCGCGCCTGTACGACCGTTCCGGTCTGCACTGCCCCCATGCGCGCAACCTACCTATTGCCGGCGACGAGGAAGCCGACGACCAACAACGCATACGCGAGCACGAGCACTCCGCCCTTACGTCCGCCTGAACGACCGTCCGCCACCGAGCCGGTGACGAGCACCGTCGCACCGGCCATCCCCGCGAGCTCCTCCCACCTGAACGACAGCGGCAGCGCATGCCTAAAGAACAGCGAGAGCAATATGACAGCGGGCGTAACCAACAGCGCCACCTGTGCGCCGGAGGAGACCGCGATCTCGCTCGCGAGCTTCATCTTTCCGGCGCGGGCGATGACGATGGAGCCGCCGTGCTCGGCAGCGTTCCCGACGATCGCGACGATGACGATCGCGATGAAGAAATCGGTCGCGCCGACCGCGCGTGCGAAGGCGTCGAGCGAGTGCACGAGCAGCTCGCTTACGAAGGCGGTCGCGACCGTCGCGACCGCGAGCGTTCCGAGTGCCATGGGAAGCGTCCACGCATCCGGCGACGCCTCCCTGCGCTCGGCCTGTGTGTGACGCAACAGGTTGCCCCGTGTGACGACGAGATAGAGCACGAGGAGCACGACCGCGAAGGGGATCGAGGCGAGAACGGCTGAGTGCCGCTCCGGGTGGCCGGTGTAGCCGAGGACGACGGGCGGGACGAACAGGAGGACCGCGACGCCGATGAGGCCCAGCTGGGTGAGCAGGGAGCGCCGGTCGAGCTCCTTCGCCGGTCCGACGAGTTGCGACACGCCGAAGACGAGCAGGAGATTCGAGATGACACTGCCGGCGAGCGAGCCGCGCACGACCCCCGGCAGGCCGTTGCTCACCGCGAAGAGGGAGATGATCAGCTCGGGCGCATTCCCGAAGCTCGCGTTGAGAAAGCCGCCGACACCCGGGCCGGTGTGTTCCGCGGCCTGCTCGGTTGCGGCGCCGATCAGCCACGCCAGCGGGACGAGCGAGAGCGCAGAAAGCAGGAAGAGAGTGACCTTGCCAGGGTGCGCGACGAGGTCTAGCACGACCGTGGCTGGCGCGAGGGCGAGCGACGCCCAGAGGATGCGACCTGCCACGTCGCGCGAAGCGTAGTTGACTCGCGACTCAGTTTGCATAAGCACAAATCCGGCGAAAATCAAGTCTTGCGGCGCACCGGATTCGTCACTCACAATTGCGGTAGATGAGCGATCTCTCGCAACGGACCGGGCAGCGGGCGCTGCCGCTGCGTCCGCAGGATGAGATCGAATGCCGCCGCTGCGACGTCCACTGCGACAAGGTCGTGTATCCGTCCGCATGTCTCGCGCGCTCATGCCCGTTCTCGTACGCGTACGAAGAGCACGGCCACACGTACATCGGTTGCATGCAGAAGGTCTTCGAAGTCGAGATCGACCTCGACATGCTGCGCACCGCCGAGGCGTATCGCGAAGGCTTCGGCGCGATCAAGGCGATGCGGCAGCCGCTACCGATGTGCAAGTGCGAGGTCGATCCCTGCTACTCGCATCGTGCCGGCGAGCTCGGGTGCGTCAACCCCGAGTTCAAGGAATTGCCGGCGGGATCGCCGACATTTCGAGTGTTCGCGCGTCTAGACGCCGCCTAGTCTCCTTAACGCGCTGTAGAGCAAGGACGCCGAGCAGCGGGCCAAGCGCCGCGAGCACGAACGCAACGCGCCACGATGCGACGCCGACGATGACCGCGAACACGGGCGCAAAGCCTGCGACGACGACTCCGAGCAGCGTCTGCTGAAAGCCGAGCGCCGCGCCCGTACGCGCCGCTCCTGCCGCCTCCGCGGCGGCCGCGAACGCGAGCCCGTTCCACGACATGCTGAGGACGCCCGCGATCACGAAAGCCGGGATGAGCGCTGCGAGCGGCTCGTCGACGAGCGCCGCGACAGCTGCGGTCGCGATCGCGAGCGCGATCCCGATCGTGCGTAACGGCCGCAATCTCGTGCCCATGCGATCGGAGATTTGTCCGCTGCCTATGCGCGCTGCGATCGCGAGGATGTTGATGCCCGCCAGCAGCGCCGCGGCCGCGTGTGTGGACACGTGGCGGTGGTCGTGGAGGAAGAGAACGACGAAGCCCGTGATCCCGATCTGCGCCGTCAGGTACATCGCTGTTCCAGCGCCGAGGAACCAGAGACGCGGTTCGCGCAACGGCCGAGTGACGTCGGTGAGCTCGGGTACGCGCGCGCGTCCAGGGCGGATCAAGGTGCCCGCCACGAGCGCGCCGGTCATGCACGAGCCGCCGAGGAAGAAAAACGCGAGCCGCGTTCCGCCGGCGGAAGCGAGGACCGGCAGGAGGCCTGCGCCGAGCGCGCCGCCGATCGGGATCGCGGTCTGGCGGATGCCGAGCGCAAGGCCCAACTCGCGCGGCCCGAACCAGCTCATGATCGCTCGCCCGCTCGCCGCGTTCACGCTCGCTCCGAGCGCGCCTGCTCCGACCAACGCGAGCGTCAAGGAGACGAAGCTTCGGGTGGTTCCGCACAGGACGAGCACGACGCCCGCGCCGGAGAGACCGGCCGCGATCACCAAGCGCTCGTTGAAGCGATCGGCGAGCAGCCCCCACGGCAGGAGCGTGAACAGCATCCCGATTCCGGTCGCGGCGAGGACGACGCCGGTCCTGCCGAGCGAGAGCCCGTAATGCGAACGCAGCGCCGGCGCAAGCGCGGGCAGGCCGACCGAGGCAGCCGCAAAGCTCGATTGCGCGAACGTGCCGGCGGCGAGGATCACCCAGCGGTAGCCCACCGGGCGTGCAGCTCCTTCGTCTTTCGCACTTCGTTTGCATCCGGGCCGTGCTTGTCGGGACCCGCCGTCTCGAGCACCGCCGGCAACGTCTGCAGGCGCGGGTTGCCGAGGAACACGCCGAGCTGTTCGCCGAGCAGCCCCTCGCCGATGTTGGCGTGCCGGTCGCGGTTCGAGCCGAGCGGCATCGCCGAGTCGTTGACGTGCAACGCGCGCAGGCGGTCGAGCCCGATCGTCTCGTCGACCTCGTCGAGGCACGCGTCGAGTGCGGCCGGATCGCCGACATCGACACCTGAGGCGTAGAGATGGCACGAGTCGAGGCAGATGCCGAGGTGCGGATGCCGCTCGAGGCGTTCGTGGATCGTCGCGATCTCCGCGATCGAGCGGCCGATCGTGCCGCCGGTCCCGGCTGAGTTCTCGATGAGCAGCCACGTCTCGTCCGTCGCGATCTCGAGCACCTGCTCGATCGCCGGCACGACGCGTTCGAGCCCCGCGTCGAAGCCCGAGCCGAGATGCGAGCCGACGTGGAAGACGACATCGGCGCCGATGGCGCTCGCGACCTCCATCGTGTTGCGCAGCGCGGCGATCGATTTCGTGTAGATCTCGTCGTCGGGCGCGGCGAGATTGCAGAGGTAGAGCGCATGGCAGAGGACACCGCCGATGTTCGCCTCGGCCCGGCGCTCGCGGAACTTCTCGAACGTCGCCGGGTCGCGGTTCGTCGGCCGCCACATGCGCGGGCTCTGCGTGAAGACCTGGATCGAGTCGGCGCCGATCGCGACCGCGCGGTCGATCGCGGTGTGGATGCCGCCCGACGAGGAGACGTGCGCGCCGATCTCCATCAGGCGAGCCACGCCTCCAGGCGCTTCGCCTCGGCGTCGACTTCTTTCGGCACGCGCCCGAACGGTTCGATATCGACCCGGCCCTTGTCGACGTACCAGATGCCGGCGACGAAGCCGTCGACGAGAAACGTGGGAGCAACGTCGCCGTTCTTCCCGATGATGTCTTTACGGTGCTCGGCGGCGATGATGCGCGTCCGGTCGGCATGCCCGAGCAGCACGTTGTCCCACTTGGGAAGGAACCGCACGGGCGCCGGCGTGTCGGGCGCGGGCAGGGGCGCGCGCACTACGTCGAGGAGCTCCCGGCCGTTCTCGTCGCGAAAGCGTCGCAGTGGTTCGAGCAGCGCGAGCGCCGCGTCGATCTCGGGCATGTGCATCATGCTCCAGCCCGAGATGTCACGACGCGAGGCAGGGCCGAAGGCCGCGAGGTAGCGGCGCAGCATCTCTGCTCGCGCCTCGACCGGAACATGTGTCGCCGGTTCCTCGACCGCCATGAACCGGCCTTCGGGACGCGCGTTCCAGAACGCGGTCTCGTGGTGGTGCAGGAGATGTCCGCGCACGCGAGCCGCGCGCCACGCTCGGATCGCATCGTGGCCCTTGAGCCTGTGCTTCCGCTCGAGATGCGCAAGCGCATCGGAGGTCGTCAGCGGCGCGAGCGCTCGCAACGAGGGTGCGAGCTTTCCGGCCTGCGCCTTCTGCCACGGGAAGTTCGTCTCGCTCATCGCTGCACGCAGCAGCGCGTAGTCGCGCTTCGTCACGAGATGCAGCGTCTGGCGCATCACGGTTGCCTTCACGACGTCGCCGTCCGCGAGGAGGCGCTCGAGCGTCTCCCGTTTGAAGGTCGTCGTCCGCGTCCAGATCCCGACGAACGGCGCCGGTGGCCATTGCGCCTGCATTCCGACGAGGCGCTCGATCACTGCGGCCGGCGACAGCCGCTTCCGCTCCAGCAGCAGCTGGCGCGCCAGCAGCGCGCGGTTCAGCTCGCGTAGCGTCAGGGTGCGCACGTCCCTACGCTATCGGCGTGTCCGTCCGCGTTCGCATGGCACCGAGCCCGACCGGCTTCCTCCACGTCGGCGGCGTGCGCACCTTCCTGTTCAACTGGCTGTACGCACGGCACCACGGCGGCGAGTTCAAGTTGCGGATCGAGAACACGGACACGAGCCGCGAGGTAGCCAAGGCGGTGGAGCAGATTCAGGACTCGCTGCGCTGGCTCGGGCTGGACTGGGACGGCGACGTCACTTTCCAGCTCGACCGCATGGACGACTGCCGCGAGGTCGCGACGCGGCTCGTCGCGGAGGGCAAGGCGTACGAGGACGAAGGAGCGATCCGCTTCCGCATGCCGGACGAGGGTGCGACGGGCTGGGACGACATCGTGCGCGGGCACATCGACGTTCCAAACGAGACGATCGAAGACGTCGTGCTCGTGCGCTCCGACGGCCGGCCGACCTACAACTTCGCGTCCCCGATGGAGGACGTGTGGGACGGGATCACACACGTGATCCGCGCGGAGGACCACATCTCGAACACTCCGAAGCAGATCAACATCATTCGTGCGGTCGGCGCGGAGATTCCGGTGTACGCCCACGTTCCAAACGTGAACGGGGCGGATGGAAAGAAGCTCTCGAAACGGCACGGCGACACGGGCGTCGACGAATTCCGCAGGGCCGGCTATCTCCCCGACGCACTCGTCAACTTCCTCGCACTTCTCGGTTGGGCGCCCGACGGCGAGACCACGATCATGAGCCGCGACAAGCTGATCGAGCGCTTCTCGCTCGAGCGCGTCAGCCCGAGCCCGGCACAGTTCGACTACGCGAAGCTCGACTGGATGAACGGCGTCTACCTGCGTGCACTCTCAGCGGACGCGTTTGCGCACGCGCTCGTGCTCTATCTCGGCGACCAGGGGTACGACTGGGACGCGCAGCTCGTGCGCAAGTCGGCGCCGCTCGTGCAGGAGAAGATCCAGCGCCTCGGCGAGTTCCCTGCATTCGCCGGGTTCCTTTTCCATGACGTCGACGTTGCGGTGGACGGCGGGGGCGAGGTCGTCGCGGCTGCGCGCGACGCGCTCGCCGAGCTCGAGCCGTTCACGGCGGAGTCGATCGAAGCTGTACTACGCGGCGTGCTCGAGCGGCTCGGCCTCAAGCCGCGTCAGGGATTCCAGCCGATCAGGCTCGCGGTCACCGGGTCGAACGTCTCGCCCGGTCTGTTCGAGAGCATCGAGCTGCTCGGACGCGAGACAACGCTCGCCCGGCTTACGGCGGCAGCTTCCTAGGCAACGGCCGCGGCCACGCGAGCGGATCGAGCGCGCGTTCGAACTCACGCCAAGCCCGCCGGCGAAACTCCTGCGTCGGCTGCGGCAGTTCCCACTCGTCCCCCCGGTCAACGAGGCTCTCGTCGCCCGTGACCTTGACCATCTCCATAGGTGAACGCCCTGTTACACGGCCTGGGTACGGCCCGCTAGGCTCGTCCTCCGATGTCTGTGACTGCCATTCGCACGCCTGCCGAGTACGAATCTCGGCTCCAGCAGTACGTCTACGAGCGCTCCGAGGAGGGACGCGCCGTGCGCGTCGGCGAGAAGGAGGTTTCTGAGCAGGCGGCCATCGTCGCGCGCTATCGCGATCTCTTTACACGCGACCAGGTGGAGTCGCTGCGCGATGCGGAAAACGGGGCCAAGGGGGCAGAGCGCGAGCGGTTGTACCGCCTGCGCAAGACGTGCGAGTCCGGCATCGTCACAAGCGAGCTTGCGGAGCAGGACGACGCGCTCGAGAACGCGATCCTCGGCACGAAGGTCGCGTTCCGCGGCGAGGAGCTCACGTTGATGAGCGCGCTCGCGCGGCTTGCCGTGCTCGACGGCTACGCCGACCGCGAGGAGCTGGGCGAGCTCGCCATCACCGCGTCGTCGGGCCTGAACGGCGAGCGGCTCGCGTTGCTGACGGCGAACGAGGAGCTCGAAGCCGACCTCTCGGGAGAGCCCGATCCCGTCTCGCGTAACGAAGACGAGAAGGCGATCTCCCTCTTTGCGCTCGAGGCGGCGTTGGTCGCCGCGTCGGACTCGACGACGGCTGCGTACGCGCGCCTGCGCGACAAGTGGTTCGACAAGCTGCTCGGGCCGGAGCGCGACGCGCTGCCGAAGAGTCAGCACGTGTCATACGTTCGCCGGCTCTCGCCGCTGGAGTCGACCTATCCGAAGGAAGGCGCGGCGGACATCTGCCTTGCGACGGTGCGCGCGCTCGGCTTCGACATGACGTCGATGCCGAACATCCGCCTCGATCTCGAGGACCGGCCGCAGAAGAATCCGCGCGCGTGCGTGATCCCCTCGAATCCGCCCGAGCTCGTCCACCTGATCACGCTCGCACAGGGCGGGCTCTCCGACTATCAGGCGTTCATGCATGAGGCGGGGCATGCGCTGCACTACGCCGGCGTCAGCCCGAACCTGCCGTACACGTTCCGCAGCATCTCGCGCGACCACGCGCTGACCGAGATCTACTCGTACATCTTCGAGGCGATCACGCGCGAGCCGGGCTGGCACTCGCT
>DASSXM010000009.1:0-119224 GCA_035703805.1 Gaiellaceae bacterium | reverse complement strand
GCTCCGACGAGGACCGCGCCGGCCACGACGACGTCTCGGACGACCACCACCGCTCCGGCGAGGACCGCGCCGGCCACGACGACGTCCGCGGCGGCCACGACGACCGCGGCCGCTCCGACGAGGACCGCGCCGGCCACGACGACGTCCGCGCCGCCTCCGACGACCGCAGCCGCTCCGACGACGACCGCGCCGGCACCCGCATCTCCGACCCCCTCGCCACCGGGGACCCCGAGACCGTCCGTGCTGGGGACGGTGTGGCATCGGATCACGGATGTCTTCACGCTCGGGCAGTTCACCGACCGTTACAGGTTCTTCAAGTACGAGGCTCGGCTCGGGCTCCACCATCCGTTTCTCGGCGTGGGCCTCGGCGGCGTCGACCTGTACATCTCCAAGCACTTCAACACGGGCTCTCTGTCGACTGCGTACGGGGTTTGGATCGCCGCGTTCGCCGAGACCGGTGTTGTCGGCTTCGCGGCGCTCGTCGCGATCTTCGTCGTGTTCGGCGTCGAGGTCGTCCGCGCCGCGCGCCGATCGAGAGGCTCGCCCTGGTACCCGGTCCTCGTCGGCTCCTACGCGGGCATCCTCGCCGAGCTCGCCGGCTACGTCACCTACGGCGAACGGATCGGCGCCTACGTCTGGGCATTGATGGGGATCGGGCTCGTCGCGCTGCGGGCGGTGCGGAGCTCCGAGCCAGCGGCGCCTTGACGCGGGTCGCGGTCGTCTCGCCCGAGCCGACGCCGTACCGGGCTCCGCTGTTCGACCGGATCGCCGAGAGGCCGGACATCGAGCTGACCGTGATCTACGCCGCGGCGACCGTAGCCGGGCGCGCGTGGAACGTCGCCCTGCGCCATCCTGCCGTCGTCCTCCAAGCGCCCGCCCTGCCGACGCGGCGGTTGCTTCACCACGACTATCCGCTGACCTTCGGCGTCTGGCGAGAGCTCGACAGACTTCGGCCCGAATGCGTCGTGGTCGCGGGATGGAGCGTGCTCGCGTCTCAGCTCGCGATGCTCTGGTGCCGTCTCCACTCGATCCCGTATCTGCTCATGCTCGAAAGTCACCTCCTCGACCCGCGACCTGCCGCAGTCCGGGCCGTCAAGCGCCTCGCCATCCCGCGCTTCGTCCGACCGGCGGCCGGCTACCTCGTCACCGGCACGCTCGCCAAGCGAACCGTCCGCGCGTACGGCGGTGATCCGGCGCGCGCGCATGTGTTCGCCAACACGATCGACGTCGCCAACTTCGCTGCTGCGATCGACGGTCGGCGCAGCTCCGCCAGGAGCGCGCTCGGATTCGAAGAGCGCGACGTCGTCGTCGCGTATGTCGGGCGGTTCGAGCCGGTAAAGGGTCTTGACACGCTCGTTACGGCGACAGCTGTCGCCTCCTCGTTGACCGAGAGCGCGATCACTCTGCTCGTGGTCGGCGACGGCACCCTGCGTGAACAGCTTCGAAAGCAGGCGGCGACGAGTGGGGTGCGTCTGGTAGAGGCAGGCTTCCGGGAAGGGGATGACCTGCTCGACTGCTACGCGGCCGCTGACGTCTTCGCGCTCCTCTCGCGCGCAGAGCCGTGGGGAGTCGTGGTGAACGAGGCCGCCGCGGCCGGCCTGCCGCTGGTGCTTTCCGAACGTGTCGGGGCAGCGGCAGATCTGCTCCGGGCGGGGGAGAACGGGGCGCTCGTGCCCGTCGACGACGTCGACTCCGCGGCGGCGGCGTTCGCGGCGCTCGCGAACGACCCCGCGCTGCGCAGCCGATACGGCAAGCGCTCGTCCGAAATCGCGCGTGCGTGGGGCTACGAGCCGAGCATCCGCGCGTTTACAGATGCGGTGGCTGAGGCGGTGGCCGGACGGTGAGGATCGTGGTCGACTGCCTGGCGGCTACCACAGGCGGCGGCGTGACCTATCTTCGCTCGCTCCTCGGCGCTGTGCTGGCCGCCGACGAGTCGATCGAGCTCGTTTTCGTCGCCTGCTCGCGCGACCCGCTCGGTGACCTCTCGCAACACGCTCGCGTTCGGATCGTGTGCCCGATCGGCGAGGCACCGGCAACTCCGCGCAAGCTTGCCTGGCAGCTCGGCTCACTTGGTCTCGCGACAGGTCGTCTCGGCGGTGACGTGCTCTTCTCCCCGTCCGAACTGGCCCCGCTTCGGAGCACGGTCCCGGTCGTGCTCGGCTTCCAGAACCCGAACCTCTACGACCAACCCGTCCGTCATGAGTCGCGCTACCAGCAGCTGCGCCTCCGGCTTCTCCTCGCCGGGGCAAGGGTCTCGGCGCGGCGAGCGTCGGCGGCCGTGTTCGTCTCCGAGCCTTTCAGACGTGCCGTGGCCGAGCGGATCCCGCTGGACGGAGTCCGCCAGTATGTGATCGAGCCGGGCCTCGATCCGATCTTTACCGGCGCGCGCGACACGGGCGAGGGCTTCGAAGAACTCCAGCCGTACGTGCTGTCGGTCTCGGATGTCTACGCGTACAAGAACTACCCGTTGCTCGTGGACGCGTTCGCCGCGCTCGCGCGTGACGATCTGCGGCTCGTGATCGCCGGCCTGCCGTTCGACCGTTACGCGCAACGCGAAACGGAGCAGAGAGCGCGGGCAAATGGCATCGAGGACCAGGTGGTCATGCTCGGGTCGGTCCCTCGCGAGCGGATGCCAGGCCTCTATACCCGTGCTGAGTGCTTCGTGTTCCCATCGCTGCTGGAAAGCTTCGGCTTCCCACCACTGGAAGCAATGGCCTGCGGGCTTCCGGTCGCGTGCGCGCGCGCGAGCGTCATGCCGGATCTCCTCGGGGACGCAGCGGAGTGGTTCGACGGGCGCGATCCGACCTCATGCGCGACTGCGCTCGGCGTCGTGCTCGACGATCGAGACCGGCGTGCCGCGCTCGTCGCGAAGGGGAAGTCGCTCGTCTCCCGATTCGACTGGTCTCGCGCGGGCGCTGCGCTCGTTCGCGTGTTCGATAGCGTGTCGAGGTCGGAGCGCTGCCCGGACGCCGGAGGAATCGAAGGCTAGAGTTGCGTCCCATGGTCAAGCGGCATGCGCCCGTAATCTCCGTCATCTTGCCGTGTCTCAACGAGGAAGCCGCGATCGGCGGCGTCGTCGACGAGGCGTGGGCCGGCATCGGCGCGACGGAGCTCGCCGGCGAGGTCGTCGTTGTCGACAACGGCTCCAGCGACCGGTCGGCAGAGCTCGCGCAGCTCCACGGTGCGCGCGTCGTCCGCGAGCCACGACGTGGATACGGGAACGCCTATCTCGCTGGTCTGGCAGCAGCCGAAGGCGAGTTCTTGGTCATGGCCGACGCCGACGGCTCGTACGACCTCAGAGACTTGACGCCGTTCGTCTCGCGGCTCCAGCAAGGCTCGGACCTCGTACTCGGCTCGAGATTGCGGGGATCGATTCACCCCGGCGCAATGCCATGGCTCAACAGGCGCGTGGGCAATCCAATCCTGACCGCCTTCCTCAACGTTCTCTTCCACGTTCGCGTGTCCGACGCGCACTGCGGCCTTCGTGCCATCAGGCGCTCGGCTCTCGCAAGGGTGAATCTTCAGAGCGCTGGGATGGAGTTCGCCTCCGAGATGATCGTGAAGGCGGCCAAACGACGACTCGTCATCGCGGAGGTTCCGATTGAATACCGCAGACGGATCGGATGGTCCAAACTCAACCGCTTCCGTGACGCATGGGGCCATGTGCGGTTCCTCCTGGTGCACAGTCCGACGTTCCTCTTTCTGATTCCCGGTCTCGTCCTGTTGACCGTCGGTGCGATCGTGCTGCTCGGTCTCGCGGGCGGGCCCGTGGACATCTTCGGGCGAAGCTGGCAGATCCATACGATGATCGCGGGGAGCGCGGCGACAGTCGTCGGCGCGCAGATCATCGAGCTCGGCGTATTCGCTCGGACATACGCCATCCTCTATCTCGGAGAGGAGGAGCCGATCCTCCAACGCCTGTGGATGCGGATCCGGCTCGAGCACGGCCTGCTCCTCGGAGGCACCGTGCTCCTCGCGGGCGTTGGCCTCTTGGGCGAGGTGTTCGCCCGCTGGGCCGCAAGCGGCTTCGGGCCGCTCGGCCACTACTACGCAAGCATCCTCGGGTTGACACTCGTAGGCCTTGGCGTCCAGATTCTGTTCGCTTCCTTCTTCCTCAGCATCCTCGGACTCCCCAGGCACGTCCTGCTCGAGCCCAGTCGTCCTCGTCTCGCGCCAGCCCTCGAGGAACGGATGCCGGCCGGTCTCGGCTCGTCGCGGTGAGCAGCGACGGCCTGGTCGAGAGCGCGGGCCTCGGTCTCGAAATCCAGCGGCGTCTCGGTGCCGTCGAGAACTACAACGCGTGGATTGCGTCCCAATTCCTGCCCCACGCGGGACGCCGCGTCCTCGACGTCGGCTGTGCGCGAGGGAACATCACGCGATTCTTCCTCGATCGAGAGCGTGTGATCGGAATCGACATTGCGAGGGACTTCGTCGACGAGATCCGCGGCCGCTTTGCTTCCGTCACGATCTTCGATGCCTTTCAGGCCGACATAGCCGACGAGCAAACCGTACCGATGCTACGAGCTGAGGATATCGACACCGTTCTGTGCGTCAACGTGCTCGAGCACATCGAGGACGACGTGCGCGCGTTGCGGAACATGCGGTCGATCCTCGTTCCCGACGGGCGGCTTCTTCTGCTCGTACCTGCGTTCCCAGGTCTCTTCGGGGCGATGGACAGAGCCGACAGCCACTTCCGTCGGTATACGCGCAAGACGCTCATCACAGCACTTGGGCAGGCGGCCCTCACGATCGAGTCGCTGCAATTCATGAACGTCTTGGGGATCGTCGGATGGGCCTTGAACGGGAAGCTGCTGCACCGCTCGCTCATCCCCGAAGGCCAATATGGTTTCTACGATAGGCTCGTTCCGATGCTCTCACGGGTCGAGGCAGCGCTTCGCGTTCCATTCGGACTCTCGCTCGTAGCGGTCGCGCGTCGGATCGATGCCGTTTGAGTACACCGCGGCTTTCCATCGCCGCCGAGCAGGCCGCCCGCTACCGCGAAGACGGATACGTCATCATCGACGGGTTGGTCGAGCCCGGTCTGCTCGGCGACCTCCGCGCCCGCGTGGAGGCGCTTCTGGCCGGGGCAGATGACGACCCGCGTTCGACGAGCCGGGTCGACGCGGAGCACAAGGTGCTGCAAAAGATCTCGGGTCTCACGAGAGAGCCTGGCGTGTTCCACCGGCTCGCAACAGAGCCGGCGCTCGTCGAAGTGGTCGAGGCGCTCATCGGCGAAGAGCCGCTCATCTTCCGGGACGTGCTCGTCGTCAAGCCGGCTCGGCAAGGCGCATCGCTCGCCTGGCACCAGGACTCCGCGTACTGGGACATCGATCCGCCCGCACTCGTGTCGGCGTGGGTCGCCCTGGCCGACGTCCCTGAGGACGCCGGCTGCCTGCGCGTCGTGCCGGGCTCGCATCGCATGGAGATCGAGCATGACCTCCCGCTGACGAGTCGTCGTAACCTGCCGCGCCCGATTACCCGTCTTCTGCGTGGCGCGGTCTCGCTCGCGGGAACGGGAGACAACCCAGAAGGGGCCGGAGGCAGCCCGGTCTTCGACAGGTTGAAGCGCTTCGTACTCGGAACCGCGACGCGGGTCTTTCCCGTGATCGCCAGGCTCGGGGACTACAGCGTCACCGATGAAGTTGCGCGTGCCGGCGGCGTCGATATCTCCCTGCCTGTCCATGCGGGAAGCGTGATCTTCTTTCACAGCCTGCTGCTGCACGCGAGCGGACCGAACACGACCGACGGTGTACGGGCAGCGCCAATCATTTCGTACATGGGCTCGAGCTACCGGTTCACCGGACGCGGGGACGCAAACTTCCTCCCGGCGCGCCGGCCCGAGAGCTGATTGGCAGCGACTCCCGTCCGCGTCGAGCACGTCGCCTGCGACGCGTGCGGTCGCGAAACGAAGACCGTGCCGTTTGCCACCGGTCGGGACTTCGAATACGACACCTGCCCGAACGGATTCAGGTTCGTCCGTTGCTCGGTTTGCTCGCTCGTCTTTCTCGACCCACGCCCGACGGCCGACGAGCTCGAACGCATCTATCCGCCGGAGTACGAGCCCTTCCACTTCGGGACGACATCGAACCCATTCGTCCGCATCGGCCGAACCGCGGTACAGCGTCGCAAGGTCCGCACGATTGCACGTTTCGCGCCGCGTGACGCTCAAATCCTCGACGCCGGTTGCGGGAGTGGCGAGTTGCTCCGTCTGCTCCGCGCGCACGGCCCCCGCGGGTGGCGGCTCTACGGGAACGACGCGAGCGAGCTCGCCCTCGGTCGCGTTCGAGGCCTCGGCTTCCCTGTGCTCCCGGGAAGAATCGAGGAGCTGACGACCGATCGCCGGTTCGACCTCGTCATCCTCAACCAGACGCTCGAACATCTGGCATCGCCGGAACGCGTTCTCGAGCGGATCGCCGCGATCACCGTTCCGGGCGGCTACCTCCTGGTCGAGACCCCGTCGCTCGAAGGGCTCGACGCGCGCGCGTTCCGGAGACGGCACTGGGGCGGCTACCACTTCCCGCGACATTGGACACTTTTCGACGCCCGCACCCTCGCGGCGGCCGTACGCCGCCATGGCTACGACGTCGTCGAGGTCGCCTACCTTCCCAGCCCCGCCTTCTGGTGCCAGAGCGTCCACCACACGTGGCTCGAGCGGGGGCTTGCGCGTTACGCGGCGGGCTTCTGGACGATCAACAACCCGATTCCGCTTGCCGCTTTTACGCTTCTCGATCTCGCGCTGGGGCGTTTCCGTCCGACCTCGACGATGCGGCTCGCCGCCCGCCTCGGCTCAGAGGTATCTGAGCTTCGAGTAGACGACGATCAGGTGGAAAAAGTCGCCGGCTGAGCGGCGACCGTCCCCGAGCATCGCGGCGATCTGGACGGCGCCGTCGCTCTGAAGCGCGCCGAAGACGTGGTTCAGCCCGAGGTAGACCGACCAAAGGGCGGCCAGGCTCGCAAGCGCAACGGTTGGAATCCGACGCCACTCGAATAGCCCGGCCAAGCCGATCACGACGATCGGGAAGAGTCCGGTGAGGTACCGCTGCGAGAACGACCAGCCGCCGTCCCAGAAGGGGATGAACGAGTAGGCGACCAGAAGGGCGGCTCCCATCGCCACCAGCGTTCCGAGAAACGGTCGATTGGCGACGCGTGTTCGAAAGACGCGTGCGAACCCGATGAAGCCGAGCAGCGCGACGGGGCTCCACACGAGCAGGCCGCGGTGGTTGCTGAACAGCATCTCCAGCGAAGCCTGAGGCGTGAACCGCAACGCAGCTTCGGGCGTGTAGCCGGGGACCAACGTCGGAACTCCGAGCCCCACGGGAATGAGGAACAGGAGGCCTGCCGTTGCTACGGTCGACGCTCCGGCGACCAAAGCATGGCGGCGGTGGCCGAGCACCATGAGCGACCCGACAAACGCCGCTGCTTCGGCGCCATTGAAATAGCGAACCGTGGTGGCGAGCCCGAGGACGCAGCCGGCGAGAACGAGCGCAGGGAGGGAGCCCCCGCGGAAGTACCAGAAGACGAGCATGGCGGCAGTCGTCAGAAGGAGCGCGTCCGACGCATGCGTGTACGACGGTGAGAATGTGCCGTAGTAGAAGAGCGGCATGCCGAAGACCGCCGCGGCCAATGCAAACCCCGCGCCCGGCAGGCGGAGACCGCGAAGCAGGACGAGCGCCGCCCCCGCCGCCCCGACGACGAATGCGTTCGCCGCGAATGAGATCATTGCCGCGCCGACTGGTGCACCCTGGATCTCGGCGAGACCGGCCGCGCTGATGAGCTTCCCGATTCCGTAGAAGGGCGCATCGAGGAGCGCGAGCCCGAACTGGTATGAGATCGGATGGACGTCCTCTCCGAACAAGTACCTCGTGAAGTCGAACGGGATCGCGCCGTCGCCGAAGACCCGGTAGGCGTTGAAGTTGAGCGCAAAGAGCGCGAAGAGGCAGAACGCGACGAGAGGGCCCGCGTTCGCCCGCACGCGGTCGGCAAGGCCGGTGGCCGCTTCGTCCGTGGGGTTGACAGCGGTATCGGTCAGCGGCCCCATGCCTCCGGCGACGAGCTTACCGCGTTTGCGACCACTCCCTTTTGTCGTGGCCGACGGGGCCGCTGCTCTTAGCGGTCGCGTCGTTTCGAGATATGCTCTTTCGGCTGTGGGACAAGGAGTGGTCATCGTTCATGTCGTCGGCGCGCGGCCGAACTACATGAAGGTCGCGCCGGTCTACGCGGCCCTGGCACGGCGAGGCAACGTCGAGCAGCGTCTTGTTCACACCGGGCAACACTACGACGATGAGCTGACCGACGTCTTCGGCCGCGAGCTCGGTCTTCCCGAGCCCGACGTTCGCCTCGCGGTGGGTTCGGGAACGCACGCCGAGCAAACGGCGCGGGCGATGGTCGGCCTCGAGCGGGCCTTCGCGGAGGCGAGGGCCAACCTCGTCGTCGTCGCCGGCGACGTCAACTCGACGCTCGCCGGCGCGCTCGCCGCGGTCAAGCTCGGCGTTCCCGTATGCCACATCGAGGCCGGCCTCCGCAGCGGCGACTGGTCGATGCCCGAGGAGCACAACCGGCGGCTCACCGACCACGTCTCCTCGGTCCTTCTCACGCACAGCAAGGCCGCGACAACGAACCTCCGCGCGGAGGGGATCCCCGCCGAGCGGATCACGTTCGTCGGGAATACGATGATCGACAGTCTGCGTACGTGCTTCGACTCCGCCTGGATGTCGCAGCCCTGGCGGACCTACCGCGTCGAGCCAGAGAGTTACATCCTTACGACGCTGCACCGCCCTGCGCTCGTCGATTCGCCGTCTCTTCTGTCCGCTGCGGTCGAGCGCCTCCAGGACCTGGCACAGGCGTACCCCGTGCTATTCCCCGTGCATCCCCGGACGAGGGGACGACTCGACGCGCTTGGCCTGAGCGAGCTCGACGGGATCACGCTGTTGCCGCCGCTTCCATACGGCGAATTCATCGCACTCATGGCCGGTGCAGCGGCAGTTCTCACGGATTCGGGCGGGGTGCAGGAAGAGAGCACTGCGCTACGCGTGCCCTGCTTCACTCTGCGTGAGAACACCGAGCGGCCCGTGACGATCACTGCCGGCACGAACACGCTCCTGGGCCTCGATCCGGGCGCGATCGCGAGCATTCCCTCGTACCTTGGGAAGGCGGAGGCGAGGCGGCAGCTGCCGCCGCTCTGGGACGGGCGCGCTGGCGAACGATGCGCCGACGCGCTCGAGGCCGCGCTGCTCCGGCGGGAGTCGAAAGAGGCGCTGGTCGAACTGTAAGTCGGTGACGTGGCCGCGGACGCCGTTCACGCGGTAGCCGCCGTCCGGTTGACTAAGTGCCGCTATGTAGGAGCGGCCGCGCGGAGCGGTATCTCCCAGCTTAGGCGGACAGGGAGCTCGAACTCGCCGCGCAGCCTGAGGAGCCGAACCGGCGAGCGTTCGCCGAAGCGCTCGGACACCCAGCCCCGCTCCTCGACGAGCTCGGCACCGGTTCCTTGCACGTCCCCGCCGTCGGCGAGCGGCAGCGTGCTCTCGACGAGGTGTCGGCCGCGCCCCTCGACGAGGTCGGAGACAAGGAGTGAGTCGCCGCTCCAGTCGAGCGAGCGCGTGTGCCGCGTTGTGGTCGTCGAGTGAACCACGCTCGCTTGGGCGCCGTCGGGGCCGCTCCCGAGCAGCTCGACCTTGGGCAGGCGCCCCGACCGGAACGCTCCCCAGAGGCGGAACTGGTCACGGCTGTCGACCGCGACGGTCGAGTGCGATCTTGTGCCGCGAAACCAGTCCCGGTCTTGGCCGGCCTCGTAAGTGAAGGTACCCGGGTCGACGACGATGGGTCGGCCTCCGACCCACAGCTGGAACGAGAGCGCATCTGCGTGGGAATGGGCTGGGAGATAATCCGGCCCGGGAACGCCGCAGTCGAACGCGATCCATGCGTCCGCCTTTCGCGCAACGACGTACCCCGAGTCACGCAGGACGTTCAGGGTTTCGCCTGCACGCGGCAGGTCGAGCGCGGGGGCGAGCTCGAGGGGGGCGTCGTTGAAGGGCGCCGGGCGGCCGTCAGGACGCGTGAGCGCCGCCGCGAATCTCCGCATGCGCTCGACCGGTTCGGCGAGCCAAGCCGCATCACACGCGTCGCGGATCTCGAGCAGGTCTCGGAGGACGATCACGTGATACACCGGGCTGCGCTCGACGTGGCCGCCATCGGCGAGGATCTGATCGCGCAATTGCTCGCGGAGGAGGGTGAGTGCACGCTCGACGGTGGCGTGTTGTCCGAGCGCGAGCGCGCCGAGGGCGAGTCCCCGCAGGTTCCGGACGAGATGGTTGCCGAGGATGTCCCATTCGAGGTTTCTGGCGAGGTAGCGCACCTGGAGGTCGAGGCTCGCCGCCACGGCCGGGGTCGCGAGGTCCGGCGCGAGCGCGAGCGCGGCGACCCAGTTCCCCACTCGGGTCGACAATGGATACGGGTGCCATGCGTCCGAGCGCCGCGGCGGGTTGCCCTCAATCCACGAGCGAAGTGCAAACGACGCGTGCTCCGTGTCTTCGCGCCTGGCCGCCGAGAGGACCTCGGCGCCGTAGTGGAGATGGAACTGCTGCAGCCGGGTGAGCCCGGCGCCGCTCCAGTCCTCGGGTACGCGCGTGGGCTCGACGTCGAACGCGGCGGATCGCCACAGGGCGAGCGGGCCCGTCGGCGGGGCGAGCGCCGGCGCAGGTCTTGCACGCGGAAACCGTCGGCGCCGAAGCGGGCGGAGTGCGCGGGCACGCAGCTGCACCGGACGTGCTGCGCCCAGCGCGTGGAGGAGCAGGTCGAAGCGCCTCGTCACTCTGGGGCGGTCAAGACAACGGCGGCCCCCGTCTGCGCCGATTCGAGCAGCGCGAGCGAGGCCTCCGCGACGAGAAGCTGCTCCTCGAGTCCGACCGGAAGCGGCTTGCTGCCGCGGGCGGCAGCGACGAACGCGGCCAGGGCGGCCCGGTGGCCCTTGTCGCGCTTCCCCCGGATGCGCCGAGTGGAGCTGCCGTGGACGACGGCAGCTTTGAAATCGTCGATCACTATTGCCGCGCGTGTCCCGAGCACCTCGACCCGCTCCTTCGGAATCCCGCGCGCCTCGCCGACGCTGTACACGATCGTTGCCGCCGAGCCCCCCTCGAGGTCCACCGCCGCGATCATGCTCGACCAACCGTCCGCCGACGGCACGAACCGCGCGTACACGCGCTCCGGAGCGCCGCGCCCGAGGAACGCCGAAAGGTCGACGAAGTGCGAGATCTCGCCCAGCACCTGTCCGCCCTGCCGCGCATCGCTGAGCCAGTGCGCGTCGGGGGCGACCGCGACCGCGACCCGGATCGCGATCGCGCACGGCGCGGCCACCTCCGTCCGTGCGCGAGCCGCCAGCGGGGCGAACCGGCGGTTGTGGCCGACGAGCAAGACGCCGTCGGAGCCTCGGGCAGCCGCGGCGACCTCCGAGAGTTGCTCCCGGTCGAGCGCGAGCGGTTTTTCGACGTAAACCGACTTGCCGGCGCGCAACGCAGCGGCAGCGATCTCTGCGTGCTCGGCATGCGGCGTGGCGACAACGGCTACGTCGACGTCGTCCGTGGCGAGCAGCGAGCGCCAGTCCGTGTGCATTGAGGGAATGTCGAAGCGATCCGCAGCCGCCTTCGCGCTGGCGCCGGTGCGCGCGCAGACGGCGACGACCTCCACGTCGTCGAGCCCGCATAGCTCCGGGAGAAGCGTGCCGCGGGCAAAGTTGCCGGCGCCGATCATCGCGACGCGCAGTGCGCCGGTTCTCGGCGCGGAGACCGAGCGGCGCGAGGGTCGCCGTCGGTCCGCGTGCGGATACTCGAGTGCAATTGCGAGCGCGGAGGGATCCTCATCGAGCAGTGCGTACGCCCTTGCGCCTTCGCTGATCGGCAGCCGGTGGCTGACGAGGTCGTCCACCCGAAGGCGGCCGTCCGCGAGCAGGTCGACCACGGCTTCGACGTTGCGCGTCTCGGTCCAGCGGACGTAGCCGACTGGGTAGTCGATCCCCGTCTCCTCGAAGCTTCGGTCGTACCGCCCGGGGCCGTAGGAGCGTGCGACGACGAGCGAGAGCTCTTTCTCGTAGAGCGGTCGTCTGTCCAACTCCAAACCCACGTCGCCGACGACGACGATCGTCGCGCGGTCCCGCGCGAACCGGATCGCCGTCTCGATCGGTGACGCCGACGACGTCGCCGCACAGACGAGGACTGCGTCGAGGCCGCGCCCGCGCGTCACTTCGCCGACGATCGGTTCGAGCTCCGTCGCTTTCGCCGCGCGTCCGAAGAGTGCGATCCGGTCGTCGCGCACGTCCGTCCCGAGGGCGGTGCAGCCCGATGCGACGAGGATCCTTCCGGCGAGCTGCCCAATCAATCCGAGTCCGACGACTCCCACCACCGAGCCGGGGCCCACGTTCGCTAGCCGGATCGAGTGGAGTGCAATCGCCGTCGGCGCGCAGAACGCGCCTTGCAACGTCGACACCGGAGTCGGGAGCGAGACAACGAGCGAGGTTGGAACGGAGACGATCTCGGCGTGGCATGCATACCCGGCGCCGACGCAGGCAACCGCCGTGCCAGGCGTTAGACGGTGGTCGCCGCCCGTGTCGAGGACGACCCCGGCGCAGCTGTAGCCGAACGGCGCGTACTGATCGAGGCGCGTCTTCACCTTCCGCACTGCGCCCTCGATTCCCTCAGCCCGGGCAACGTCAAGGGTCCTGCGGACGAGGTCGGGACGCGCACGCGCCTTGTTCAGGAGCGATGCCCGCCCGAGGTCAGCCGACGCGCGCTCGGTACCGGAACTGATGAGCGAATGCTTCGTCTGAACGAGGGCGTATCCATGCTGGGGCATCGGCTCAGGGACGTCGTGGATCGCGATCTCGCCCGACTTGATGTCCTGAAGAACCTGTCTCACGTGCCCCAGGATAGGGCTACACGCCGGGGGCGCTACCTACGGGCTGTGGTCGCAGGGCGTCCTCCAACAGCCGGACGACGGTATCGTCGCCGCCGGCGACGCGCAACGCGAACCCGTTGGATCACGAGCGTCGTGAAGCGGCCGATGTCGCGCCACCTCAGTCGGAGGCCCGTCTCCGGCGGCCAACGAAGTCCGCGTCCGTGGCGAAGCCCGGTGCGTCGCGCTGGGTCGCCGCCTTATCGACTAGCGGTCATTGCGCGTGACGAGGTGGTTCCCCAGGACGAGGAGATCCATCTTCGTCTTCGCGAACGTCTCGACTGCATCGGCCGGCGTTCGGACGATTGGCTCATCTTCGTTGAACGAGGTGTTCAGCACGATCGGGACGCCAGTCCTTCGTCCGAACTCCTCGATCAGCCGGTAGTACCGCGGCTCCACATCGCGTTCGACGGTCTGCACCCGCCCAGTGCCGTCGACGTGGTCGACAGCCGGAATCTTCGCTCGTTGGTCCGGTCTCGTCTTGTAGACAAGCACCATGAACGGCGATGTGTAGTCCTGGTCGTACCACTCACCCGTCGCTTCGGCTAGTACCGACGGCGCGAAGGGACGGAAAGACTCACGATGCTTGATGCGCGCGTTCAAGATGTCCTTCATTTCGGCACGGCGCGGGTCGGCGACGATCGAGCGGTGTCCCAGCGCTCGCGGCCCGAACTCCATGCGTCCTTGGAACCAGCCGACGACGTCGCCCTCCGCGATGCGCTCGGCGACCGCCGGGAAGAGTTCGTCATCATCGAGCCGCGTTACGTCGAAGCCGGCGCCGGCGACGGCGGCGGCGATTTCGTCGTCCGAGTACTCGGGACCTGTGTACGCGTGCCTCATCACGAATCCTCGTGGCCTGCACAGCTCCTGGTTCCACACGTGGTACGCGGCGCCGACTGCGGTGCCCGAGTCGCCGGCCGCGGGCTGAACGTAGAGCTCTTCGAACGGCGTCTCAGGACGGATGCGCCCGTTCGCGACGGCGTTCAGCGCGACCCCTCCCGCTAGGCAGAGCGCACGGTCACCGGTCCGCGTCTGCAACCGCTGGACGAGGTGGAGGTAGATCTCTTCGAGGCGTTTCTGGAGCCCTGCGGCGATGTCTTGGTGATGGCTCGTGATCTGGTCGCCCGGCCTACGCGCGGGACCGAACCGCTCGACGAGCGCATCCGAGTAGATCCTGCCGATGCGGGGAGAGCCCGCGTCCCACGTCATGTCGACGCCTTCCTTGTCGTGCGTGAAGTAGTCGAGGTTGAGGACGAATACGTCGCCACTCGGCGCGATGACGTCGCGCATCGCCTTCATGTAGCGCTCCGGGTCGCCGTACGGCGCCAGACCCATCACCTTCCCCTCGTCGCCGTAATGCGGAAAGCCGAGGTACTGCGTGAGCGCGGTGTAGAAAATACCGAGCGAGTGTGGGAACAGGACACGCTCGATGACTTCGAACGAGTTGTCGTGGCCGACCGCGGTCATCGTCGAGCAGAAGTCGCCGAAGCCGTCGACGGAGAGGATCGCCGCTTCGTCGAACGGCGACACGAAGAAGGCGCTCGCAACGTGTGTCTGGTGGTGCTCGACGTTGTGAACCTGCGCGCGCAGGTCATTGCGCTCGACGCCGAACGCCTCGGCCAACGCCGTGGCGACGTCGCGTACCTTTGCCGCGTTCTGCAGCCGCTCCTTCAGATAGCGGGCGCTCGCACCGTGTCGGATCGTGCGCAGGAGCTTTTGGCCGATATTCGCGCGCGGATCGCGTGAGACCGCGACGTGGTCGAGGTCGGAGAGCGTGAGGCCGGCCTCGTCGAGGCACCACTGCGTGGCGAGCGACGGAAACCCCGCGACATGCTTGATCCGGTTGAACCGCTCTTCCTCCGCCGCCGCGACGAGTTCCCCGTCTACGACCAGCGCCGCAGCCGCGTCGCCGTGAAATGCGTTGAGGCCGAGGATCGCTGTCACAGTAAGCATGCTAGTGGGCGAGCGGTCGGCGTTCGTTACGCTCGGTGGCCGTGAGCGGCCGGCGCATCCTCGTCGTTTCAAACGACCACGTCGGTTCGTCGATGGCCGGTCCCGGCATTCGTGCCTACCGCTTCGCCACGGAGCTCGCGAAGAAGAATGACGTCACGCTCGCGGTTCCGTTCGATACCGACCTCGTTTCCGAGAGCATGGGCATCGTCCGGGTGGTGCCTGAGGACGCGCACGAGATGACCGCTCTCGCCACCCGGTTCGACACCGTTATCGCACAGAGGCTTCCGGTCAAGACGATGCTGTCCCTCACTCGTGCAAAAACGAGAACGGTGTACGACCTGTATGCCCCGGTCGTCGCCGAGCTGCTTGCCTTCGACCTCGAGCGCACCCGCTCGCGAGCCGGCGATCTGTGGTTCCGGTGCGTCAGCCTTCAGCAGGAGGTCGTGCTCCGGACGGGCGACGCTTTCGTATGTGCGAGCGAACATCAGCGGGACTTCTGGCTCGGAGCGTTGGCGTCACTCGGCCGGCCGGATCAGGATGCTTACCACGAGGACCCTTCACTCCGAGCACTGATCGACGTGGTGCCATTCGGGATCGAGCCTGTCGCTCCGACGCCCGGGGAGCCGGTGGTCAAAGGCGTCGTCCCGGGAATCGCGTGCGGGGACAAGGTCTTGCTCTGGGCCAGTGGGATTTGGGATTGGCTTGATCCCCTCACGGTGATCCGCGCCGTCCACCTTCTCTCACAGAGGCGAGGCGACATCAGGCTCTACTTCCTGGGGGTAAAGCATCCGAACCCGGCGATGAGCGAAATGACGAAGGTCGCCGAGGCGATGCGGCTCGCCGAGGACCTCGGCCTCCGTGATCGAGTCGTCTTCTTCAACACTGGTTGGGTGCCGTATGCGGAACGCGGCCGTTACCTGCTGGAGGCCGACCTCGGCGTCTCGGCGCACCACGACAACCTGGAGACACGCCTCGCATATCGCGTCCGTCTGGTCGACTGCTTCTGGGCGGGCCTGCCCGTCGTCACCACACGGGGGGACTCGTTGAGCGAGCTCGTTGAGAAGCGAGAGCTCGGCTGCGTTGTCGACTTCGAGGATGTCGACGGCTGGGTCGGCGCGATCGAGTCGCTGCTGGACGATCCGGACGCGGGGGCACGGATCGACGCCAACGCTGCGCATGTTAGGCGCGAGTTCGCTTGGCCGCGAGTTGTGGCGACACTCGAACGGCTCTTGACCGCCACTGGAAAACGTTCGCAACCGACCCTGCGGTTGCGACTTCTCGTCGCGCAGTATCTTCACCTCCGGCTGCGCCTCTCGATGCTGCGGCGCGGTGCGCTCGGGACGATCTTGAGGATGCTGCAACTCTTTGCCGCCGCCGTGAGCCAGTGGCTTCGCTAGCGTTGCCGTACGTGGGCGTCGCCGTCGAGCAGTACCCGCACCGAAGCTTCTCTGACAGCCTCGCTCATCAGGCGCGAGTCGTCCGCGTGCTCGCAGCGGCCGAGTTCAAGCTCAAATACCGCGAGTCGGCGCTCGGATACCTGTGGTCGGTCATCAAGCCGCTCGCGATGTTCTCCATCCTGTATCTCGTCTTCGGGCACTTCTTCAAGCTTCGCGGCGGCCTTCATCACTATCCGCTCTACCTGCTCGTCGGCATCGTCCTCTGGACCTTCTTCTCGGATGCGACGACGACGACGACGGTCTCGTTCGTCCTCCGCGGGCAGTTGCTGCGGAAGATGTACTTCCCGCGTCTGATTATTCCGGTTTCGAGCACGATGACCGCGACGATGACGCTGGCCACCAATCTCCTGCCCATCGCCGGCTTCGTCGCCTGGAACGGGATCGCGCCACGCGCCGACTGGCTGCTGATCCTTCCGCTGCTGCTTGAGCTCTATTTGTTCGCGCTCGCGATCGCGATCCTGCTCTCGACCCTCTATGTCCGCTTCCGAGACATGCTGCCGATCTGGGAGCTCGTGGCTCAGATTCTCTTCTATGCGACACCGATCATCTATCCGCTCACGGTCGTGCCATACCACTCGGTTCGCGTGCTCGAGCTGCTGAATCCTTTCGGACAGATCGTCGAGGACGTGCGCTCGCTCGTCCTCTACAACGACCCCAAGGGCTCGATCCTCACCGCTTCCGACGTCCTCGGCCCCGCGGGGCGACTCTATCCGATCGGGATCCTCATCCTCTTGCTCGCGATCGCGTTGCTCGTCTTCCGCCGCGAAGAGCCGGGGCTGACCGAGCGAGTCTGACGATGCCCCTCGGGGATGGCATGGCGATCAAGACCGTCGGCCTGCGGAAGGAGTTCAGGCTTCCCTACGACGTGCGGACAACGTTCAAGGAGCACTTCCTGCATCCTTTCAAGCGTCAGCAGTACGAGCCCAACGTCGCGCTCGCGGGTCTGTCCTTCTCGATTCCCGCGGGCGAATTCTTCGGCGTCATCGGCCCCAACGGCAGCGGCAAGAGCACGCTGCTGAAGATTCTCGCGCGGATCTATCCTCCGACCGCCGGACAGGTGCGCGTAAACGGGGCGTTGTCGCCGTTCATCGAGCTCGGAGTCGGTTTCAACCCCGAGCTCACCGCTCGCGACAACGTCTGGATCAACGGCACGCTACTCGGACTCACGAGGCGGCAGCTCCGGCAGAGATTCGACGCCATCATCGAGTTCGCCGAGCTGGAGCGCTTCGTGGATCTCAAGCTCAAGAACTACTCGTCGGGGATGCAGCTCAGGCTTGCCTACTCGATCGCCATCCAAGTTCCCTTCGACATCCTGTTGCTCGACGAGGTCCTCGCCGTCGGCGACTTGGCGTTCCAGCAAAAGTGCCTGGCGACGTTCGACGGGATGCGGGCCGAGGGTAAGACGCTCGTCTTCGTCAGCCATGACCTGGACGCTGTGTCGCAGTACTGCGACAGAACGCTTCTGCTCGACAGGGGCGTCGCCCGTGCGATCGGGCCGACCGACGAGGTGCTCGACCTCTATCGCGCGCGGGAGGCGGTGAGCTAGCGTCGCCGGACTCGTTGTCGTCTCGCCCAACGGAGGGTCATCGTTCGTCGAGGCGGACGTCCGTGGGCTGAGGAGTCACTTCGAGGTCGAACACCTCGTCTTCGGCGACTACCCGAACAAGCTCGGGTTCCTGCGTTCGCTCCGCGCCCACCTCACCGGTCGTGAGCCACGACTGGTTCTGCTCTGGTTCCTCGCACCGGCATACGTGCTCGAGACGATCGCGCTCGCACGCCTCCATCGCTGTCCGGTCGTCGTCGTTATCGGCGGCCTCGAGGTCGATTACGTGCCGGAGCTGCGCCTCGGCGGCTTGAAGTGGCCCCACAACAGGCTGAGGCAGCGATTCGGGCTGCGGGAAGCGGACCTCGTTCTCTCCTCGTCTGCGTTCCTGACGGAGCGCATCTTGCGGCTCGCAACTCCGCGGAGGCTCGAGATGGTCCATCACGGCATCGACACCGATCACTTCTCGCCCGCCGGCGTGAAGGAAGTGCTTGCGCTCACGGTCTGCTTCGAGATCGACCGCGAGACGGCGGTTCTCAAAGGTTTGCCCGTCGTCGTCGAAGCGGCGTGGTCGCTCCCCGACGTGCGCTTCGTCGTCGTCGGCCGCTCGGGAGGCGACGATGCGCTCGCGACGCTGAGGGCGGGTGCGCCCGCGAACGTCTTATTCACGGACCGGTTCGTGAGCGACGCGGAGCTGCTCGAGCTCTACCGGCAAGCGAGCGTCTATCTCCAGCTCTCGGCGCATGAAGCGTTTGGCGTCGCGGTCGCCGAGGCGATGGCGTGCGAATGCATCCCCGTCGTCTCCACGGGTCACGCGCTCGACGAGATCGCCGGTCCGACGGCCCTGCGCGTTCCCTACGGCGACGCAGCCGCCGCGGCCGCGGCGGTTGCCGATGCGATCGGTTCGGACGCGGCGGCCCGCGACGCAACGCGGCGCCACATCGTCTCCTCCTATCCGATCGCGCGACGGATCGAGCGGCTCGCCGAGCTCTTGAGCGGGCTGGTTCCCGCCGGTTGACCGGCTAGCAGCCACTCGAACGTCGCATCCGAAGGCTGCACCGCAGCGCGCTCACGCAGGATCTCGGGTAGGCACGCGGCAGCTCGCGCGAACGCCGGTGCAACGAGGAGGGGATGTGCGGGAAGGCGCAGGAGCTCGCCGGCGAGCACGCGCGCGACAGCTCGCACGGGCAGGCACTTGAGCGCGAAGCGAATCAGGTTGTAGTGCGCCGACGCGACGCGACGCCGCTCCGCACGCTCGCGCCCCGTCGTGCTCGCAACGTGGTGCCGTACACGGGCTTCCGGCACGTAGACGGTCGTCCATCCACGCAGCCAGGCGCGTACGCAAACGTCGATCTCCTCGAACTCCATGAAGAAGCTCTCGTCGAAGCCGCCGAGAGCGAGCAAGCGCTCGCGGCGAACGAGCATCGCGGCACCATTCGCGAACAGCGTTGGGACGACGTCCGTGGCGGGAACTGTCTGGTCGACGCGGAAGCCGGGCAGTGGTTGGCGGAGCAACGGACCGCGAGAGATCTCCGTGCGGGCGTGGATGACGGCGCCGCCTTCCCACGCGAGCTGCGTCGGGTCAGCGGCGAAGCCGATCGCGTCTCGCTCGAGCGCAGCCGCAAGTAGCTCGAGACACTCAGGCTCGAACGCGACATCGTTATTGCACAGCAGGACTAGCGGCGTCGTCGCGGCGCGTGCGCCGACGTTGTACAACCAGCCGACGCCGCGGTTCTCCGTCCGCAGCCAGGCGGCGCCGAAGCGCTCCGCGACAGAAACGCTTCGGTCGGTCGAGCCGGCGTCGACGACAATCACGGAGCGCGGCGCGCGCGTCTGCTCAGCAAGGCTCTGCAGGCAATCCGCGAGGACGGCCTCGCCCTGGAAGTTTCCGACGACGGCCGTGATCGCGTCCGGGCTCACGTCGGCGCTGAACGTACCATTAGCCGCGTGGCCGAGCGTATCGCCGTCATCGACTACGGAATGGGCAACCTCCGCTCGGTGACGAACGCGTTTGCGAGCCTCGGCGCCTCGCCCGCGGTCGTGACGCAGCCCGACGAGCTCGCCGACGCGGAGCGGATCGTGCTCCCCGGCGTCGGCGCGTTTGCGGACGGGATGCAGAACCTGAGGGACGGCGGCTGGGTCGACGCGCTGGAAGAGCAGGTCCGGCGCAAGGGCAAGCCGTTCCTCGGCCTGTGCATCGGCATGCAGGTGCTTGCTGACCGCGGCACCGAGCACGGATCGAACGCAGGGCTAGGCTGGATCGCGGGAACGGTCGAGCGGATCGCGTCAGACAACGGGCTTCGTGTTCCACACATCGGATGGAATGACGTGACGTTCACGCCGGGGCATGCGATGTACGACGGCCTCGGCGAGTCGGACGCGTTCTATTTCGTGCACAGCTACGTGTTGCGTCCCGACGACGATTCCGTCGTCAGCGGTGTCTGCGAATACGGCGGTGACTTTGCGGCGAGCGTTGAGACGCAGAACATTCGCGCAGCGCAATTCCATCCCGAGAAGAGCCACCGCGCCGGGTTACGGCTGCTGAAGAACTTTCTCGAGTGGCGCTGAAGAACCGCCTCATACCCGTTCTGTTGCTGCAGAACGGCGTGCTCGTGCGCAGCGAGCTGTTCCGCATCCACCAGATCATCGGCAACCCGCTGCACGAGGTCGACCGCTTCACAGAATGGAATGTCGACGAGCTCGTGTACCTCGACATCTCGCGCGACGACCGCTACGACCTCGGGCGCGAGGACCAGAAGGTCGCCGGTCTCGCCGATGCGCTCGGCATCCTCGACGCCGTCGCGGAGCGCTGCTTCATGCCGCTCACCTGGGGCGGCCGGATCAAGACGCTCGACGGAATCCGCGAGCGCATCGCGCGCGGAGCGGACAAGGTGACATTGAACACGGCACTCGTGACGTCGCCGGAGCTCGTCACCCAGGGAGCGCGCGTCTACGGGAGCCAGGCGATCGTCGCGTCGATCGACGCGCTCCGCCATCCCGATGGGACGCTCGAGGCGTTCGTCGACGGAGGCCGCACCGCGACCGGCCTGACGCCCGAGGCGCTCGCCGCTCGTGCGGAGAGGCTCGGCGCGGGCGAGGTGCTCCTGCAGTCGATCGACCGCGACGGGACAGCGACCGGCTACGACACGGACCTCATCGCGCGCGTTGTCGACGCGACGACGATCCCGGTCGTTGCGTGCAGCGGCGTCGGACGCTTCGAGGACTACGCGGCGGGCATCGAGGCGGGGGCGTCCGCGGTGGCCGCGGCTAACATCTGGCACTTCAAGGAACTGGCCGATCGGGCGGGCAAGCGCGCTCTCGCCAAGGCCGGCGTCGACGTCAGGTTGTAGGAGGCCCGTTGCAGTACTGCACCAAGTGCGTGTACCCCTCGGCTGCCGCGACGCCGCTCACGTTCGACGAGAATGGTGTCTGCTCCGGCTGCCGCGTCGCCGCGCAGAAGGACGAGATCAACTGGGACCTCCGCTGGCAGGCACTCGTCGAGTTGGTCGAGGAGTACAAGTCCGACTCGACGTACGACCTGATCATCGGCGTCAGCGGCGGCAAGGACAGCTACTACCAGGCGCACGTCGCTGTGCACGAGCTCGGCCTGAAGCCGCTCCTCGTCACGTATCACGGCAACAACTATCTGCCCGAGGGCGAAGAGAACCTTCGACGGATGCGCGAGGTCTTCGACTGCGATCACGTGATCGTCCGGCCCGGCGTCGACACGCTCGTGAAGATGAACCGGCTCGGTTTCCGCCTCCAAGGCGACATGAACTGGCACGCGCACTGCGGGATCTTCACCGTGCCGATGCGCGAGGCCGTGCGCCAGCGCGTACCGGTCGTGCTCTGGGGCGAGCACGGCTTCCTCGACGTCGCCGGCATGTACTCGCTGAACGACTTCGTCGAGTTCACTGCGAAGCATCGCCTCGAGTACTCGCTCCGCGGCTACGACTGGCACGACTTCACCGACGAGGGTCTCGACAAGCTCGGCCGGCCGGAGCTGAAGGAAGGGCTGACGGCGAAGGATCTGGCCTGGGGCAAATACCCGACCGACGACGAGATCCTCGACGTCGGTGTGCGCGGGATCTATCTCGGCAACTACGTCGACTGGGACGCGAACGAGCACGTCGAGCTCGTCATGCGCGAGTACGACTGGGAGCCCGCACGGCAACCGTTCGAGCGGACATATCGGCAGTTCTCGAACCTTGACGACATGCACGAGAACGGCATTCACGACTACCTGAAGTTCATCAAGCTCGGGTACGGCCGGGCGTCCGATCATGTATGCAAGGACATTCGCTCCGGCAAGATCACACGCGACGAGGGCGTAGCGCTCGTCCGCCAGTACGACCACGTGAAGCCGCGTCGCGACCTCGAGCGCTGGCTCGAGTACGTGGGCATGAGCGAGGACGAGTTCGACCACACGTGCGACACGTTCCGCAACCCGAGGGTGTGGCGCATCGAGGAGGGGCAGTGGGTGAAGGACAATGTGTGGGGCGAGCCCTCCGCCTACGGACTAGTACACGCGGCGATCCTGCGCTAGGCTCGCATCTCATGGGGATCCGGGCGGGGATCTCGAACAAGGTCGAGAGCGCGCTCAATGCGCGCGTTGTCAACGACCCGAAGATCTTCTACGAGGACCAGCGGGCCACCGATACCTGGTGGGTGCTCGCGGTCAAGAACGTTCTCGCTCCTGAGCGCCTGATGACCCGCGCCCGATACGGCCAGGCCCTGCGCTTCCCTGCGCGGCTATCGAGAGCTGAGCGCGCCAGCAGTGCACCGCCTGCGGTCGACCGAGGCCTCGTCTCCCGCCTGGCCGCCGAGTTCAGGCGTGAAGGCGTCGTCCAGCTTCCGGGCGACCGCAGCGCGCTCGCGCATGCAATCTCCGAGCGCTATGGCGCGATCGCCGACAGGCACGAGCCTGCGGACGACTACCTGCGCACGTTTCTCGATCCGACCGCAGACCTGGATGCTCTCTCGCTTATAACCGACCCGCTCCTGCTCTCCGTGCTAGCGGCGCACTACGGCGCGCAGCCGTTCCTGCGCGACTCGCCGACGGTCAACATCACGTACCCGAACATCACACTCGACGAAGTCCGCGGGCATACGACGGACTGGGCGTCGAACTGGCACTGGGACACGCCGAATCTGCTGTCGGTGCACGTGATGATCTCCGACATTCCGCCCGACGGAACGCGCATGCTCTACGCAAAAGGGAGCCACAAGCGGCCGCATGTGCGGATGGGCGGCACCGACCGCTTCTATTCGGAAGAGTTCGTCCGCTCGCGCTACCCGATCTTCGACTGCGCCGGTCCCAGCGGATCGATCTTCGTGTTCGACAACAACGGACTGCATCGACTCGAGCCGGTCCGCGGCCGTTTCCGTGCTTCGTTCGAGTTCTACTTCACCCCGGGCAACGACCTCATCTCATTCGCGGCACGCCGCGCCGGCCAGCAGACCGACCGCATTCGCATCCACGAGAACCTCGCGGCGGGGGAGCACCACGACCTGCCGCCGCTCGCTCCGCTGCAGCGGCGCGCTCTCGCCGGCCTGCTCGGCGAGAAGACCGCCTAACCCGCGCGCACGAGCAGGGCGGGCTGGTACGACAGCGGCGAGCGCCGCAGCTCGTAATCGCGATGCGAGGAGAGAAACTCCTCTGCCGCTTCCGTCGCACCCGCCGCCTTCGCATAGTCGTCGAGCATCATCACACCGCCGGGCACGAGCCTCGACGCGCACAGATCGAGGACGGCCGCGGTCACCGGCTTGAGCAGGACGTCGACGTTGACGAGCGCGAACCGCAGCGCCGGCCGCTCGTCGAGAAGCGACGGGAGCGTCGAAAGGATGTCGCCCGCGACGAGCTCGACGTTCTCGAAGCCCTTGCCGCGCAACAACGCCTCGGTATCCACGAGCGAGAGGCAGTCGCCCTGGTCGCCGAAGCGGCGGGCGACGTCCGCGTCGCTCTCACCTTCGCCTGCGGGCATGACGCCGAACGTGTCGAAGCCGTAGATGCGCCGCGCTTGCGCGCTCTCGAGCACTTCGCGATACGTCGCGAGGCGCACGAGGCTTGCACCCTTGAACGTCCCGAACTCGACGACGTCACCGGGCAGATGGAGGATCGACTTGTAGACGTCGTACTGCGCGAGCGCCTTCGCGAGCCGTTCCACCGGCGCGTGCTGATACCAGTCGTTCTCCGCTGCCCAAAAGTCGGTCATTGCCGGCCGCCGATGCTACTGGCGAGCTCGCGCCATCCGTACTCGTCCGGCAGCGCGCGCACGAGCGCGTCGAGCCGCTCGAGGTCGCCCGGCGTGTCCACTGCGAGGTTCACGTCCGGTGCGGGCACGTCGGCGGCGAAGTTCTCGATCCGGAATCGCTCCGGGCGCGCGTAGAAGAACGTCGTCACGTGCTCGCGGTCGCTCGCGTCGGTGAGCTCGGGCTCGATCGCGAGGAACGTACGCGCGTCCATGACCTCCACCGACTGGCCTTTCGGGAACGTGCGCGGGAAGACGTTCGTCGCCAGGTCGGGGCGCAGCTTCTCGAACAGCGCGATCCCTTCTTCGACGAGCAGCGGATCGAGGAGGGGGCTGTCGCCGCTGACCCGCACGAAGGCGTCGACGCCGAGGGTGGCGACGACACTGGCGAAGCGCCCTGCGACGTCCTGGAGCGGGCCACGCATGCACAGGGTCCCGCGCTCCGCGCAGAAGTCCGCGACCGCATCGTCGCTCGGCTCGGTCGAGGTGGCGACGACGACGCGATACCGAGACAAGCGCTCGAGCAAGTATCCGAGCGCCGGCTTGTCTGCGAGCAGGGCGAGAACCTTGCCGGGAAGGCGCTCGGAGGACATCCTCGCCTGGATCACGACCGCGACCTGCACGGCGTCTAGCCTAGGCACATGCTGCGGGCCGCGGTAATCGGACTCGGCGTGGGCGAGGCGCATGCCGCCGCGTACGCCGCTCACCCGGACTGCGAGCTCGTCGCGCTCTGCGACATCGACTCCGGTCGGCTCCACGAGGTCGCCCGCGCCCATCCGGGGGTGCGGACGACGACCGAGTCGCTGGAAGTGCTCCGGGACCCCGAGATCGACGTCGTCTCGATCGCGACGTACGACGACGAGCACTACGCACAGGTCAAGCTTGCCGTCGAGCATGGGAAGCACGCCTTCGTCGAGAAGCCGCTCTGCACACGCCCCGAGGAAGCTGACGATCTGCGCGCGTTGCTCGCGGCGAGCCCCGGCGTCGTCGTCACGTCGAACCTCGTCCTCCGAGCATCGCCGCGCTTTCGCGCGGTGAAGGAGCTGATCGACGCCGGCCGCCTTGGCACGCTCTACTACTGCGAGGCCGATTACGAGTACGGGCGCCTGCACAAGATCACCGACGGTTGGCGCGGCGACCTCCCGCACTACTCGGTCGTTCTCGGCGGCGGTGTGCACGTCGTCGACCTGCTGTTGTGGCTGACCGGGCGCCGCGTCGTCGAGGCGACGGCGCGCGGGAACAGGATCGCGAGTGCAGGGACGAAGTTTCGCTTCGACGACTTCGTCGTCGCGATCCTGCGCTTGGACGACGGCTCGCTCGCAAAGGTGTCGGCGAACTTCGGCTCGGCGACGCCGCACTTCCACGCTGTCACGCTCTTCGGCACCGAGGCGACGTTCGTCAACGGGCTTCGCCGCGGCGTGGTGCTGACGCGCGAGACGAGCGAGCCGGTCGAGGCCGACTATCCGGGAGTGGAGAAGGGCGCGTTGCTGCCCGGCTTCATCGACGAGGTGTTAGGACGCGGTAAGGCCGCGGTGAGCGCCGACGAGGTCTTCACTGCGCTCGACGTCTGCTTCGCGATCGACGAAGCGTCCGCGACGGGAGCGTCCGTTACCCTGGTGTAGTGGCCCCGTCCGAAGGTTGCGTTGTGTGCCTGGCCGGCTGCAAATCGTCGCGTGCCGGTGTCCTCGGTCGGTCGCGTACTGGTGAGTACGCGACCTCCCTGCGTCCTTGGCACGCTCGATTTTCGCGGGCCATGCACGAACGAACCTACGAACGGAGCCACTCGTGACCGTCGGCACGACGACAATCCCGTTCGGCAGGCCGATGATCGGGGACGAGGAGCGCGAGGCGGTCGCCGAGGTGCTCGCCGGCACCGTCTTGAGCCACGGCCCGCGCGGGCACCAGTTCGAGCAAGCGTTCGCGGAGTTCACCGGCGCCGAGCACGCGATCGCGACCGCCTCGTGCGCCGCCGCGCTCCACCTCGCGTACCTCGGACTCGGTCTCGAGCCCGGCGACGAGGTGATCGTGCCGGCGCAGACGCACGTCGCAACGGCGCACGTCGTCGTCGCCTGCGGCGCGACGCCGGTATTCGTCGACTGCGACGCAACCGGCAACATCGACCTCGACGCGGCCGAGGCGGCCGTCACGACGCGCACGCGCGCGATCTCGCCCGTCCACTACCTCGGCCGTCCCGTCGACATGGAGCGCGTGCTGACGCTAGCGCGCAAGCACGATCTCTTCGTCGTCGAAGACTGCGCGCTCGCGCTCGGAGCGACGTTCGACGAAGTGCACGTCGGCCTGCACGGAGACGTCGGCTGCTTCTCGTTCTACCCCGTCAAGCACATCACGACGGGCGAGGGCGGCATGGCGATCTCGCGGCGCCCCGACGTTGCCGAGCGCATCTCGAAGCAGCGCGCATTCGGCATCGACAAGACTGTCGTCGCCGAGCGGAGGAACTCGAGCGCGTACGACGTCGAGCTGTTCGGGCTCAACTACCGCATGGGCGAGCTCGCGGCGGCGCTCGGCGTCGAGCAGCTGAAGAAGGCCCCCGAGTTCATCGCGCGCCGTAAGAGCAACTACGAGGCGATCTGCTTCGGCCTCGCCGACTTCCCGCTGCTCGAGCTCGCCGACACCGGCAGCTACGCGCGCGGGATGAGCACGCACTACTGCATCACCGCCGTCCTCGTCGAGCGGCTCGCGCCGCGGCGCGCCGACTTGATCGACCTGCTCAAGGAGCGGGGTCTCGGCGTGAGCATCCACTATCCGCGCCCCGTGCCGCTCACCAGCTATTACCGCGATCAGCGCGGCTTCCGCCCGGGGCAGTTCCCGGTCGCAGAGCGCATCAGCAACGACTCGATCTCGATCCCGGTCGGGCCGCATCTGGCCGACGGCGATGCCGAGCGTATCGTCTCGATCGTGCGCGACGCAGTCACGGAGCTGGACGATGGCGAATAGCCTCGCGGGCAAGCGGGTGGCGCTGCTCGGCGGCGCAGGGTTCATCGGCCATCGGCTCGCCCTGCGCCTCGCCGATCTCGGCGCGAAGGTCGAGGTCATCGACAGCCTGCAGGTGAACAACATCCTGCACTACATCTCGGCGCCCAACCTCGACAATCGCGCGCTCTACCTGAAGATCCTCAACGAGCGGCTGCGCATGCTCGAGGACGCAGGCATCGGGATCGACGTGCAGGACGCACGCGACTATCACGCCCTCAACTGGACGCTCGACAAGCTGCAGCCGCAGGTCGTCATCCATCTCGCGGCGGTCTCGCATGCGGGCCGTTCGAACAAGGATCCGTTCAGCACGTTCGACCACAGCTTGCGGACGCTCGAAAACGCGCTCGACTGGTCACGGGCGCGCATCGACGCAGTCGAGCGCTTCGTCTACTTCTCGTCGAGCATGGTGTACGGCAACTTCGAGACGCCCACCGTGACGGAGGACCATCCGAAGGAGCCGATCGGGATCTACGGCGCGCTGAAGCTGAGCGGCGAGCGCATCGTGATCGCGTACAACCAGGTCTTCGGGCTCCCGTACACGATCATCCGTCCGTCGGCGCTCTACGGCCCGGGATGCGTGAGCAAGCGCGTGACGCAGCTCTTCGTCGAGAATGCGCTCGCCGGTGCGCCGCTTCGCATCGACGGCGACGGCAGCGAGCGGGTCGACTTCAGCTACATCGACGACGTCGTCGAGGGGATCTGCCTCTCGATCGCGAGCCCAAACGGCGTGAACGAGACGTTCAACATCACGGCGGGCAACGCGCGTTCGATCAACGAGCTCGTTGCCGCGGTGCGCGACCACTTCCCGAACCTCGAGGCCGTGTACGCCGAACGCGACGCGCTCCGTCCGCATCGCGGAACCTTGAGCATCGAGAAGGCGCGATCGCTGATCGGATACTCGCCGGCCGTGTCGCTCGAGGAAGGCGTCGCCCGCTATGTCGACTGGTACCGCGACCTCGTCTCCGACGGGTCGCTCGTCGTCGGGTCCTCACAGGCTCCCTGACGTGATTCGCGAGGACGGCTGGCTGTCCGAACGGATCGGGCATCCCGTCTTCACGGTCGACGACCCGTCAGCCGTACCGGACGGCGACAGCCCGCGGATGTACCAGGCGCGCGTGCCGGTCGAGCAGGTTGCAGTCGTGCGCGCGTTCACGTCACGAGGGTTCTCCGTCATCGACACGACGCTCACGCTCGAGCGTGCTCCCGTTTCCGCCGAGGCCGAAGACGACGTCGTGCGCGCATCACCGGAGCAGCGCGACGCGGTCGTCGAGATCGCCCGCACGTCCTTCCGGTGGTCGCGCTTCCATCTCGACCCTGAAGTGCCCGACGAGGCCGCGAACCGGATCAAGGCGGACTGGATCGGAAGCTACTTCGACGGGACACGCGGCGACGAGCTCCTCGTCGCGCTCGACGCGCATGGCCCGGCCGGCTTCCTCGCGGTGCTCGTCGCCGCCGACGGAGCGCACGTCATCGACCTCGTCGCCGTCGCCGAACGAGCCCGGGGCCGCGGTTTCGCACGCGCGCTGACCGCGGCGTCCGGCGCGACACGCGTCGGAACGCAGGCGGCGAATGTCGCGGCGACGGGACTGTACGAGTCGATGGGCTTCTCGCTCGCGCGCGCCGAGTATGCGCTGCATCTGCACATATGAGGATCGGGTCGCTCGACACCGACACTCGCGTCGTCGTCGTCGCGGAGGTCGGCAACAACCACGAGGGCGACGTCGAGCGCGCACAGGAGCTCGTGCGCGCCGCTGCGGCTGCGGGCGCCGACGCGGTGAAGTTCCAGACGTACAAGACCGAGCTCTTCGTTCGTCCGGTGGACGAGGAGCGCTTCGCGCGGCTGAAGTCGTTCGAGCTCTCGCAGGACGCGTTCGCGGGGCTCGCGGACGTCGCGCACGAGCTGGGTCTGGCGTTCGTGTCGACGCCGCTCGACCTCGAGTCCGCGGCGTTCCTCGACGAGATCGCCGACGCCGTGAAGATCGCGTCGGGCGACAACACGTTCGTCCCGCTGATCCGGCGGGTCGCGGCGGGCTCGAAGCCGATGATCATGTCGACGGGGCTCGTCGACCTTGACGAGACACGGGTGGCGCTCGAGCTTGCCCGCAGTGCGCGCCCGCCGGGCGCGGAGGTCGCGCTGCTGCACTGCGTGACCGCGTATCCGGCGCGTCCCGCCGAGATCAATCTGCGCGCGATCCCCGAGCTCGCAGCGGCTCTCGGCTGCACCGTCGGCTACTCCGACCACACGCTCGGGATCGAGGCCTGCGTCGCGGCGGCTGCGATCGGCGCGCGCATTCTCGAAAAGCACGTCACCCTCGACCCGCCGCTGTCGGACTTCCGCGACCACGAGCTCTCCGCACGTCCGGAAGAGCTCGCCGAGCTCGTGCGGCGCGTCCGGCTCGTCGAGGAGCTGCTCGGCAGCGGCGAGAAGCGGCCGCAGGCGAGCGAGCTCGAGCTCCGCGACGCCGTGCGGCGCTCGATCGCCGCGCGTCGGGACTTGCGCGCAGGCCATCGCATCGGCGAGGACGACATCTCGTGGCTGCGTCCCGGCGGCGGGATCGCCCCGGGTCACGAGGCCGACGTCGTCGGCGGCATCCTCGGCCGCGACGTCTCCGCCGGCGAGCAACTGCGGCCTGACGACGTCGAAAAGCCCTAACGGACGCTCGCTACGATCGTCGGCCGATGACGGACAATCACAACCGTGCGCCTTCGTTTGCGCGCAAGATCGCAGAGCGCGCGCTCGTGCTCGCTGAGCCGTACGTCTACGCGGATCGCGTCGACGACGCCGGTGAGGTGAACCGGCCCCGCGGCCTCCACGCGGCCGGCGTGCGCGTGAACCAAGCGCTAATCGAGGCCGGCCGGACCCCGCCGTGGATCTTCAGCGCCGAAGAATGCCGCGCGTTCTGGTCGAGCCGCACCGTCGGCGGCGACAGCAACGACCCGCTCCAGTTCTCGCGCAAGGACCCGGCGATCGTCGACTTCCTCGCACATTTCTGGTCGCCCGAAGTAACGACGGCCGACCGGATTCTCGAGCTTGGCTGCAATGCAGGCGGCAACCTCTCACGCTTGCACGAGCTGGGATACACGAACCTTGCCGGAGTCGACATCAACGCGGTCTCGCTCGAGATGCTCCCGCGCGAGCATCCGCGTCTGGCGGGCGTGGTCGAGCTGATGCTCGGCTCGTTCGAAGACGTTCTGCCGCGGCTAGAGACAGCAGCGTATGACACCGTGTTCACGATGGCAGTCGGCATCCACATCCATCCGTCGAGCCGTTCGATCTTCGGCGAGATGGCGCGCGTCGCACGCCGCCGTGTCTGCGTGCTCGAGACCGAAGTCGCGAATGCGCGCTACACGTTTGCGCGCAGCTATCGCCGGGTCTTCGAACGACTTGGCTGCACGCAGGTGCGCGAAGAGCACATCGACCGCCGGTCGCACCCGGAGGTAAGCCGAGAGTTCGACGGCTATGTCGCCCGTCTCTTCCGCGTCGGCGCGCACTGAGGCTGGCATGGGCGAGTCGCCCGCGCGGTCCGGCACGCTGCTGCTCATTCACCGTCTCGGGTCACGCGAGGCAGTTGTCGCGCGCCGCGCGGTCCGCCGTGGAGACGACGTTGCGTGCGTGAGTGCCGACGCCCCTGCGGCGGAGATCGGCGATGCGCTGGCTGTTCTCCCGCCTGGGTCCCTGCCGGGATTCGACCAGGGCGCTGCCGTAGATGCGTCGTTCGACCTCGTCGAGCTCGCAGTCGCCGAGCTGTGCCGACGGAACCCTCGCGTCCTTCGCGGTCTCCGCCGAATCGCGGGGGACGACGACATCGACCGGTACCTCTGCCGGGCGCTTCTACGTGAGGCCGGCAGCTTTCTCGGCCTCGCGCTTCTCGTTGCCTCGCCGGGCCTTGCGGAGTACGAACGCGTGGTCGTGGAGCGTCGTTGGCCGAACGGGCCGGACTTCGCCTTTCTCGCCAGGGTCGCGCGCACGCATCGACCCGCGTTCCCGCCGCCGGTCGCAGACGCGATCGAACGAATGTCGTTCGAGGCGGAAGAGGGGCCGCGCGCGCTGCTCGCCGTGCGCTCGCTCGCGAATGCGGCTCGCCAGCTGCTGACTCTTTGGCGGGACTGTCTGGGCCTTATCCGCCCGACGGTTCGGCAGCTGCCTGGCCGGCCGCTGTTGATCCGAAGCTACGGCGAGGACTGGGGGCTCGACCGTGGCGGACAACCTCGCCTTCGCAACCTCGACTTCGTCGTCGACGGCGAGACCGTACTCCCGGAGGAGGTGGGCGTGTGGCTGGAGGCAGGTGTTCCCGCCGACCGGCGCAGACGCCTCGAAGAGCGCGGCTATGGCGTCATCGGCCGCGACGATATCGCGGTCGGTCCGTTGTCGTTCGTCCGGCGGTTCCTGCCCTCGCTCGCAGGTGCGACCACGCTCTTCGCGCGGCTTGCCGCCGCCGAGCGCTGGTGGCCCGAGCCTGTGCGGCGGCTGCTGTTCGAGTCTCTCCTTTGGGGGGAGATCGCACGGTCTGCACGCCCGCGCGTGCTCCTCGCGCTCAACGACATCCACCCGAGCGGTCTCGCGCGCACCTTTGCACTGCGCCGCGCAGGGTGTCTCACTGTCGAGTACGAGTTCTCGAGCCACTGGCTCACCGATGAGAAGACCTGGATTCCGGACTACGTCTACGGCTTCACCGTGCTCGACGCCATGGTGAGTTGGGGACCGCTGCACAGCGACCACTTCCGCAACCACCGCGGCGTGATTCGCGAATTCTGGGAGGTCGGCTGCCTCTGGTCGGAGCACGCTCGCATCGTTCGCGAGAACGATCAGATCGGCGATCGCTATCGCGAGACGCTTCGCCGCGTGCACGGCGTCGAGCTCGGTCAGTTCGATTACGAGGTCGGTGTCTTCGACACGAGCACTGCGAGCTTCTTCGGGCCTCACGACATGGTCGCGTTTTATGCCGGTGTCTCGGTGCTCGCGGCGCGGATGCCGCACGTCCTCTTCCTCTGCAAGCCGAAGCGGCCGCTGCCGGCGCTGTTCGCACAAGTCGGCGACGGGGCGTCGGTCGAGGCAGCGCTGACCGCAGCGGCGAACGTGGTGATGCTCGATGAATACTTCGAGACGGCAGCGGTCGTCGGCCTTTCCGACCTGAGCGTGAACGCATGCTTCACGAGCCCCGCGGTCGAGTCGATCGGCGCGGGTCGGCCGGCCGTGTACTACGACCCGACAGACCTCTTCCCGAACTCGTTTTTCCGCTCGATTCCCGGGCTCGTCGCCACGACAGTCGACAATCTGTGCGAGCTGGTCGAGAAACTGCTCGCGCTGGACGAGGTGGAGCTCACAGCGGACCTTGGCGCCCGCTTCGCTGCCCTCGAAGGCCACTTCGACGGTCTCGCGATCACACGCCTGCGCGGGCGACTCCGTGCTGTCCTCGACACCGCGACATGAGCGCACGGCTCGCCTTCGTCGAGGACACCGCGCGGCTGACCGATGTTCCGCTCGGGTTCGACATCGTCGCACTAGACCCTTTTGTCGCGCTCGCCGCGCCGTCGGCGATCTCACTCGACGCGCACCTCGACGACGCAGAACTCGAGGCGCTCGGCGAGGTGACCTTCGAACGGGTCGACGCCATGTGCGCCGCTATGGATGCATCCGCGCGTTGGCATGTGCAGCAACTCAAGGAGCTATTCGACGGACTGTTGGTGCGCGCGCTCGGCGCATCGCGGCTGGCGGAGAGCGTTGGAGTCCGCGAGGCGCTGCTGCTCGTCCGGGCGGGCTCTCTCTCGGCCGAGATGCTCCCGTCTGTTCTCGAGCGGGCCGGTGCGAGAGTGCGGTCGATACCCGCGGCTGGGCGGCCGGCGACCGCCTCGGCTCGACCCTCGCAGGGAATGCTCGCGGGGTCGCGCGTCCGCGTGCGGCGAGCGCTGCGCCGGCGTCGACCGCGCATCTTGTGTCTCGACGAGCAGTACAACCTGCCGGCGCTTCGCGAGGCCCTGCGAGCGCGCGGCGCCGATCCGCTCTTGTGGCTACCACCAACTCCGAAGGTGCAATCAGCGACGGTGCGCGACGACTCGGCTCTTCAACCGCTGCTGCGGATCGCCGGCGTCGATCTCTGGCCCGGTGCGCAGCGGCACCTCACGGAGCTCCGCGATCACACGCTGTTTGCCGACGCGGCCGCGCTGCGGGCGGCCGCGATCGCCATCGCCCGCGACCGGCCCGATGCCTTGCTCGCGTCGACATATGCGTCCCCGCTCGCGAAGGCCGCGGCCACGGCGGCTCGTGCGGCCGGCGTGCCGTCGATCGTCATGCGCCACGGCGAGCTTGGGATCCGCGACGTGCCGCTGATGCGCTTCAACGATCTCGACGTCGTCGACCACGCGCTCTGCTGGGGGTCGTGGGAGGCCGCCTTCATCGAGCGCCGTCCCTTACGGCCGGTCGAGACGCAGGTGGTAGGCGCGCCGATGATCGAGCAGGCCGCTACACGGGCGCCGTCACGTGCGGCCTTGCGCCGGGAATTCGGCGTCGGCGAGTGCGACCGCGTCGCCATGCTCGTCACGACGTCTCTGAGCGGCGAAGGGTGGTACGCGGGGAGGAGCGTTCCATTCGACCTTTCGCACGCACGCCATCAGATTGGCCTCGCCGAAGCGCTGATCTCCGTCGATGGATTGCGCGTTTTCGTGAAGGAACAGGCGGACGATGGTCCCCTGGCCGCGTGGGGGAGGACGACCGGCCCCGGCTCGGCGATCGACTTCCTCCACGGCCGGTCGTTCGCCGAGCTTGTCAACTTCGCGGACGTGACCGTGCTCGACTTCCCGTCGACGACGCTCGTCCAGGCTCTCTGCGGAACCGCGCGCGTGGTCGTCGTCCGGCACCCGATCACCGCCTGGGAGCCGGGCGTGCTGGAACACCTCGAGCACCACGGCGTGCGCGTCGTCGCGCCGAAGGACCTGGCCGAGACCGTCCTGCGCGAGCACGGTGGCGATGTTGCGTATTCGCCCGACGCGCTCGAGCCCCTTGCTGCTTCAGGCCCCGGCACAGCCGCCGGGCGCGCCGCCGAGGCGGTTCTCGAGATCGCTACGCGTCGTCGCCGTTGACCGGAGCGAACCGATAAGGCGATACCGCGTGCCAGTCGCGATCGGGTCGCTCCTCGTCCCATCGGCGGATCTGGGCTGCGATGTCGACCTCGACATTTGCGCTCCACGCCTCGAGGAGCGACGCGGTGACGCGGCCCGGCTTGCCTTCGCCGATCGGATCGTGGTCGAGCGCGGTGACGGGGAGGATGCAGAACGGCGTGCCGGTCATGAACGCCTCGTCGGCGGTGGCGACGTCGTAGCGGTCGATGTTCTTCTCGATGCACTCGAGCCCGAGTTGCGGGGCGAGTTCGCGCATGACGTATTCGCGGCTGATGCCGCGAAGCACGTTGCGTCCCTCCGGCGTGAGGAGCCGTCCGTCTCGCACCACGAAGAAGTTCACCCCGGAACCCTCGGCGACGAAGCCGTCGGGGTCGAGCATCAGCGCCCAGTTCCCTTCACCGGCGTGACCGGAGATTTCGATGTTGGCCATCATGTAGTGGATCCGGCTGCGGTTTTTCACCTTGGGGTCGAGCAGCTCCGCAGGAACGGCGCGCTGGGATGGGATCACTGCGTTGATCCCGACGTCGAAGAGACGCGACATCCCGGCCACTGTCCAGCGCAGCGGGAAGTCGGCGACAACGACGTTCGGTCCCGGCTCGAGACCGACGACGCCTTCGTAAATCGAGAGGAGCCCGCGAGACACGTCGATCATCACGCGATGCTCGTCGTCGGGACGGAACGCATCGCGGTTCGCATCGATCGTCGCCTGTACTGCGCGCTCCATCTCGTCGATCGACATGGGCACACGGATGCGCAGATATTTCATCGACGCGTAGAGCCGGTCGAGGTGCTCGCGCAGCTTGAACTGTACGCCGTTGAACGACCGCGTCATCTCGAAGGCCATGTCTCCGAACATCAGCGCCGAGTCGTAGATCGAGATCCGCGCCTCCGCCTCGGGCACGAGGCTGCCGTTGAACCAGACGACACGTCCGGGCTCGCTCATTGGGCCGACGGTAGCAGGCCCGTAGGTACACTCCGCCGCCTTCATGACGTCCTCGATCGTGCCCGAGACGACGAACGGGACGCTGCGGCGCGCCCGTCACGTCGGCATCGTCGTCGGCAGCATGGACGCGGCCCTTCGCTTCTACCGCGACCTGCTTGGGCTCGAGCTGGTGCGCCACCTGGTCGAGGAGGGCGACTACATCGACGCGCTGATCGGCGTCAACGGCGCGAAGCTCGACACGCACAAGCTCACCGTGCCGGGCGACGGATTCGTGATCGAGCTGATGGAGATCATGTCGCATCCCGGCGATCCGATCGCCCCCGTTTTCCCGGATCTCGGCGCATCCCACGTCGCCTTCGAGGTGTCGGACATCGATGAGCTCCACGAGCGGCTCTCGGCCGCCGGTGTGACGTTCGTCTCCCCGGTGCAGTCGTCGCCGTACGATCCGGTCAAGACGGTGTTCTGCCGCGATCCCGACGGGACGCTGGTGCAATTCGTCGAGTTCCTGGAGGTGTGATCGTGGGATCTGCTTCGAGCTTCGACTTGCCAGGCGACCTCGTTCAGAGCGAGCCGTGGCCCGTGGCGCGGCACGTGTTCGTGATCGCCGAGCTCGGAATCAACCACAACGGTGACGTCGACATCGCCAAGCAACTGATCGACCTCGCGCACAAGTTCGGCTGCGATGCCGTCAAGTTTCAGAAACGCACGATCGATGTCGTCTACGAGGCCGACTTCCTCGAGTCGCCGCGCGAGAGCCCGTGGGGCAACACGCAACGCGCGCAGAAGGAAGGCCTCGAGTTCGGCGAGTCCGAATACGACCTGATCGACGCGTACTGCCGCGGGCTGGGAATGCCGTGGTTCGCGTCGGCATGGGACGTCGAGAGCCAGCTCTTCCTCCGTCGGTACGACCTGCACTACAACAAGATCGCGTCGGCGATGCTGACGCACGCCGACCTGCTCGAGACCGTGGCTGCGGAGCGCAAGCCCACCTTCATGTCGACCGGAATGTCGTCGCTCGAGCACATCGACGCGGCAGTCGAGGTCTTCCGTCGCAACGACTGCCCGTTCGTACTGATGCACACGGTCTCGGACTATCCGGCGGCCGAGGACACGCTCAATCTTCGCCGGATCCACGAGCTGCGGACCCGGTACAACTGCCGTGTCGGATACAGCGGCCACGAAGTGAGCCCAACGCCCTCGATCTTCGCGGCTGCATTCGGTGCGGTTGCGGTCGAACGTCACATCACGCTCGACCGTGCGATGTACGGGAGCGACCAGGCGGCGTCGCTCGAGGAGCGCGGTCTCGACATCCTCGTCAAGGGGCTGCGCAGCCTGCCCGAAGTGCTCGGCGACGGGGCCCTTCGCATCACCCAGGGCGAAGCGGCGAATGCGCGCAAGCTTCGCTACTGGGAGGCCGAGCACACCATCGCCGAGCGCGCAGGCGGTGAGTGAGCGGGCCGACCCCGCTCGTGCTGCAGGCGCGGATGGGCTCGACCCGGCTCCCGGGGAAGTCGATGCTCGATCTCGCCGGTGCTCCGCTGCTCGGACGGATCCTCGAACGTGTGCAGCGGTGCCGCGAGGCGGCGCCGATCGTGGTCGCGACCACGCGAGAGCCGGAGGACGACGTTCTCGCGGAGCTCGGTGAGCGGTACGGCGTCGTCGTCTTCCGCGGCAGCGAGACCGACCTCGTCGATCGCTACGTGCAGGTGGCCAGAGCGCTCGCCGTGAATGCCGTCGGCCGCCTTCCGGCCGACAATCCCGTGCCCGAGCCGGAGGAGATCGACCGGATCGTCGCCTACCATCGCTCGAGCGGCAATGCGTTTTCGTCAAACCTCGCCGAGGTCCTCGGTAACGGCTACCCGGATGGGATCGGCGCCGAGGTCTTCGACGTCGCCGCGCTCGAGGCCGTGTGGGAGACGGTGGACGACCCAGTTCTGCGCGAGCATCCGCATCGAAGCTTCTACGACTACGACCGTGGCCTCGCGGTCGACCCGAAGCGCTTCCCCGTGGGCACGGTCGAGTGTCCAGCCGAGCTCCGTCGCCCGGACCTGGTGCTCGACGTGAACACGCGCGAGCAGTACGAGGTCATGTGCGAGCTCTACGAGGCGCTCTATCCGCTGAACCCCGAATTCCGTGTCACCGAGGTGATTCGCTGGTTCGACGAGAACGAGCGGCCGCGGTGATCTACTGCTTCGACATCGACGGCACGCTCTGCTCGAACACGCATGGCGACTACGAGGTCGCCGAGCCGTTCGCGGAGCCGATCGCGCACGTGAACCGCCTGCGCGAAGCCGGGCACACGATCTACCTCTACACCGCACGCGGCGCGACGACCGGAATCGACTGGCGGGAGACGACCGAGCGTCAGCTCGCCGGCTGGGGCGTGGGGTACGACGCGCTCTTCTTCGGCAAGCCGACCGCCGACGTCTACATCGACGACCGTGCGCTCAACAGCGGCGATTGGACGAGCGCCGGATACCCCGAACCGCATCTGATCGAGCCGCGCGGATGAACGCCGTCGGGATCATGCAAGGCCGGCTTTCGCCGCCCGTCGGCGGACGGATCCAGGCGTTTCCGGTCGACTCCTGGCGGAAGGAGTTCCCGCGCGCGCGCGATGCCGGCCTCGCCTGCATCGAATGGATCTACGAACTGCCAGCCGAAGAGCGGAATCCGCTCTCGTCGCTCGCCGGCGTGGAAGAGATCCGCGCTGTGGCCGATGCTGCCGGCATCTCAGTCTCGTCGGTGTGCGCCGACTACTACATGGCGGTTCGCCTCGTCGAGATCGCGGGCGCGGTCGACCATCTCGTCGAGCTGCTCTCGCGCGTCGGCCGTCTCGGCGCGCGCTATGTCGTCCTCCCGTTCGTCGACGAGTCAAGGCTTCGGTCGCCACAGGACGTTGCCGAGCTCGAGCGCGTGCTTGCACGGGTACTCCCGGCCGCGGAGCGGCACGACGTCGAGCTCCATCTCGAAACGGACTTGCCGGTCGAATCGCTCGTCGCCGTACTCGAGCGGATCGGGCACCCTCTCGTGCGGGCGAACTACGACACGGGCAACGCAGCCGCGCTCGGACGCCCACCCGCGGACGAGATTCCGGCACTCGCGCCGTTTCTCGGCAGCGTGCACGTGAAAGACCGCGAGCTCGGCGGCTCGACGGTCCCCCTCGGCACGGGCGCGGCTGACCTTGCCGAGGCGCTGCGGCTGATCGAGGAGGCGGGGTTCGCCGGGCCGTACATCCTCCAGGCGGCGCGGGAGGACGGATCCGACGTCGATCTGGCTCGCCGCAACCGGGCGCTCGTCGAGCGGCTGCTTCAGGAGGAGACGTCGTGGACCTCGAGCTAAGCGGGAAGGTCGCGCTCGTCGCCGGGTCGAGCCGCGGGATCGGCCTCGCGATCGCCGAGACATTCCTACGGGAAGGCTCATCCATCGTCGTCACCGGCCGCAGCGAGGAGTCGCTGACGGCGGCGGTGGAGCACCTCGGGAATGCAGACCGTGTCTTTGCGTGGTGCGGAGACGCGGGCGATCCGGAGCAGATCCCGGCGTGCCTCACCGGTGCTCGCGAACGCTTCGGCGGCCTCGACATAGTCGTCGCGAACGTCGGCAACGGACGCGGGACGCGCGGATGGGACGTCGGCGCAGATGAATGGGCGTCGGCGCTCCAGACGAACCTCGTCGGCAGCATGAACCTCGCACGGAGCGCCGCCCCGCTCCTGCTCGAACGACACGGCTCGTCGCTGACCGTGATCGCGTCGATCGCCGGCATCGAGTCGATCGGAGCCCCTGTTCCGTATGAGGCCGCGAAGGGAGCGCTCATCCATGCCGCGAAAGCGCTCTCTCGCTCGCTTGCTCCAGTGCGTGTCAACGTCGTCGCGCCTGGAAACGTGCTCTTCCCCGGCGGTCGCTGGGAGGAGCTTCTGAACGAGGATCGCGAGAAGGTCGAAGCGATGCTGCGCTCGCACGTTCCGCTCGGACGCTTCGGCGCCCCCGGCGACATCGCAGACGCCGTCGTCTTTCTCAGCTCGGCTCGCGCTGCGTTCGTTACCGGCGCATGTCTCGTCGTCGACGGCGGCCAGGCGCGGACGGTCTGAACGTGGATCTCGAGGCACGCGTCGGCGAGATCCTTTCCGCGTCGCTGGCGGTCCAGCAGCGCGTGCTCGAGCGGCAAACACGCGAGATTGCGGCAATCGCCGAAGCGGTGGCGACGACGCTTCAAGCCGGTGGAACGATCCTGCTCTGCGGCAACGGCGGCTCCGCCGCCGATGCGCAACATCTCGCAGCCGAGTTCGTCGTTCGGTTGCATCCAAGCTTCGACCGGCGGTCGCTCCCGGCGATCGCCCTCGCCCCCGACGCACCGCTGCTGACGGCCGCTGCGAATGACCTCGGATTCGAGCGGGTCTTCGAGCGGCTCGTCGAGGCGCTCGGCCATCCAGGCGATCTGCTCGTGGGGCTCTCGACCTCCGGTCGCTCGGAGAATGTCGTGCGCGCACTCGCGGCGGCGCGTGCCGCCGGGTTGCGCACCGTCGGCCTGCTGGGCGGCGACGGTGGGCGAGCGCTCGCGCACTGCGAGCTCGCGCTACTCATCGAGTCCGACGACCCGGGGCGCGTACAGGAAGCGCACATCGTCGCCGGGCACGCGGTGGTCGAGTGCGCAGAAGCGCTGCTCGTCGAGGCAGGCATGCTCCGGCGGTGAATCTCTTCGATCTCACCGGCCGCGTCGCGGTGATCACGGGGGGCGCCGGAATGCTCGGCGTCCGCCATGCGGAGGCGATCGCAGAGTTCGGAGGAATACCCGTGCTCGTCGATCTGCGCGGAGACGTCGCGACGCAGCGGGCGGCAGAGATCGCGGAGCGCTTCGGCGTACAGTCGCTCGGCATCGGCGCAGACCTAACGCAGGAAGCCGAAGTCGCCGCTTCCCTCGCGACCGTGCTCGAGCGATTCGATCGCCTTGACATCCTCATCAACAACGCCGCCAACAACCCGAAGGTCGGTGTCGAGGAGAAGAAGGGATGGTCACGGCTCGAGAGCTACTCGCTCGCCGACTGGCGCGCGGATGTCGACGTCGGCCTGACTGCCGCATTCCTCTGCAGTCGTGTCTTCGGCGCGGAGATGGCGCGCCGGGGCGGCGGCGTCATCCTCAACATTGCGTCCGACCTCGCGCTGATCGCGCCCGACCAGCGCCTCTACCGGCAGGAGGGCGCCGCCGACGACGAGCAGCCCGTGAAGCCGGTGAGCTATTCGGTCGTCAAGAGCGGGTTGATCGGATTGACGCGTTATCTCGCCACATACTGGGCCGACCGCGGCGTGCGCGCCAACGCGCTCTCACCAGGCGGTGTTCGCGAGGTGCAGGATGACGCGTTCGTCGAGCGCCTGTCGAAGCTCATTCCGGCCGGCCGCATGGCGACTCCTGACGAGTACAAGGGCGCGGTCGTTTTCCTCGTGTCCGATGCGTCGGCCTACATGACCGGCGCAAATCTCGTCGTCGACGGAGGCCGCACCGTCTGGTAGGCGGGCGTCAGGCGGCCGAGCCGCGCAGCTCGAGCACTGGAACGAGCTCGTCGAGCACATACGCGCGCAGTGCGTCCTGCCATGGCCGCGCCTCGTCGAGCCCCAGCAGCTCGAGCTTGTAATTGCGCATCGCCTCCGAGCGTGCGCGCGGAGCCGGCAAGGGGAACACGTCCGACGAGACGGGCTCGATCTCGACGTCGGGGCGCTCGAGGATCGAACGCAGCTCCACCGCGATGTCGTAGCGGGTGACCATGCCGGGGTTCACGTGGTGGTAGAGGCCGTGATAGCCCGTCGCGAGCAGGCGCTTGATGCCCGTCAGCAGGTCGGGGGCGTAGGTCGGGCTGCCCCACTTGTCGTTCACGGCCTTCAGGTGCGTCTCGCCGCCGCGAAGGAGCTCCGCCATCTTTCCGACGAACTTCCGGTCGCGCTCGGCGCCCCCGATCATCCAGCCGGCCCGAACAATGAAATAACGGTCGAGCAGACTTGCGACGATGCGCTCGCCGGCGAGCTTCGAGTGCCCGTAGACATTCGCCGGCCGGGGCTCATCGAACTCGACGTACGGGTGTGGCTTGTCGCCCCAGAACACGCCCGCAGTGCTGATGTAGACGAGTTGGCAGTCGTTGTTGCGGCACGCGAGCGCGATGTTCTGCGTGCCGATCGCATTCGAGGAGAAGGCGAGATCAGGATCGAGCTCGCACGCATCTACATCTGTCGCAGCGGCCAGGTGGAGCACGACGTCGGGCGTGACGTCGGCGATCGTCGCCGAGACGGCGAGCGGGTCGCGAATGTCGAGGCGCCGGTGCTCGCCTTCGAGATCTGTCAGCACGAGCTCGGCGTCGGCGAAGACCTGCGGCACGTAGCTGCCGACCGCGCCGCCGGCGCCGGTGACGAGGACGCGCATCACGCTCACACTAGCTCAGTGTCGGCCAGATACGGTCGAGCTCGGCGAGGTCACCGATCACAGGCGGCATGCGCTCGAACGGCGAGGCAGCTCCGGGCGGGACGCGGCCGACGAAACGCACGCCCGCCTCGAACGCTGCGCGCTCGTCGGTCGCCGAGTCGCCGACGAACAGGAGCCGGCCGGGATGGCAACCTTCCTCGCGCGCTATGCGGCGGAGGTTGTCCGCCTTGTGTCTCGGAGCACCGTACGCGGCGCGAACGAGCGGCGCCAGGCCGCGCGCCTCGACCAGCTTCCGTACCTCCGGCTCCGGCGTCGCCGACGCGATGTACACCGGAAGGTCGAGGCTGCGCCGTTCGATCAGCTCGCGTGCGCCGCGCACGAACGGGCAGGTCGCGACGCTCTCGAAGAGGAGCTCGCTGAGCCGCCGATCGAGGCCGTCCGCCTCGCCTTCGTCGAACGGCAGCCCGAGGAACTCGTAGATGAGCGGGAAGCGCTCGTAGCGTGAACGCCCTGCGATCTGCGACTGAAAGCGCGCGATGTCGTCGACTCGATCCGGATGTGTCTCGCGGAAGAGCTCCCCGAACGCACGATCCTTCAGCTCGACCGACTCGACGACGACGCCGTCGAAGTCGAGAACGAGTGCATGGAATCCGTTCACAGGAACGCGTCGACGCACGAGTCGCTTGCCGGGGCGAGGGCTGCGAGCGCGGCTGACCGCGCCTTTGCCCGCCACTCGTCGAGCGGGAGCGTCGCGATCTCGGCCGCCACGGCGCGGAGCTCTGTCGGCGTGCGTGCCTCCCAGCGGAGATCGGACGCATACTCGAGCTGGTCGAGGTCGAGTCGTGTCTCCGAGCGAACGAACAGCGGCGGGACACCGAGCGCGAGCGCTTCGAAGCCGACAGCGCTGTATGTGTACAGGAGGAGGTCGGCCTCGGCGAGCAGCTCGAGGGTGGGCCGTTCGTCGAAACGCAACGACGCTGCGCGGGCGCCGAGAATGCGCACGATCTCCGCCTGGGGCTGCAGCGGGTGCGCCTTGACGACGAGATCGTACGCGTCGTCGTCCGCGAACGCGGCGGCGGCTTTGTCGACAAGCTCGACCGACGGGCCGAGCGCGAGCTCCGTCGCTGCAAGCACGCGCAGCTGCCGCCCCCGTTTTGGTGTGTATGGGGCTGCATTCCAGAGATATGCATGACGGAGCGCGCACCCACTTCGAACACGCGACTCCGGAAGGCCTTCGCGGACGAGCACGCCGCGATAGGCAGGGCCATTGGTAACGATGCGATCGGGCTGTGGCCGAATCGCAAGTTCCTCCGGCGCCGAGAACATCGAGAGCGCGAGCGTCGACATGTTGAGGTTGTCGTACCCGATCACCGTCGTCCTCGGAAGATGCCGCCGCGCCGCCCAGCCGAGCACGAGCTCCCAGCCGTGGCCCTCGCAGGGGTGCACGATCCGCTCCGGCTTGACGCCCGCGTCGGCGAAGCGGCGGAGCAGCGGTTCGAGCGCGAGCGCAGCCGCCTGCGACGGCCGGTGGAGCTCGACATGCTCGCGGGCGAGCAGCGACAGGGGGACTTCCTCGACCGCGGCGTCATCGTCGATCGCGGGCGCGAACGCCGCCGCGCGGCGTGCGCAGTCACGATGGTCGTCGAGCTCGAGATAGGCGTCCGGGAAGAGAAAGGCCTCCCCGGTCGCGAGCAATCGCGGGACCGCGTCGGCGAACGAGAACCCCGGCAGTACGCGAGGGACGAACGCGACGTCGACTCCGCGTCCGCGCAGCATCTCCGCAAGCGGGCCGAAGTGGGGATCTGCGTACGTGCCGTCCGCGGCGAAGCTTCTGCGGTCGACCCACGTGAAGAGCAGCGCGCCGGCGAACGGGCGAAGTTCATGAGCTCCGTGCCGCTCGAGGATGCGCCGGCGATATCGCGGATCGCTGTCTAGCAAGAGGCGCGTGCTCGCCGACAGCTTCCCGGGACGTTCGAGCAACGAGCTCGGCGTGAGGCGCACCCAAGCGCGCAGGGCACGCACTCCCGATGAGCGCGAGGAGGCGGAAGCCGCCGGCGCTCCGCCGAGCGTCTCGGCGAACGCCGGCGTCGGGCAGACGACGAGCGTGGTCCTGTCCGATCGCGCAGCGGTCGTCTCGAGCGCGGACGCGAGCGCGCACACGCGGTCATAGAACAATGTGTACGAGGTCCGGGCCGCGAGCTCGCAGCCCCACCACTCGACGCCGTCGTTCGCGCGAGCGAGCTCTGCGGCCCACTCGAGGTAGGGCCGGCGCAGCTCTCGGGCTTTCCGTTGCAACAGGTCGGCCGTGTCGATGCGCGGCACGGAGGCGAGGTGACTCGCCTCTGCACGGATGCGCCACGCGCCGTCTTGTCCGGCGTACAGCCAGGCGTCGAACAGGGACGGATCGGGGAGGTCGTTCTCGAGCGCGGCGACGACGGTCATCGCCGCAGGGCGCGGTCCGCCGTGCGCGCGAGCGTGAGCGCCGGTGCGATCGCGACCGTGGCGGCGTAGCCCGCACGCCGGCGCCCGAAGCGCGCGAGCGCGGGCGACAGCCGCAGCCAGCGGCGGAGCCCCGTCCGCCAGCCGACCCGGGCCGTGCGAGCGACGTGCGCCCTGACACCCCTCTCCAACTTGGCGTCGGCGGCGGTCGCCGTCAGTAGCAGCTCGAGATCGTGGACGAGCCGCAACGCATCCGAACGGTCTTCGAGCTCGTCCCAGAGCTCGAGTCGCCGCGTGAACGCGATTCGCACGAGCCGCGCGTCGACCGAGGGCGCGAGTGCGGCGATGAACCGCTCGAGCGAGGCGTCGTTGTTCGCCTGCTGCTCCGCCCAATGTGTGTTCGACTGCTGGCCCGCGTGTACGCGGTAGCGCAGGAGCGGCTCGGAGACGACGCGAAGAGCGTGGCCGCCGAGGACGAGACGTCGCCACAGGTCCATGTCCTCGCAGTAGCGCACGGATTCGTCGTAGCCGCCCGCGTCGCGGACCGGCCCCGCGCGGAACATGACGCTCGGATGCGCCAGCGGTAATCGATTCTCGAGAATGAGCAGCAGGGTGTCGGAACGATCTTCGAGCTGCGTACGAAGATCGTCGACGCGCGCGCCGTGGTCGTCGACGACGTCGACCCAGGTTCCGACGACCGCGACTGACGGATCCGCATCGAGCAGGGCAACCTGCCGCTCGAACCGACGCTGTGAGCAGATGTCGTCCTGGTCGAGCCGTGCTATGTACTCGCCGGTCGCCTCGCGCAGGCCGCGGTTGAGCGTCGCGACCTGGCCGAGGTTGCGATCGTTGCGAATGATCCGAGTGCGCCGGTCGCCGAAACGTTCCGCGATCGCCGCACTTTCATCGGGGCTGCAGTCATCGAGCACGAGGAGCTCGAAGTCTCCGTATGTCTGCCCGAGCACGCTCGCGATCGCGTCGCCGACGTGGCTCGCGCCCCCGTAGACGGGTAGGAGAACGGAGACGCGGGGTGTCATGGGCCTGCTGCTCGCTGCTTCGGCTTCGAGTAGTGGAACGCTCCGATGTCGTCGAAGCCGATCGGCAGGCCGCTGAGGCTGTCCGGTTTGAGCCCTTGCAAGCGAGGGTCGTGGAAGGCTCCGGCTGCGGCGAACGCGCGGACGAGATCGTGGATCGGGACCCTCAGCGACGCGAGGCTCGGTTGCTCGGGCAGCTCGCCGAAGTGAGCCGTCCCGCTGCTTCGGTCGATCGTCTCGATGAGCCGGCCGTCAGGTGCGAAGCACAGCTCGAGCCCGCCCGTCGCGGACGGATCGCCCTGTGGCGTGTACGTCAAGCAGTCGAATGACCAATCAAGCCGATATCGCCACAAGCGGTGCGAGACAAGCCCGTCGGAGGTCGCGCGCCTGAAGACGGCCGCCAGCCGCGCATTCTGCGTGCGTGCGTTCCGGTTCCTCTCCCAACGGCCGATGAACGGGAGGGCCGCGAGCATCGCCAACGCGACGAAGAGGACGATTGCCATTCGGAGCTCACGCCGGGGCAACGACCCCTCCTTTCGGGAGTTTCACGGCTTCGACGACGGCGGGACGCGGGCCGACCGCCAGTCCGGCGACGGTGAAGCTGCAGACCCAGAACGCGACGGTGACGATGTTCCCGATCGAGTAGACATACGACTGCACGAGCATCAGGACGATGCCGGTCGCGAGCACAGCGGCGAGCGTGGGAGCTGGCTCTTCGGCGTTCGCACGGCGGATCGCGAGGGCCGCGGCGAGGCACAAGGCGGCAAGGAGCGCGACGAACGCTGTGAGCCCGATGGCGCCGAGCTGGAGGTAGATCCCGATGAAGGAGTTCTCGACGTACGCGCCGTTGAAGTTGTAAAAACGGCTGATGAACACCTTGTTCTCCGTACCGAAGCCATAGCCGAGCAATGGGCGCGCGTTCGCCTGCCCGATCGCGCCGCGCCACGCTTCGAAGCGGCCGCTCGACTGCAGGAGCGATCGCTTTCCGGCCTGGACCCGGTAGAGCTCGTCCTGCAGGCGTCCCGCATACTGCTTCTCGCTGACACCGAGCGGCGATCCGACTGAAGGGAGGGCCGGCCCTGACGATTTCTGACCAGACGTCGACGAACTGTTCTGAGCGGTCGCCGACGCCGGCTTCGGAATCTGTGTGACCGCGGTCGCGCCTGACATGAGAACGACGACGCCGAGGGCGGTAGACAGGCGCTGGCGGAGGGGCATCGGGTAGGCGAGGCTAAGCACGAGTCCGCCTGCGAGCGCAGCAACGATGCCGCCGCGCGATCCTGAAGCGGCGATCGTGCCGACGAGCAGTACCAAAGCGAGGCCGGCCGATAACCGTCCCGCCGAGCTTCGCGAGCGGAGGACGGACCACAAAGCGATCGGAGCCGAGATTCCACAGAGCATCGCGACCGTGTCGGGGTTCTGCCCAAGTCCTCGGAACCGCGCCGGATACAGCACCGACACTGGCTGCACCGCCGCCGCGTGACGGAATCCGAGCAGAGCGATACCGACGAGGGCTACCGCGACCGTCGCGCCGAGAACGCCTTCGAGCATGCGCACGGGCAGCTGGGGACGCGTGCGCACTGCAAGCGCGAGCGCCCCACCTGCCGCGAATACGAGCAGCAGCGAACAAGCGCGCTCGAAGGAGAGCTTTTCGTCGACCGACCATGCGGTCGAGATGATCGCGATCGCGGTAAACCAAGCCCCGAACGCGAAGACGCGGGCCAGCGGACGGCCAACCATCAGGCGCCGCCAATCCCGGAGCGCGAGCGCGCAGGCGATTGCCGCGAACGCAACGAGCGCCACCCAGCGCAGCTTCTTTCCCGGCCCGATCACTTCATGCAGCGAGGAGCTGCCGAGCACCATGCAAACGATCGTCAGCCCCAGGGTCGCTCCCACGGCGAGCTCGGCGGCCTCGGTGCGGAGCGTCGCTCCGAGACGGCTCACGTGTCCTCGGCGCTCCACGAGTGCGGGCACTGGAACGTGATCGGCGGCGGCGCCGATCGGCCCGTCCCGAAGAAGTCGCCCGTGACGACCTCGAAGGTGGCTGCGTTCTTCACCTCGTCCCCGGAGTCGCGAACAGTCGGGCTGTTCACGGTTGCACCGACGTCAATCTGGTACACGCCGGGGCTGAGCGGGAACCGGGGAACGAGGCAGACGAGCTTACCCTCGCGCGGCAGCACTTCGAAGTCTTCCGCGGTCAGTTTCGACCAGAACACGAGCAACGGGTGGTCGTATTGGTCGCGGATGTACATGAACGGCGAAACATGGGCAAGCGGCTCGCCGGTCGTCACGTACGACAAGACGAATTCGACCGTCTCGCCGGAGTTGATCGTCTCGATCGTGTCGCCGAGGGCGTCGCGGATCTCGAGGCCGACGAAGCGGATCGGGCCGGGCCCGGTGCGGTCGCTGCGATCGGCGATCGAAACCGTGCCGAGCTCCGCGCGGGTCGTTGCGAGGTAGGCGCGAACGATGTCGGGTGGGTCACCGTCGGCGCGAAGATGGCCGTCGTCGATCCAGATTGCTCGTGTGCACAAAGCGTTGATCGACTCCATGTTGTGGCTGACGAGGAAGACGGTGCGGCCTTCCGTCGCCACCGATTCCATCTTCCCGAGGCATTTCCGCTGAAAGGCGGCATCGCCGACGGCGAGCACCTCGTCGACCAGCAGGATCTCGGGCTCGAGATGCGCGGCTACGGCGAACGCGAGCCGAACGCCCATGCCTGTCGAGTAGCGCTTCACCGGCGTGTCGAGGAACTTCTCGATGCCCGAGAACTCCGCGATCGCGTCGAACCGCTCCTTGATCTCGGAACGGCGCATGCCGAGGATGGCGCCGTTCAGGAAGACGTTCTCCCGGCCGGTGAGCTCGGGGTGGAACCCGGTGCCCACCTCGAGCAGGCTGCCGACGCGGCCGTGGATGGCGGCAAAACCCTCTGTGGGCTCGGTGATCCGCGTCAGGAGCTTCAGCAGCGTCGTCTTACCGGCTCCGTTTCGGCCGATTACACCGACGACCTCGCCGCGCTTCACCTCGAACGAGACGTCCTTGAGCGCCCACAAGCGGCCTTCCGGTGTCTCCTTCGGCTTGATCAGCGGGCCCCCACGGGCGACCCGAGCGCCCGCGCGGAACGGCGCGTAGATGACGTCCGAGATCGTGTCGCGCAGCGCCCGGTACGGCTGGATCTGACCGAGCTTGTAGCGTTTCGACAGCCCTTCGGCGTGGATCGCGACGTCGACCACGATCAGATGAGGTCGGCGAACGTCTTCTCCGTGCGCCGGAAGAAGACGATGCCGGAGGTGAGGATGAGCCCGACCATGGCCAGCGAGGCGGCGAAGGAGTGGCTCCACGGCGCCGGGCCGCCGACGAACGCCCAGCGGAACCCGTCGACGACGCTCGTCATCGGGTTGATGCCCATCAGCGCGCGGTAGCGGACGGGGACGATCGAAGTGGAGTACGCGACAGGCGTGAGCAGCAGCCACGCCTGGGTCAGGAACGGGATCGTGTACTGCACGTCGCGGTAGCGGACGTTCAGCATCGCGAGCCAGAGGCCGGCGGCGAGCGCCGTTGCGATCGCGACGAGGATGAAGAACGGAATCGCGAGAGCTTCGAGACCCGGTACGTAGCGGTAATGCACCATCAAGATCACGAGCACGATCAACGACATGGCGAAGTCGACGAGCCCGGAAAGCACCGCTGCGATCGGGATGATGAGGCGCGGGAAATAGACCTTCGTGATCAAGCTCGTGTTGCCGACGACGCTTGCGGTGACGCCCGCCATGCCCGATGCGAAGAGCTGCCACGGAAGCAGTCCGGCGAACACGAACAACGGGTACGGGATGTGCCCCGGTGCTTTGAGGTGCGCGAGCTTGCTGAAGATGATCACGAAGATCAGCATCGTCAGCACGGGCTGCAGGAGCACCCACACGACGCCGACGACGGTCTGCTTGTACCGGACCTTGATGTCACGCCAGGTGAGATAGAAGAGGAGCTCGCGGTACGGCCAGAGACTGCGCAGGCCGAGGTCCAAGAAGGTGCGCGAAGGGCGGATGATGGTCGCACCGGGTTGGGACGACCAGACGGGAATGCGGCCGGCGATGTCTGCGGCGCGGAGAGCATCGGCGGCGGCACGGTCCGACTCGCCTGCGAGCGACTGCGGCTGCACCAAGCCACGGTAGCCGACGTGGTGGCGAGGACGGCCTGTGCAACACTCCGCTGGTAGCTTTGCGCCGCGTGGCGTCGTCCAACCGCGTGCTCTTCCTCGCCGAGCGGACAGCGATTCCCGACGGGCAGATCGACCCGCACGGAAGCAGCGTCCACGTCGCCGCGACGCTCTTCGCGCTGAGAGAGCGCTTCGACGTCCTTGCTCTGGGTGCTGCACCTGGAACAACGGCGCAGGCCGCACCGCGACTTCTGCGGTCGCTTTTCCCGGCACGAGTGCGCGGGCTCAGGCGAGACGTCGGCTACCTTTGCGAAGACCGAGCGTTCTATGCGCGGGCACTGAAAGCCGCTCGCTCGTTTCGTCCCGATGTCGTCTACATGCGTGATGAGTACTTCACGTTCGCCGGGCTTCGTCTAGCGCGTCGGGTGGGTGTCCCGTTCGTGCTCGAGGTCAACGGGCTGCTCGAGCTCGACGCGCGCACGATGTATCGCTCGCTCGGGGAGCCAATAGGCGGCTGGATCGAACGCATAAAGCTCGCCCGCGCCGATGCAATCGTCGTCGAGACCTCAGGACTGGCCGAGCACTTGGAGGAGCGCGGAGCGCCCCGCTCACGGTTGTTCGTCGTTCCGAACACCGTCTCCGACGCGCGGGTAGCGGCCGAACCGCGCGCGCGGCGCGCCGAGCGGGTTGTGATCGGTTGGATCGGCCACTTGATGGCATGGCACGCCGACTCGCTCATGACTCTCGCCGACGTTGCCCGGCGCGTCGTCGACGAGGCCGACGTTCGGTTCCTCATTGTCGGTGACGGGCCTAGACTCGACGAGGTGCGCGATCGCGTGCACGCACTCGGGCTCGACGCACGCTTCGAGTTCACCGGCTCGGTCCCGTACGAAGACGTACCGAGGGCGCTCGAGGCGGTGGATGTCGCGGTCATCCCGGACGTCTTCGACTACGCGTTTCCGGTGAAGCTCGTCGAGTTCGGCGCGGCCGGTATCCCCGTCGTCATGCAGCGAGGTGCGAGCCTCGACACCCTGCTAGAGCCGAACGTCGAGTATCTGCCGTTCGACCGGAACGATCCGGACGGACTGCACAACGCGCTGTTGCGCATCGTTCGAGACGACGAGCTGCGCGTGTCCCTCGCAGCCGCACTGCACCGCGCGGTCCGGGAACGGTTTACCTGGTCTGTCGCGGCGAACAAGCTCGAAGCCGTCGTTCTCCGGGTGCTTCGGTAGCCTGCCGACGATGGAGGTTCGCCCCATCGCCTCGACGCCTGCCGTCGAGGGCGGCGATCCGGCGTTCGACGAGCTTCTCGTCTTCGGGAAGCCCGTGCTCGGCGACGCAGAGGTCGACGCGGCAGCCGAGGTGATCCGCTCGACGTGGATCGGCCAAGGCCCGCGCTGCAAGGAATTCGAGGTGCGGTTCGGCGAGCTCGTCCAGGCGCAGCACTCGATCTCCGTCTCGTCCTGCACGGCTGGGCTGCACCTGGCGCTCGTCGCGCTCGGCGTCGGCCCGGGCGACGAGGTCGTCACGACGTCGCTCACCTTCGTCGCCACGGTCAACGCGATCCATCACGCGGGAGCGACGCCCGTGTTCGCCGATGTCGACGGCGAGACACTCAACATCGACCCCGCGCATGTCGAGCGCTTGATGACGGATCGCACGCGCGTCGTGCTGCCGGTGCATTTCGGCGGTTACCCATGCGACCTACCGGCGCTGCGCAGCATCGCCGGCGAACACGGGGCGTTCGTCGTCGAGGACGCCGCCCACGCCGTCGGTGCGGCCGATCGCGATGGGCCGATCGGCGCGCGCGGCATCGCGTGCTTCAGCTTCTACGCAAACAAGAACATCACGACCGCCGAGGGCGGGATGGTGACGGTCGACGACGCCGAGCTCGCCGAACGGCTCGAGATCCTGCGGCTGCACGGTCTCTCGCGGGACGCGTGGAAGCGGTTCCGGACGAAGGAGGTCGTGTACAGCGACGCGGTCGCGCCTGGGTTCAAGTACAACCTCACCGACCTGCAAGCGGCGATCGGCTTGGTCCAGCTCGATCGCCTCGAAGGGTTCATGGACGCGCGCCGCGCGCTCGCCACGGCGTACGACCGCGAGCTCGAGGACATTCCCGGCCTGCGCGCGCAGCCGCGGCCGTGGAACGACTCTCTCCGCCACGGACATCACTTGTACATCGTCGAGGTCGACCCCGACGCGTTCGGTATCGACCGCGACGAGCTGCTCGCCGCATTGCGTGCGGAGAACATCGGCGCCGGCATCCACTATCGCGCCGTGCATCTGCATCCGTACTACCGCGACGCGCTCCGCATTCCCAGCGGGACGCTGCCGAACACGGAGCGGCTCTCTGCGGGCGTGCTGAGCCTCCCGCTCTCGCCGGCGATGAGTGAAGACGACGTCGTACGCGTTGCCGCCGCGACACGCAGGATCCACCAGTACTACGCGTGAAGATCCTGCATCTCGTCGACGACCTCGACGCGATCGGCGGCGTCCAGGCGTACCTCGCTTTGCTCCTTCCCGAGCTGGAGCGGCGCGGACACGAGAATGTCTTCGACGGCGACTTCGACGTGTGCTTCGCGCACACACCGTTGGTCGACGAGGTCCGCGCGGCGGCCGAGCGCGGCCCCGTCGTCGCGTACGCGCACGACTACTTCATGGTCTGTCCCGGCAACCAGCGCTACCTCGAGCGCAGGGAAGCGTTCTGCGAGGAGGGAACGAGCTTCCGCTGCTTCTACCGGGCGTACACCGAGCGCTCGACGAACCGTCGCCCCGATCGGTTCGTGCGCGCGTACCGGCGGGCACGCGGCTGGGAGGCGATGTGGCCGCACCTGCACCGAATCCTTGCCGCGTCGCCGTTTGTTGCCGACGTGCTCGTGCGCAGCGGCGCGCCTGCCGACCGGGTGCGCGTCGTCGGCTATCCGGTCGCGGCAGCGCAGCCGGGGCCGACGGAGGAGGGCTACTACGTCCTGTACGTCGGCCGCCTCGTCGCGGCGAAGGGCGTGCACGTGCTGCTGCGGGCGCTCGCGCATCTCGACGGCGTGCGGGCACTCGTTGCCGGCGACGGCCCGGCGCGCGGCGGCCTCGAGCGCGAGGCAGCGCGTCTCGGGGTGAATGTCGATTTCGTCGGTTGGATCGACGCCGAACGCCGTGCGCGGCTGCTCCGCGGCTCGCGCGTCTTTGTCCTTCCCTCGCTGTGGGAAGAGCCGTTCGGCATCGCCGGCGTCGAAGCGCTCGCGGCTGGGCTGCCGGTGGTCGCGAGCGACGCCGGCGGGATCCCGTCCTGGCTGAAGGACGGCGACGGCGGGGTGCTCGTCCGGCGCGGCGACTCGGTTGCGCTCGCGCGCGCCATCGGCCGGGTGCTCGACGATTCGGAGCTCGCCGCCGGACTCGCTTCCGCGGGTCCCGCGGCAGCCGCGCGCTTCTCGCTCGACCGGCACCTCGAGCTGCTGCTGCCGGAGCTCGTGGCGAAGTGAAGCGCGTCGCGTACGTCAGCCATGAATTCCCGCGGCTGACGGAGACGTTCACCCTCAAGGAGGTCGAGGGGCTCGGCGCCGCGGGAATCGAGGTCGAGCCCTGGACCCTTCTGCCCACCGGAAAGGCGCGCCTCGTCGAGCGCTCGCTCCCGTCGCCTGTGGTCGTCCCCCTGCTTGCGTCGCGCCGCTTGCCGCGCCGCGCGCTCGCTGCGATGCGCGGGGCATCGCTCGCGCGGTCGCTCTACCGGGCTCGCGACCATGTGCACGCGCAGTTTCCACTCGAGGCGTCGAATGCCGCGTTCTTCGGCGCGCGCGCGGCCGGTTGCACGTACAGCTTCTCCGGTCATACGTATCACCGCCTCGACCTGATGCCGGAGAAGCTCGCGGCCGCCTCGTTCGTTGTCGTCGGCAGCGACTTCGAGGTCGAGCTCCTCTGCCGGCGCTACGGGGAAGGCTGGCGCCCGAAGATCGAAGTCCGCCGCCTCGGCGTGCCGCCGCGCCCGTCGCGCGAAGGCTTCGAGCAGGGACTCGTCGTCTCGCTCGGGACGCTCGGCGCGAAGAAGGGCCATGACGTGCTCGTGCGTGCGGTCGCAGAGCTCGATGGTGCGCGGCTCGAGGTGATCGGCGACGGTCCGGAACGTGCGGCGCTCGAGGCGCTCGCCCGTGAGCTCGACGTCGAGGATCGCGTGCGCTTCGCGGGCGCGCTCGAGCACGAAGCGGCTCTCGCCGCTGTCGCGCGCGCGAATGTCTTCGCACTCGCGTGCATCGAGACTCCCGACGGCGACCACGATTGCCTGCCGGTTGCGTTGATGGATGCCATGTCGCTCGGCGTTCCCTGTGTCTCGAGCAATGCCTTTGGCATCCCCGAGCTGATCGCCGATGGAGTCAGCGGGCTGCTGGCACCGCCGGGCGACGTGCCCGCCCTCGCCGATCGTATCGCTGCACTCTTAGGACACCCCGACGAGATCGGGCACGCCGGACGCGAAACGGTCCGCGCTCGCTACGACCTCGATACGAACGTCGCCGCGCTCGCCGAGCTCTTCCGCGACCGGTTGCGCTGAAGCGCGATCTCGATCGCCTCGAGAAACTGCGCTACACCGAACGCGTAGTCCCATGAGTCGATCGGCCCCCGATCGCGAGCACCGGCGGGCGGAGGCTGCGACAGCGCGCGCGTGAGTGCGCTCGCGTCGCCCGATGCGAACACGCGGCCGTTCACGCCGTCGATGACGAGGTCCTCGGTCGCTCCGACCTTGTCACCGACGACGACGGGCGAGCCGGCGGCGAGCGCTTCATTGACGACCACGCCCCATGGCTCGTTGCGCGACGGGACGATCGTCAGCTCTGCGCAGGCCATGAGCTCGATCAGCTCGTCCGTCGGGCGAAAGCCGAGCATGCGCACACCGGATACCTGTGCGAGCTTGGCTGCGAGCGGGCCTTCCCCGGCGACGAGCAGCGGCGGATGCTCTCCGAGCGAACGGAGCGCCGCAATGAGCTCCGTCAGCCCCTTGTCCTCGACGAGGCGGCCCGCATAGAGCCAGTACCGCTCGCCGGAGCCGCCGTGCGCGCGCGCGTTCTCCGCCGCGGTGCGATAGCGGGAGACGTCGATCGTGTTCGGAAAGATGCGAATGCGGTCGCGAGCCAGCCCGTAGTGCTCGAGGTAGCGCGCCGCTGCAGACCCGACCGCGAGCGCCGCCGCCGCGTTGCGCACGATCGGCGGCAGCAACGCCCATTTGACAGCTCGCTTCAGCCGCGGCCGCTGCTTCAGCATCTGGCTCTCCGTGTGCAGCACGTACGGCACGCGGCGCGCGCGGGCGTACGCGATCGCCGCCTGTTCCGCGAAGACGGCGTAGCCGCCGATCACGAGCACGTCGGGCCGACGGCGCGAGAGCTCGCGCACGATGGTCGGGTTCACCTCGTAGACGAACGTGTTGCGGCGGCCGCCGAAGCGAAGGCCCATTCCCGGAAGGAACCGATGCGGCACGCGTGCGAGCTGCTCGTCGAGGTCCCACGGACGGTCCGGCTGCTCACGACTGCAGAACAGCACCTCGAGCTCGAGCTCCGGACGGGCAGCGAGCATCTCGTAGAGGGGGAGCCTGTACGGCGTCGGGATCTCGGAGAGGACAACGACCCGAGTCGGCACGCCGGTACCGTAGCCGCCGTGTCGAGAGCACGGCGGCGAGGGACGCGCGCGCGGTTGCTCGTCCTCAATCAGTACTACTGGCCGGGGGTCGAGGCGACGGCGTATCTCCTGCACGACCTCTGCCGGCAACTCGTCAGCGAGTTCGACGTGACCGTGATCACGGGCATGAGCGCGGACCCGGACAGCGTTCCCGGGCGCACCGTCAAGGACGGTGTCGAGATCGTGCGGGTGAACTCGACGAGCTACGACCGCCGCCGTCTGAGCCGGCGCGCGTTCAACTATGTCTCGTATGTGGGGCTCTCACTCCTCGCGGCACTTCGCGCCGAGAAGCCCGCCGTCGTCCTTTGCATGACCGACCCGCCGATCATCGCCGACATTGCCCTCGTCGTCGCGCGCCGCTTCCGGGCCCCGCTCGTCGTGATCAGCCAGGACGTGTTTCCCGAGATCGCGGTCGAGCTGCGCCGGCTCGAGAATCGCGTCGTCATTGCGTTTCTCCGCGAGTTGATCGGCTTCTATCTCCGCCGCGCCGACCGCGTCGTGGCGATCGGCGAGACGATGCGCGACAGGTTGGAGACGAAGGGAGCCTCGCGCCAGCGCATCCGCGTCATTCCGAACTGGGTGGACACGAATGCGATCACGCCGATGCCACGCGACAACGACTGGGCGCAGGAACAGGGCCTCGACGGCAAATTCGTCGTGATGCACTCGGGCAACATCGGGCACGCGCAGAATCTCGACGCGCTGGTGCGCTCGGCGACGTTCCTGCGCGACCTCGACGACCTCGCCATCGTGCTGATCGGCGGCGGCGCGCGTCGTCGCGAGCTCGAGCAGCTGACGGAGGTGCTCGAAGTGCCGATCGTGTACCTGCCGTATCAGCCGCGCGAGATGCTCTCGCAATCACTCTCGGCCGCGGACGTCCACGTTGTCGGGCTCGCGAAGGGTCTCTCGGGGTTCGTCGTGCCGAGCCGCCTGTACGGGATCCTCGCAGCGGGGCGGCCCGTCATTGTCGCCGCCGAGGCCGCGAGCGAGACAGTGCAGCTCGTCGAACGGGTGCAGTGCGGAGTCGTCGTTCCGCCCGGGCGGCCCGAGCAGCTTGCACTTGCGATCCGCGACGCGCACGACGGTGAGTTCGATCTCGAGGACATGGGACGACGTGGCCGCGAGTACGTCGTGTCCGAGGCCGACCGTGCCGTCGCCTTCCGGCGCTACGCCGATCTCCTGCACGAGCTCGTCGCATGATCGTCGCCGTCGTCCTGTTCTGGGTGTCGCTCGGCGCTCTCGTGTGGACGCATGTCGGGTATCCCGCCGTTGCCCGCGTGCTCGGACGCGTTCGTGAGCGCAGCGTTCGCCGTGGCGACGACGAGGCGCCAGTCGTCGCCGTGATCGTGACCGCGCACAACGAGGAGAGCGTGATCGCACGACGGATCGAGAACATCGCCGCGCTCGACTATCCGGGCGACCGGCTCGAGATTGTCGTCACGTCGGACGCATCGACCGACGCGACCGAGACGCTTGCCGAGCAGGCGGGAGCCCGTGTCGTGCGCAACGCCCGCGGCGGGAAGGTGGCGGCGCAGAACGCGGCCGTGCGGGCGACCGGCGCGGAGGTCGTCGCGTTCACCGACGCGAACTCGACCTGGGCGCCCGATGCGCTGCGCAAGCTCGTGCGCGCATTCGCCGACCCGGCGGTCGCGTACGTATGCGGCCGCCTCAACATCGTCGGTGGGGACGGCCACAACAAGGAAGGTCTCTACTGGCGTTACGAGCTCGCTCTGCGCGCGGACGAGTCGCGACTCGACTCCGTCACAGGTGGGAATGGCTCGATCTACGCGGTGCGGCGGAGCGACTACGTCGAAGTCGACCCCAGATTCGGTCATGACCTCTCGCTGCCGTACCTCATGGTGCAGCAGGGCCGGCGCGCCGTCTATGACGCCGAGGCGAACGCCTATGAGAAGGCAACGCCCACCACCGAGGACGAGTACCGGCGCAAGGTCCGCATGTTCGAGCATTGCTGGGCGATCGTCGTCGAGGGAAAGATGCTCCGCGGATTGCGCCCGGTCTACTTGCTCGAGATCGTGTCGCATCGGCACCTGCGCTACGCGAGCGGCTTGCTTCATCTCATCCTGCTCGCGTCGTCGGTCGCGCTCGTCGGCAGCGGCACGGTGTACGCAGTCGCGCTCGGCCTCCAGCTCGGCGTGCTCGCCGCCGCGTTGCTAGGCGTCGGCTTGCCGCGCTACTACGTGCTCGTGACCTGGGCGACGGTCGTCGCGCTCTGGAACTACGTCCGCCGCGGTGTGCCGGCGACCTGGGAGCCGGCGGAGGGAACGCGATGAACCGCGCCGCCGACGTCGTCGTCGCGGGGACGGCTCTCGTCGTCGCGTCGCCGCTCGTCGCGCTCGGTGCGCTCGCCGTCAAGCTCACGAGTCGCGGTCCGGTGCTCTTCCGCCAGACGCGTGTGGGCAAGGACGGTCGCGACTTCGAGTTGCTCAAGCTGCGCACGATGACGGTCGGAGCCGAGCACGAGGGCGCGGGCTACGCCGTCGCGGAAGGGGATCCTCGGATCACGCGCGCCGGACGCATCCTCCGCCGGCTGTCACTCGACGAGCTCCCGCAGCTCTGGAACGTCGTGCGCGGGGACATGAGCGTGATTGGCCCACGCCCGACCCTTCGCTACCAGGTCGACCAGTACACGCCACGCCAGCGAGTTCGTCTGGCGGTCAAGCCCGGGATCACCGGCTGGGCGCAGGTGAACGGACGCGCCTCACTTCCGTGGGACGAGCGAATCGAGCTCGACGTCTGGTATGTCGAGCACCGGTCGCCGTCGGTCGACTTGAAGATCGCCGCCTTGACGCCGCTCGCTCTCTTCCGTGGCACGTACAAGGGCGCAACCGGCGGCTGGCGGCGCTAATCAGCAGTGGCGCTCGGCCGTCTCCTGCACGACGAGCTTGCCGGTCTCGGTGGCCCATTCCCACGGCAACACCCACCACGGGGCCTCGGCTCCGACGAAAGAGAGCTTCCCGGAGTAACAGCGTGAAAAGAGCAGGTGGGCGCGTGTGACGTGGTACGTCGAGGTGACGACGACGATCGAGTGCCAGCGGTGCATCTGCGCGAGGCGCGCGATCGTCTCGGCCTCGCCCCTCGTGCTGTAGGGAGTCGCCTCGAAACAGAGGACGCGTGCCTGCGCGTAATGGCCCGCGCGGCAGAGGCGGTGGGCGCGCAGCCACTTCGGCGTCTGGCCCACGCTCGAGATCGCGAGGACAGGTGCGACCCCGCGGCGGATGAGCGCGAGCGCCGGCGGCAGCCGGTCGGTTGCCCCGGAGAGGACGACCACGACGTCGGCGTGCCGGGGCGCGCCGGTCTCGGCAGAAGGCCAGACGAACAGCACGAGGCTCGCCACGATCCAAGCCGCGATGAGGACGGCCAACGCGGCGAGGATTCGGGGTTGCACGACGGCGACGGTACCGTTCCGTGCATGCAGGGCGTCCTGTTCACGTGCGCCGGCCAGCGCGTCGACATCGTCAGCGCCTTCGGCCGCGCCGGCGCGCGAACCCTCGCGGTCGACGTCAACCCGCTGGCGCCGGCCCTCTATCACGCGGATGCGCACGCTTTCGTGCCGCGTATCGATGACGCCTCTTACATCTCAGCTCTGTCCGAGCTGGTGCGCGTACACGACATCTCGCTCGTCGTTCCGCTCACCGATCTCGACCACGGCGTGCTCTCGCGTGCGAAGGACGAGCTCGGTGCGCTCGTGCTGCTGCCCGCGCCGGAGATCGTCGACGCGCTCGCCGACAAATGGGCCGCGCATGCGCTCTTCGTCGAACGCGGCATCGGCTCGCCGGACACGTGGCTTCCCGACGCGCTGCCGGAGACGCTCCCGTTCCCGGTGCTCGTGAAGGCGCGCCATGGCTTCGGCTCGCGCGGCATCTACCACAGCAAAGACGCGCGTGAGCTCGAGTTCTTCCTCGACTACACCGAGTACGACTCGATGGTACAGGCGTGCTGTCGCGGCGAGGAGTTCTCGATCGACGTTTTCTGCGATCTCGAGTCTCGCTGCCTCAACGCCGTGCCGCGCACGATGATCGAGTCGAAGGGCGGCGAGTCGATCAAGGGCACGACGATCCGCGACGAGCAGCTCATCGAGGTCGGCCGCCACGTCGCCGAGACGCTCGAGCTCATCGGCCCGGCGAACATCCAGTGCTTCCGCGAGCCCGACGGCTCGCATCGCGTCACCGACATCAATCCGCGCTTCGGCGGCGCATTCCCGCTGCCGACCGCCGCTGGCAGCCGTTACCCGGAGCTCGCGCTTGCACTCGCCGCGGGCGAGCATCCCGAGCCACGGCTCGGCGACTTTCGCGAAGGGCTCGTCATGACCCGCTTCTTCTCCGAGCTCGTGCTGTCGGCCGGATCCGGCGGTACCTTGGAGCCGTTCGCGGAAGAGCTCCCAGAGCCGATCGCCGAGCCGTAACGCTTCTGATCGCGGTCGTAGGGCTGGCGGCCGGGTGTGGCGGCTCGGTGCACCATGCCGTCGTTCCTCCGGCGGCGCCGAAGCCGGTGCACCACGTCGTCGTGCATGCGCCGGCGAAGCTCGTCATCACCGTCATCGACGGCGACTCCTGGCAGCCTGTCGCGCACGCGCGCGTGACGCTGTGGCACCGCGAAGCGCACACGAACCGCCACGGCATCGCCGTCATCCGCGTGCCGTGGCGCGAGGCGCTGCACGTCGGCGTGAGCGCGCGTGGCTTCGGGTCGCGCCTTCTGTACGAGGACTTCCACGCGTATCGCAAGGTCATGTTGCGGATCTACCGGCCGCAACTCCAGTGGCCGCTGTACGGCGCGACTGCGACTCGCACGCAGTCGCAGTTGTACATCCGCATGCGGCCGCCGTTCAGGAGCGTCTGGAGCGTCGAGCTCGGCGGACTCATCGAGTTCCCCGCCGTCGTCGACAGTGGCATCGCCTACATCGGGAACTTCGCCGGCGTGATACGGGCGATCTCCATGAACCAAGGCAAAGTCGTCTGGCGGCATGCGACGCCGCACGGATGGATGGCGTCCTCGCCGGCAGTCTTCGGGTCGCAGCTCGTGTACCACGGCATGGACGGCCACGTCTGGGTGTTGGATCGGGCGACCGGCCGCTTGCTGTGGCATTACGACATCGGATCGCCGATCGAGTCGTCGCCGATCGTGCGAGACGGTGTCGACTACTTCGGCGCATGGAACGGGCGGCTGTACGCACTCAACCTGCGCACGCGGCGCCTGCGCTGGACCCACAACCTCGGGGCCAAGATCACGTCGAGCGCATCGATTGCGGGCGGCACGCTCTACATCGGCGACTACGCAGGCCGGCTCTGGGCGCTGTCGTGGCGCAACGGAGCGACGCGGTGGACGGCGTCCGTCAACGGCCGTATCTACGGCACGCCGGCCGTTGCGGGCGGTCGCATCTTTGTGCCGTCGTCGACGGGCGACTCGCTCACTGCGTTCACGACGCACGGACGCTATCTCTGGAGCGTCGGCACCGGGTCGTACGTGTACTCATCTCCGGCGGTTTCGGGAGGCCGCGTGTTCTTCGGGTCGTACACCGGTGTCTTCTACGGCGTCTCGGCCGCGAGCGGCCGAGTCCTCTGGAGCGTCGGCACCGGAGGACCGATCTCGGGCGCCGCCGTCGTCGTCGACGGCGTGGCGTACGCGGGTAGCTTCGCGCACCGCATCGTCGGTGTCGACGCGGGCAGCGGCCGCGTGCTCATCCGCTTCAAGCACGGCCAGTACGTGCCGGTTTCGGGCGACGGGATGTACTTGCTCTTCCACGGTTACTCGACGCTGTATGCCGTCACACCGGTCCACGCTGCGCGCGTCTCTGCGTCCACGCGACGCTAGAGTGCCGCCCGTGCCGGTCGTCGGCGTGCTCACGGACCTGTGGCCGTCGACATCCGAGCCGCACAACGGCCCGTTCGTCCGCGACCTCACAGTCCGGATGTCACAGCGCTTTCACGAGGTCGTACTCGTTCCGAAGCTCGTCTTGCCGGGATTGCATCGCCGGGTCTGGGGCCGCGACGTGCAGGGCTGGCAGCACGGGCTCGAGCGTCCCGGCGCCGGCGTGCGCGTCCTGCGCTATCCAATGTTGCGCATTCCGAAGGGAACTGAGACGTCGGCGCGGGTGCTCGGCAGCCGTGCGGTGCTCCGCCTGCACGGTGAGCGTCCGGACGTGCTCCACGGCCACTTCCTGTATGCGGTGGCTCCTGCGTGCGTCCGTCTCGCCGAGGCGCTGAACGTGCCTGCGCTGCTGACCGCGCACGGAACCGACGTGCGCTGGCTGCGCGACCGAGGCAACGACGTCCGCGGCCGCGATCACGCCGAAATGGTCGACGCGTGCCTGAGGGCGAGCGGGATCACGTGCGTCGCGCAATGGATGGTCGAGCACTTCGTGGCGATCGGCGTGCCCGAGGAGCGCATCGCAGTGATCCCAATGGGCGTCGACGAGACGGTCTTTCGACCTCGCGCGCGGAGCGAGGTGCGCGCGCAGCTCGGGCTGGAGCTCGCTGCCCGGGTCGTCTTGTTCATTGGTCGCGCCACGCCGCAAAAGGGATCCGAGGTGTTGCGCGAAGCTCTCTCGGGTCTCGACTCGGTGCGCTGCTACGTCGCCGGCCAGTTCGGCATCGAAGGCTGCACACATCTGGGGATGCTCGACCCGGAATCGCTTGCGACCTGGATCGCGGCCGCGGACATCGTCTGCCTTCCGAGCTTCTCGGAGGGGATGCCGGTGTCCGTGTCGGAGTCTTTGGCGTGCGGCACGCCGGTCGTCGGCACCGCCGTCGGAGGCCTCCTGGAACAGATTCGCGAGGGCGAGAACGGATTGTTGGTGCCACCGGGCGACGCCCTCGCCCTGCGTGACGCGATGATCGCGGCCTTCGAGCGTGAGTGGGAAGGCTGCGCAATTCGCGCAAGCTCGGAGCGCTTCTGGTGGCGGTCGGTGACGCAGCGTTTTGAAGAGCTGGTCGATCGCCTGATCGCGGCGCCGCCGTCGATACGCTGAGCCGCCGAGATGCGGAGGCGGCTCATCATCGTGCTCGCCTGCATCGCCGTGCTGTTCGGCGGCGCGGTCGCGGCGTACGTCGTCCATCGGTTGCACGAGGCGCGCAATGTCCGGGGCTCGTCGACGGTGGAGTTCGTAACCACCCAGCGACACGCGGTAACGCCTCCGCCGAAGGTCCCGTGGCCGACGTACGGCTTCGCGTCCGACCGCACGCGCGCCATCGATCTTGCGCTCGTTCCGCCGTACCGCACGGTCTGGCGCTACCAGGCTTTGAGCCTCATCGAGTTTCCGCCTGCGATCGGATTCAACCGGCTGTACTTCTCGACGAACGCGGGCTCGCTGACGGCGATAAGCGCGACGACGGGGAAGCGCGCGTGGATCTACCCGGCGCACCGCTGCGTCGCCGCAACGCCCGCGATCGGGCTGCACGCCCACGGCACCGTGTACGAGACGTTCCTCAACCAGCCGCCGTGCAACGTGCTGAACGGCGGTCACGGCCGTCAGGGCAAGCTCATCGCGTTTTCCGCCGGTCACGGTCAGATTCGCTGGCAACGGGCGATCGGCCCGTCCGAGAGCTCCCCGCTGCTCCTCGGCGCGCGCATCTACGTCGGCGATTGGAACGGCGACGTGTGGGCGTTCAACGCGAACCAGGGCCAGCTGATCTGGCACAAGCATCTCGGCGGCGCGATCAAGGGCGCGATCGCGTACGCGGGCGGCCGCCTGTACGCAGGCTCGTATGACGGCCACGTCTACTGCCTTGCGCCGAACGGCCGTCTTGTCTGGCGCGCGAGCGCGCAGCCGCGGCTTATCGGCAACTCACAGTTCTACTCGACGCCCGCGATTGCGTACGGCCGCGTCTACATCGGCTCGACAGACGGACGCGTGTACTCGTTCGGTGCGACCACCGGCAAGCTCCGCTGGTCCCACGGCACCGGTGGCTACGTCTACGCATCGCCGGCGGTGTGGAACCAGCTCGTCCTCGCCGGCTCGTACAGCGGCACGTTCTATGCGTTCGATGCGGCGACGGGCGACGTCCGCTGGACGTTCAACGCGAACGGCCAGATCTCCGGCTCGGCGACGGTGATCGGTCACGTCGTCTACTTCGCGACGCTGAAGAAACGCACCTATGCGTTGAACGCGCGCACGGGCAAGCTGCTCTGGAGCTTCGCCGACGGGAAGTACACGCCCGCTGTCGCGATCAAGGGACGCTTCTTCCTGATCGGCTACGGCATCGTCTATGGGATGGTCCCGCGGCCATGAGATACGTCGTCACCGGCGCCGCCGGCTTCATCGGCTCGCACCTCGCCGAGTCGCTTCTGACCGCGGGACATGACGTCGTAGGCGTCGACTGCTTCACCGACTACTACGACCCCGCCGAGAAGGAGGAGAACGCGCGCGGGCTCGACATCGTGCGCCTCGATCTCGCGGAGCAGTCACTCGATCTCACCGGGATCGACGGCGTGTTCCATCTCGCCGGCCAACCCGGCGTGCGCAGCTTCGGCGAGGTGTTCCCGCTCTATCTCCGCCGCAACGTGCTTGCGACACACCGCGTGCTCGAGAGTGCCGCCGCTGCCGGCGTGCGCGTCGTGCTCGCCTCCAGCTCCTCGGTGTACGGCGAGGCGGAGTCGTACCCGACGCCGGAGGACGCGCCGCAGCAGCCGGTCTCGCCGTACGGGATCACGAAGCTCGCGTGCGAGCATCTCGTGCGTGCACACGGGCTCGACGCGGTCGTCTTGCGCTACTTCACCGTGTACGGCCCGCGGCAGCGGCCGGACATGTTCTTCCGGCGTGTGTGCGAGGCGCTGCTCTCCGGCGCACCTTTCGAGATCTACGGGATCGGCGAGCAGTCACGCAGCTTCACCGAGGTCGCCGACGCTGTGACGGCGACCATGGCGGCGATGGAGCGCGCGCCCGCCGGCGCCGTCTACAACGTCGGCGGCGGAGAGGAGGCATCGATGCTCGACGCGATCGCGCTCCTCGAGAAGATCTCCGAACGGACGCTCGACGCGCGCCACGTCGACCGCGCCGCCGGCGACGTGCGCCGGACGAAGGCCGACGTCTCACGCATCGGCGACGCGCTGGGGTGGCGGCCGTCGGCATCGCTCGCAGACGGTTTGGCGCGAATGTGGGCCTGGGCCTCAGCTAGAGTCGCCGCGCGATGAGCGTCGATCCAGAGGCGGAGCAGGAGGTCGATTTCGGCAAGTACGTGCGCCTCCTGGGTGCGCGGTGGTGGCTGCTCGTCCTCGGCCTTGTGCTCGGTGCGATCGTCGGCTATGCCGCAGCGCTGAGCGGCGGGCAGACCTACAAGGCGAGCGCGACGCTCTACCTCGGCCAGCCGTACAGCGCGAGCGGCAACGTGCAGCTGCAGTCTTTGCAGACGAATCCGAGCACCGTGGGCACGATTGCGCACTCGCTTGCGGTCGACCAGCGCGTCGCCGTGCTCTGCAAGACGAAGGTCGCAAAGTTCCGCTCGGGGATCTCGACGCAGCCGGTCGCCGGCAATCTCTCGAAGAACGGTCAGAATCCGCTCGTAACGCTGTCGGTCAAGTCCCCGGTGAAGGCAGTTGCGTCGTGCGCGGCCAACCAGCTCGCAGCCGAGACGCTCGCCCGCCTAGCGGGCTTCGCGCAGGAGAAGATCACGAGCTTCAGGAACGAGATCTCCGACGATGAGAAGGCGATCTCGTCAATCGAGGCGGGGATCACCAGCTCGAGCGTTTCCTCGACGGACAAGCTTTTATTGCAAGTCCAACTACGCACGTTGCAGCTCGATCTCACGAGTTCGACTCAGCTCCTGCACCAAGCCTCGGCTGTTGAGGCGCCGACGATCCTGACGCCGGCGTCCGCCGAACGCGTCACCGCGCGCAGCCGTCGCAACTCCGTCGTCGTCGCCGGGCTCGTCGGGGTCATCCTCGGCGGCCTCGCCGCGCTGCTGTGGGATCCGGTGGCCACGGCGGTCGCGCGTCGCCGCGGCGAATAGGCTTTCCCCGTGCTCGAAGGGAAGCGCGTCGCCGTCGTCGTGCCTGCGCATGACGAGGAGCAGTTGATCGGTGCGACGCTCGCTGGCATTCCCGACTTCGTCGACCGAATCGTCGTCGTCGACGACGGTTCGCGCGATGCCACGTCGGAGCGCGCGCGATCGTTCGGCGACGCCCGCGTCGAGGTGGTCGGGCACGATCGTCGACGGGGCGTCGGCGCGGCGATCGTCACCGGCTACAAGCGGGCACTTGCCGACGGAGGGGATGTTGTCTGCGTCATGGCCGGCGACAACCAGATGGATCCCAGCGACCTGGCCACGCTCGTTGCGCCCGTCGCGCGCGGCGAGCTCGACTACGCGAAGGCGAACAGGCTCGTCAGCGGCCAGGCGTGGGAACAGATTCCGCACATGCGCTATCTCGGGAACGCGGCGCTGTCGCTGTTGACGAAGATCGCCTCGGGTTACTGGCACGTCGCGGACTCACAGTCGGGCTACACCGCGATCGGAAGGCCGATGCTCGAGCAGCTCGACCTCGACCGCGTCTATACGGGCTACGGCTTCCCCAACGACTTCCTCGTGCATCTGAACGTCTGGAATGCGCGCGTGCGTGACTTTCGGTCGCGACCCGTCTACGGCGTCGGCGAGCGGTCCGGCATCCGCTATCACCGCGTCGTCCCGCGCATCTCGTGGCTGCTGCTGAAGGGATTCTTCTGGCGCCTGCGCGAGAAGTACGTCATCCGCGACTTTCATCCGCTCGTGTTCTTCTATGCGCTCGGCCTGCTCTTCACGCTCGCCGGGCTCGCGCTCGGCGGGATCGAGCTCGGCTACCGCATCGCGGGCAACGCGGTGAGCGTCGGCACCGTCGTGCTCGTCGCGCTGCTGCTCGTCTCGGGGTCACAGTTCACGCTCTTTGCCATGTGGTTCGACATGGAGTCGAACAAGGACCTGCGCTAGCTCTGTTCGACGACGGGTTGTACGTGGAACATGCGCTCGTATCCCAGCGCCACGATCTTCGCGACGGCGGCCTCCGCCTCGGCACGGGTTGCGAACTTCGCGACAGCCTCGTAGTCGTTGCAGCCGTCCGCTTCGGTTGTGAGATTGAGGTCGGGGTCGAGGGAAGCGACCCGGGAGTTGATCGTGGCGGCGTTCGCGGTCGAAACGGCCCGGCCGAATACCGCCTCCCAGTCACCGTCGCGGTCGATGCGGACGCCGCATGCTGCGGGTGACTTCACACCTGGCGGCAAGAGGTTGACCACGACCGGTTGGCTCGCGACATACCCGTCGCCCACGGCGGCGGTGCCCGTCCAGGCTGCTGCAACGAGGACGCGGTAGTAGTAGTCGTCGATCTCGGTGGGTCGAACGACGTCGACGAAATGGGTCGCCGAGGTGAACCAGGTGAGCGAGTCGCTGAAGGCGAAGAACTCGTTCGCGGCGGCGATCGGCGTGCGGACGACCTCATAGGCGAAGCGCGCGTGCGTTGCAGGTTGCGGCCGCCAGTTGAGCGAGATCCGCCTGCGGCTCGTCGTCACCTGGAGGTCGAGTGCGGGCACGACCGGAATCGGGCCTGCTTCCTCGTTGTACAGCGACGTCGTGTTCGTGAAGTTCGAGCCGGTCGCCCGGACGATCGGGTGCGTCGTGGCCGCGAATGCTGCGGGCACGATCGCGAAGAGGAGGATCGCCGACAATACGACGGCGAGTCGCGTGCGCGGCGTCCCCCATTCTCGTGGCGCTGGGGGGTGGGGGATGTGGCGCAGGACCCCCGGCACGAGGAGTGGCAGTGCGGCAAGCAGGAGCACCCATGCCGGGATCGAGGCGATCATCAGCCGCAGCAGGCTTCCGTCCTGGATCGTCGCGTTCGGGTCCATGCCCTTGACGAACGCGAACGCGAGAAACCAGCCCCCGACGAGCAACGCAACCGCGGGTCGCAGTCGCCACAGCGCGACGATGCCGGCGACCACGAAGAAGACGATCAGGCGGCCGCTCCAGAAGTGCTGGCGGAGCAAATCGATGTTGTCCGTGAAGTGCGACCAGTTGAGGTGGAGGTACTTACCGGTGTGCAAGCCGACTGCGAGCGGAGGCGTGTGCCCTGCTGCGACGCGGAACGCGGGCGAAGACGACTGCAACAACGGGATGTGGCCGAGGCCGCGGCCCTTCCACAAAAGCAGTGTGAGCAGCGGAAGCGCGAGCCCGCCCGCGACATACGCTGCGGCGCGCCGGTTCCGCATCGCTGCGAGGGCAAGCACGAGCCCGCCGAGGTAGAGCGCGCTCGCTGGCTTGATGCCGATCCCGAACCCGCCGAAGAGCCCCGCGAGCGCGCAGTCTGCCCAGCCGCCGCCTTGCAGTGTGCGCACCGCGAAGTACGCGGAGATCGCGAGCATCACCATCGACGGGAAGTCCGACATCCCAGTCAGACCGAGCGACTGCGGCAGCGAGATGTCCGAGTACTTCTGGTGGTAGCCCGTGCTCGTGTACAGCACGCCGACGAGCGGCGTCGCCACCCACACGGCGAGCACCCAGTATCCGGCGAGGCGGCCGCCGAGCCGCTCGCCGATCCCGTACAGCGCGGCCATCGCGGCCGGCAGGAGAATGAGAACGTCGAGCAGCACGATCGCCGGCAGGGAATGCAGGAGATTAGGCCCGCCGACGACCGTGATCGGCAGGAGCAGGATCGACCAGCCGTACCCGGCTGCCGTCACCGGGAGGTGGCCGTGCAAGAGCTGCCAGCTCGTCGTGTAGAACCAGACCTGGTCGCCGCCCTGATACCAGAGCCAGCCGTTGTGCCTCACCGTCAGCGCGATGCCGAGCACGGCGAGCCACTCGACGACGACGAACGCGCCGACGACGTACAGAGGGCGAACGCGTTCGAGCTTGCGTGCCGCAACGAATAGCGGCGCGGCTGCGACGTGTACGGCGCGCGCTTCCATCACGCCTGACTGTACGGACGCAGCGCGACCGTTCCGAAGGCGAGCCACGTCATCGCGTCGAGCGGGATGCCCGCGACCAGCCCCTGCGCGAGCCAGAATCCGAGCAGGATGACGATCCACACCGTGCCGAACGTCGCTGCGAGCGCGGCGTCCGGCGGCGCGCGCAACGCAGCATGCATGCCGATCACGAGTGCTGACGCGATCAGCGCGACGAGGAACGCAAAACCGAAGATCCCGAGGTCGTCGAGCGCCTGTAGGTAGAGGATCTGCACTCCGTACGGATGCTGCGCCGACGGGAACGACGATGCGGATACGTGCGGGAAGCGTGCGTGGGCGGCGAGCAGCTCTGGGCCGAATCCCGACACTTCGTTCGAGCCCTGCCAACCGACGCCGAAGATCGGATGGTGGATCCAGATGCGCAGGCCGATGTACGCGAGCATCGTGCGCTGCGGATACGTCTGCACGTTCGTCGACGAAGAGTGATTCAACGGACGCAGGCCAAGGAAACGGAAGAACTCTCCGAAGTCGCCGGCTCGCAGCGCGACGACACCGACGGACGCGACCGCGGCGGCCGCGAGCGCGCCTGCGAGGACGCGCCGGTCCGCGGTGCGACGTCGAACGGCGATCCAGACCGCTAGCACGGCGGCGGGAACGAGCCCGACAATCCCTGCGGTCGCACCTCCGAGCACGAACCCGACGATGCCCACGACGGTTGCGACCCACGCGGCTGCCCGCACGCGGCGCTCCTCGACCCGCAGCACGAGTACGACGAGACCGGCGCCGAGGGTGAGCGCGGAGAGCGCTGCGAACTCGTGCGGGCCGAGCAGCGAAGGCTGGCGGTGCCCTCTTCCCCAGCCGTGCAAGCCCGTCCATCCCGCCCACTGCACGACGCCGATGACAACTGCGACCGTCGTCCACGCAAGAAGCGCGGCGAATGCGAGCAGCGCGTCTGCGCGGCGGCGCAGGAGCACGACAACCGCCGGTGCGAGCAGCGCGTATTCACAGAACTCCGCGGCGGTGACGAGATGCGTCTTCCACGCGTAGCTTCGATGCGAGAGCAGCGGATAGAAGGTCGCGAGCACGATCCATCCGAGGAACAGCAAGCCGGTGACCCATACCGTGGGACCGGGACGGAGATCGCGCGTGCCGCGCCGTCGCACCGCCACGAGCGTGGCGACGGCGGTCAGCAACACCATCGCGTCGGAGAGTTTGAAGGTCTCCGACGCCCCGCCCGCGTGCAATGTGACCGCAGGCTGGTACCGAAGATGCAGGAAGACGATCGGCAGGGTGGCTGCGAGCACGAGCCCGCCGACGGTCACACGGCCCGGCAGCACGTCAGGGAGTGTTGCGGAGGAGCAGTTGGACCGTCGTGTTGCCATGACGCGGAGCGAGCTTAAGCGCGATGCCCGGGAACGGCGTCGACGTCTGACCCCAGCCTGCGGCCGCCGTCTTGAGCGTCGCCGGCGTCTTCGCACGGACGAGCTTGCCGTCGATTCGGATGGCGGCTGGGTGGACGCCCGTCAGGAGCACTTGCGTCTGCTGCGGCGCACCGGCGAGCTTCAGCGTCACCGTCTTGCCGTGAACGTTCGCGGCGAAGGTTCCGTAGGACGTGCTCGTCGTCGCGAACGAACCCTGTGCGGGTGCGTACATCCAACCTCCACGCCCCGGCATCTGCAGCGCATCGACCGGCCACGTCGTAAGCCAGATCTGGGGCTCGCGCGCCGCGAACGGGATCGCCGTACCCAAGCGCAGGTACAACGGCAGTTGGTCGAGCGGCGTCGGGCGTGCGAACGGAGCGGCCCCGCCCGTGATCGTGCTGCCCGAATTGAGATCGACCCAGCGCCCCGCGGGGAGATAGACCTGTGGCACGGCCGGCGCTGCGGTCGTCACCGGTGCGGCGAGCAGGTTGTGCCCGACGAGGACCTCCAAGTCCTGCTGCCAGGCCTGCGCGTCGCGCGGGTACTCGAGTGCAAGCGGCCGAAGCACCGGCACGCCGGTTGCATGGGCGTTACGCGTCAGCTCGTACAAGTACGGGAACAGCTCATAGTGCAGGATCGCCGCCGCGCGAAACATCGAGATCGTCGGTTCGCCGTAGTTCCAGAACGTCGCGTTTCCACCGACGCCGCCGACCTCGAAGACCGGCGAGACGGCGCTGAACTGCGCCCAGCGGGTGAACACCTCGCTCGTCAGGCCGTCGCTCCCGTAGCCGCCCGTGTCGGAGCCCCAGGTCGAATACCCGGCGAGCCCGGCGCTGAGCCCGTCGCGGATGGCACTCTGGAGGCCGGCGAACGTACCCTCCTGGTCGCCTGCCCAAAAGCCCGGAACGGCGCCCGGGCTGCCCGGCGCGCCGGAGCGAAGGATCGTTGCGAACGTGTTCTGCTTTCCGGAGGTGCGGATCACGTCGGCGATAGCCCGCGCGTACAGCAACGGGTAGAGGTTGTGGAGGGTCACACCCGGGCCGCCGGCGAGTGTCTTCCCCTCGAGATCGATCTCCTCGCCGCGGTCCGCCTTGAAGCCGTCGATGCCCATCGCCACGAGTGACTGCAGGCGCGACTCGAACGTGGAGAGCGCCGTCTGGTCGGTGAGGTCGATGGTGTACGCGCTGCCGCCGCTTTCGAACAGGGTGGACGGTGCGTAGATCGTCGAGGGCGGGCAGTACTCCCTCCGCACGAGCGGCGAGATCCAGATCATCAACTTCACGTTGCGCTGATGGAGCCCGGCGATCATCCCCGCCGGGTCAGGGAACTGGCCGGCGTCGAAGGTCATCGAGCCGTAGCAGGCTCTCGACTCCCACGGATTGTCCAGCTCGACCCAGCCGATCGGAATGTCGAGCGCGTGTAGCCGGTCAGCGTCCTCGAGCACCTGAGTCGCGCCCGTGTACACGTCGCGCCACTTGATCAATTCGAACTGGTCTTGCGGCGGCAGCTGCGGCCGCCCAACGGTGGCCGTGTACGCGCTCACCACCTGCTCGGGCGTGCCGGCGAAGACGTCGTAAGAAAGCCCCGCGGTCTTTGCGCACAGCTGCACGATTGCGAGTCCCGGCGTTAGCGGGCACGTGGGCTCGACGCCGCCGTCGCACGTATCGGCGAGCGACGCACCCGGGAACGCGATCGACGCGATCGCTGTCGTGCGGAGCGAGATGCCGTAGCCGGCGGAGCTGAGATAGAACGGCGCAGGCATCGTGTGCTGGCACGTATACGACGCCTTAATCGCGAGCGACCGGCCGCGCAGGTCGAGAGGTCTGGGTTGCTCGCCGCCTCCGAGGTACTGCTCGATCCCCGACGCCGCGAACGATTCGAAGGTGGACTTCACTCCCGTCGCGGGATCGAGCGTGAACGAGACGCGCGCCCCGGTCGCCGTTCGCGTGACGTCGACGAGCGCCGTCCGTCCGCTTTCGTCAGTGGCGGCGCGGTACTCGGTGCCGTCCGGGATCGACGTCGAGTTCACCAACGACGTGACGGCATGCGGAGAGCCGTCGATGAGGCGATAGCCGAGGCGTGCGTTCGGCCCCGAGAACAGAGCCGCCTCCGAGAGGAGCGGTGCGCCACCGGCGGAGAACGAGAGCCGGAACGGGCTCGGCGACGCGGTCCAGGACAACCCCTTGGTCGTCGCGCCGCGCGCCCCGGTCGCTCCGCCGCAGGCCAACGCGATTGCGAGCACCGCGATCGTCATTAGGCGTGACCGGTACCGCACTCCGCCCGACTCTACCCCGCAGTACGATCGTTTCGATGCGCTCTCGTGTGGTCGTCAGCTGCCATGCGGAGCGCCTCCTCGACGACGGCGTCTGGTCGCGGCTCGTGGCCTTCCGGCCGGGCCTGCGCATCGCCATGCTCATCCGTCCACCGGAGCCTGGCGAGAACGAGGAGCTGTGGCTCGAACGCGCGCGAGAGGTCGCTGCTCACGGTCCGTTCGGGCTGCACACGCACTTCGTCGATGCGCGCCACGCGCGGCCGCCGGGTGCGGCGCCCGAGCACGGTGCACGCGTGCGCGCACAGGTGGAGTGGATGCGCGAGCAGGGGCTCGAGCCGCGTTTCTTCTGTGGCGGCGGCTGGTTCATCGACGAGGGCGTCGCGCGTGTGGTCGCGGAGCTCGGGCTCACCGACTGCACCGCAACCGCGTTCCGGCCGTCGTACCTTCTCGCCGGAGCACCACGGCTCCAACTCGAGCGGCCCGCGCGGGTTCGCCTGGACGAGCGCACTGACTTCCTCGAGCTGCCGAGCACGCACTCGATCGGCGCCGCGGCGCGCGCGACCGTCCAGCGGCTTCGGCTCCCTGTCCTCCACGTCTACTTCCACGACACAGATCTCCTCGACGCGCGGCGTACGCTCGCGCTGCGCACGGCGCTCTCGATCCTGCGCAGGCGTTGTGCGCCGACCGACCTCGACGTCTTGGCCGCGCAGGGTGCTACCGAAGTCGCAGTCGCTACCCTGGCGCGGCCATGAGCACCGTCCTCGTGACCGGTGGCGCCGGCTTCATCGGCTCGCACACCTGCGCTGCGCTTGCCGCCGAGGGCCACGAGGTCGTGGCGGTCGACCCGCTCCGCACGTACTCCTATTCGTTCGAGCCGCAGCACTGGCACAGCCTTCGCTATCGGCGGGAGGTGCTTCTGCGGGACGCTCGCGTCGTCGTCGCCTCGACTGAGAACCGCGACGAGCTTCGGCGCGCGGTTCTCGACGCGAAGCCCGACTACATGCTCCACCTCGGTGCGCTGCCGCTCGCGACGATCGCGCGCGTCAGCGCCGACCACGCGTTCGAGAGCATCCTGCGCGGCACGTTCAACCTGCTCGAGCTCGCGCTCGAGCTCGGCAGCGTGCAGAAGTTCCTCTACGTGTCGTCGAGCATGGTCTACGGGGACTTCACGCGCGAACCGATGCCGGAGACGGAGCAGACGGCTCCGAAGGATGTCTACGGTGGGATGAAGCTCGCCGGCGAGGTGCTCGTGCAGAGCTTCTCGCGCGCGTTCGGACTCAAGCACGCGATCGTGCGACCGTCGGCGGTGTACGGCCCAACCGACATGAACGACCGCATCGTCCAGCGCTTCGTCGAGTGTGCGTTGTGGGGGCGCCCGCTGACGGTGCGTAACCCGGCAACGACGGCGCTCGACTTCTCGTACGTCGCGGACGTTGCGCACGGCCTTGTGCGCGTTCTCGTCGCGCCGGTCGAGAACGAGACGTTCAACATCACGGCCGGCAGCGGCAGGACGCTTGCAGAACTCCACGAGCTGCTGGCGGCGCAGTTCCCCGACATGCCTGTCGACGTGTCGACGGACGACGACGACTTTCGGCCGAAGCGCGGCGCGCTCGACATTTCGAAGGCTCGAACGCTCGTGGGTTACGACCCGGCGTACCCCCTCGAGCGCGGCGTCGCCGAGTATCTCGAGTTCCTGTCCGCGCAGTCACGAGACGTACCGCTCGCCGGCACGCCTGCATGACGGTCCCGTACTTCGCGGTCGACCGCGAGTTCGAGACGATCCGCGAGCCGGTGCTCGAGGCGATCGAGGAAGTCCTGCGCTCGGGCCGGATGCTCGGCGGCCCGCCGATCGCCGAGTTCGAGCGGGAGATCGCGACGCGCGCGGGGCGCCGCTTCGCCGTCGCTCTCAACTCCTGCACCGACGCGCTCTACTTCGCGTTCGAGACGCTCGGGATCGCCCCGGGCGACGAGGTGCTCGTGCCGGACTTCTCCTTCGCGGCGACCGCTTCGTCGGTGTTGCGCGCTGGGGCGATTCCGGTCTTCGCCGACGTGAACGAGTCGTACGAGCTCGATCTCGAGCACGCCGCCTCACTCATCTCCCCAAGGACGCGCGCCCTCGTGGTCGTCGACCTCTTCGGGCGGATCGGCGATCCGCGCGAGGCGGAGCGATTCACGGCCGAGCACGGCCTCGTGCTCGTCGAGGACGCGGCCCAGACCTTCGGTGCCGCCCGCGACGGGCGTCCGGCCGGCTCGGTGGGCGCGGCCAGCTGCTTCAGCTTCGATCCGACCAAGGTCGTGAGCGCGCCGGGCAGCGGCGGCGCGCTCGTCACGGATGACGAGGCGGTTGCGGACCGCGTGCGCGAGCTGAGGCTGCACGGCAAGGCCAAAAGCGGCGAGTTCGAACGGCTCGGCTACAACGCGCAGATGTCGTCCATCGTCGCTGCGGTGCTCTCCGTGAAGCTTCGTTACGAGGAGCAGTGGCTGCGCGCACGGCAGGCGACCGCCGCTGCGTATGCGGAGGCCCTGCGCGAGCTGGCCGCAGAGACACCGGAGGAGCCGTCCGACCGCGAGCACGTGTTCCACAAGTACGTCGTGCGCGTCGCCGATCGGGATCGAGTGCGCGTCGCGCTCGAAGGACGCGGCGTGTCGACACTCGTGCACTACCCGCAGACGCTCTCTGCGCATCCCTTCGTCTCTGCCGCGTCCCACCGCGGCGGCGGCGAGGTCGCCGCTCGGCTCACGCACGAGGTCATCTCGCTTCCGATCAACGCGCATCTGCGGCCGGACGAGGTGGAGCGCGTGACGGAGGCACTCGCAGTAGCCATTCCGGCGCACTGATGCGGCGCGTCGTCTTCATCACGCAGACGGTCGACCCGGCCGATGCGAACCTCGGCGCGACCTCAGCAAAGATCGCAGCGATCGCGCGGCGCGTCGACGAAGTCGTCGTGTTGTGCGATCACGGCGTCGACGGAGCCCTGCCGGAGAACTGCCGGCTCCGTCGATTCGGCGCGCGAACGCGAATCCAGCGTGCGTACCGCTACATGACCGCGTTGAACGAGGAGTTGAGCCCACGCCCGCTGCTCGTGATCGGACACATGGTCCCGTTGTACACCGTCGTCGCGGCGCCCTTCGTCCGGCCGCGCCGCATTCCATTGATGCTCTGGTACACGCACTGGAAGAGCCACATCGTCGTGCGCACCGCGATGCTCTTCTGCACCGAGTTGCTCAGCCTCGATGTGCGCTCGTTCCCTTTGCGATCGCCGAAGCTGCACGGAATCGGGCACGGCATCGATCCGGCCCAGTTCCCGTGTGCGCCGCCGAATCCGTCCGCCGGCCGCCCGTTGCGCGTGCTGTCGCTCGGACGCTATTCAGCGCAGAAGAAGCTCGACGAGCTGATCGAGGGAGTACGTCTCGCGCGCGAACGTGGAGTCGACGCGACGATCGAGCTGTACGGAACCGACTGGGCGCCTGCAGAGGCCGCGCACAAGCGTGGGCTCGAGCGGCTCATTCGAGAACCTCGCTATCACGGGTTTGCGAGTGTCGGTGGAGAGATCCCTCGAACCGAGCTTGCGCCGTATTACGCGCGCGCCGACGTCGTTGCGTCCAACTTCATCTCGCCGGACAAGATCGTCCTCGAGGCCTGCGCGACGTGTCGGCCGGTCCTTGCTTCCGACGAGTGCTTCGACACGTTGTTCGCAGGGATCGAGCCCTCGCTCGCGTTCGAGCGCGGGCGGCCCGAGACTTTTGCCGACCGGCTCGCCGCGCTCGCGGCCCTGAGCGACGAGCAGCGTCAGGCGATCGGACATGAGCTGCGAGAGCGGATGAAGACGAGCCACTCGGTCGACTCGTGGGCCGACGCGGTCGTTCGGCTCGCCGCTCGCCGCAAGGCGTAAAGCGTTCGTAAGGACCGCGACCGCCAGCGGGTTTCACGGCTAGCATCGACCCGATGCCGACCGCCGTCGTCACCGGAGGTGCTGGCTTCCTCGGCTCGCACCTCTGCGACTATCTCGTGGCCGACGGCCTACGGGTCATCTGCGTCGACAACCTCGAGACAGGCTCGCTGCAGAACGTCGAGCATCTTCGCGGCAACGACTTCGCATTCGTCAACCACGACCTCACGCGTCATCTCGAGATCGACGAGCCGGTGGATTACATCTTCCATCTGGCCAGCCCAGCGAGCCCCATCGACTATCTCCGACTGCCGCTGCAGACGCTGAAAGTCGGGTCGTACGGCACGCACAACGCTCTCGGCCTGGCGAAGTTCAAGCGGGCCCGCTTCCTCCTCGCATCGACGAGCGAGGTCTACGGCGATCCAGCCGTGCACCCTCAGCCCGAGACGTACTGGGGGAACGTGAACCCGATCGGACCGCGCGGCGTTTACGACGAGGCGAAGCGCTACGCCGAGGCGTTGACCATGGCGTATCACCGCCAGCAGGGCGTCGACACGTGCATCGTCCGGATCTTCAACACCTACGGAACACGAATGCGACCGCATGACGGCCGCGCCATTCCGACGTTCATTCGTCAGGCGCTCGCGAACGAGCCGCTCACCGTGTTCGGCGACGGCTCGCAGACGCGCAGCTTCTGCTACGTCGACGATCTCATCCGCGGGATCGTCCTACTCGCCCGCAGCAGCGAGCATCTGCCGGTGAACATCGGCAACCCGCAGGAGCTGTCCCTCCTCGAACTGGCGGAGACCGTCGTCCGAGTCACCGGGTCCAAGAGCGAGATCGTCTTCGAAGCTCTTCCGGTCGACGATCCGCAGGTGCGGCAGCCCGACATCACGCGCGCGCGCCAGCTGCTCGGCTGGGAGCCCCAGGTGAGTCTCGAGGACGGCCTTCGCCACCTTCTCCAGGCCGAACAACGGGAGTCGCTGAGTGTCTAGACGAATCGCTCTCCTCGCGGCCGCTCTCGTGGCAGCCGCGGGTTTCGCAGCGACCGTGGCGCTCGCCGCGCCCGCGCACAGGTCCTCCGCGCACCTCCTCGTCGGGATCAACGACGAAGCGGACACGCTGTACGGCAACCCCGCGGTCGCGTTCGCGCAGCTGAAGAGCCTGAACACGCAGGTCCTGCGCGTGAACATGTACTGGGGCGGGACGCCGTGGGCGGTCGCGAACAAGAAGCCGAGCGATCCGACCGACCCCGGCGACCCGAGCTACAACTGGTCGCTCTACGACCGGCTCGTCCAGTACGCGGCCAAGTACAAGATCAAAGTGGTCTTCTCGATCCTGTTCACGCCGAGCTGGGCGAACGGTGGCAAGCCGCGGAACTCGCCGCCGACGAACTTCGCCGACCTGCAGAAGTTCGCGTACGCCGCGGCAGAGCGCTATGGCGGCCTCTTCACTCCGCCGCAGTGGCAGGCGAATGCATCGCTCGGGATCGGAAACGGCCCGCTGCCGAAGGTGACGATGTGGACCGCGTGGAACGAGCCGAACAACCCCTCGTTCCTCGCGCCGCAGTACAAGCGCGTCGGCGGCAGCTGGGTCGTGTGGAGCGCGAAGATGTACGCCCAGATTTGCAACGCGATCTACAACGGCATCCACGCGCCTGCTCTGGCGATCAGCGGTGAACAGGTTGCCTGCGGCGTCACCGCGCCCAAGGGCAACGACGCGCCCGCGACGCCGCGCGCGTCGGTCGATCCGCTCACCTTCCTCGGGCAGTCGAAGAAGTTCGGGATGAAGCGCTTCGACGTCTACGCGCATCACCCGTACGCGGACGCCGGGAGCGAGGGCCCGAGCTATGTCCCCACCGGCAAGCACGCGCGTCGCGTTCAGCTCGGAAACATCGGTCTGCTTCTCTCCGAGATCACGAGCCTCTATGGCCCGAAGCACCTCTGGATCACCGAGTACGGCTACCAGACGAACCCACCCGACACGACCATCTTCGGCATCAGCTGGGCGACGCAGGCCGCCGACATGCGCCAGGCTTACGCGATCGCGCGCGCGAATCCCCGCATCGACATGCTGCTCTGGTTCCTCATCAAGGATGAGGGCAACATCAGCGGGTGGCAGTCGGGGCTCGCGACCGTCTCGGGTCGGCACAAGCCGTCGTGGAACGTCTTCAAGAGCCTGCCGCGCGGATAGCTAGCAGCGAACGGTAGAGACGGTCGACGTCGTCGACGAGGCGGTCGACCGCGTACCGCTCGAGCACGCGCGCGCGTCCCTCGGCGCCCATCTGCTCGCGTCGCTCCGGATCATTCGCCAGCTCGGCGAGCCTTTCGGCGAGGGCGTCGGCATCGCCCGCTTCCACGAGGAAGCCGTCGATGCCGTCACGCACGACGTCAGGGGTTCCACCGACGCGCGTCGCGACCGCCGGGCGACGCGCCCCGAGCGCCTCGATCACGCTCACCGGTGTTCCCTCGTTCGCCGAGGGGAGCACCAGTGCATCGATGGCCTCGTAGAAGCGGCCGACGTCGTCCTGGTAGCCGACGAAGAGACAGCGACGAACGACGCCGAGCTCGTGGGCATATCGCTCGAGGTGTTCGCGGTCGGGGCCATCGCCGACGAGGAGCAGGTGCGCGTCGACGTCGAGGTCGACGAGGTTGCGTAGCGCGCGAATGACGTCGTCCGTCCGCTTCACAGCCGTCATGCGACCGACCCAGCCGACGACGAACGCATCTTCCGCGACGCCGAGCATGCGCCGGGTCGTGCGGCGCGCTTCGTCACCGCCGCCGACGCGCTCGTCCAGCTCGATGCCGAGGCGAATGACGACGAACTTCGATTGCGGCGCGACGCGGAGGCGGACGAGATCGTCGCGCACCTCCGGGCTGACCGCGACGAGCGCGGTCGACATGCGCGCGAGCCAGCGCTCGAGCGTGCGGAACGCGAGCGTCGTCAGCGGGCTGAAGTAGCCCCGCAGAACGTGCCCATGGAACGTATGGACGACGATCGGAGGCCGCGCCCGGCCGGCGAGCAGCGCGGCGATTCGCCCAACGGCTCCGGCCTTCGCCGTGTGCGTGTGGAGGATCGTCGGCCGCTCGCGCCGGATGATGCTTGCGAGCCGCAGGATCGCCTTCGCATCGCGTAGCGGACCGATCTCGCGATGGAGCGCGTCGAGCTGTACGATCTTCGCCCCGCGGCGTTCGGCGACCTCCGCCATCGACTCCTCGCCGCGTGCAAGCGTCCCTGCGATGAGCGTCGTGTCGTACCCGCGTTCGGCGAGGCCCTCCGACAGATACGCGACGTGAAGCGCAGGGCCGCCGACGTTCAGCCGCGCGATGACGCGCAGGACCTTGATTCGTTCAGACACCGAGGAAGTCGATCGTCCGGCGCAGGCCCTCCTCCAGCCCGGTCTGCGGCCGGTAGCCGAGCATCTGCTCCGACTTCGACAGGTCCGCCCACGAGTCGCGCAGGTCGCCGGCGCGCTGCGGCAGTGACCGCCGGTGCACCGGCTTGCCGAGGATCGAGCCGATCGTCTCGGCGACGTGATTGACGCTCGCGGGCGAACCAGCGGCGACGTTGAAGATCTCGCCGCTCGCACCGTCGGCGCCTCCCGCGCGTATCGTCGCGTCGACGACGTTGCCGACGAACGTGAAGTCGCGCGACTGTTCCCCGTCGCCGTAGACGTCGATCTCTTCGCCAGCGGCGATCTTCGTGATGAAGAGCGGCACCGCGGCCGCGTACTGCGAGAACGGGCTCTGCCGCGGGCCGAAAACGTTGAAGTAACGGAGCACGACGGTCTCGAACTTCTCGTACACGCGTGAGAAGCTGACGCAGTAGCGCTCGGCGGCGAGCTTCGCGACGCCGTACGGAGAGATCGGATCCGGGAGCGAGTCCTCTGTGGTCGGCATCGTCCGGCTCGACCCGTAGACGGATGCCGACGAGGAGAAGACGACGCGCCGTACGCCTTCGTCGCGCGCGGCGAGCAGGACATTCAGCGTTCCCTCGACGTTGACCGCGCTCGACGTGAGCGGGTCCTGCACAGATCTCGGCACCGAGCCCAGTGCCCCGAGGTGGTAGACGACCTCAACGCCGCGCACTGCGTTGTGCACGCGCTCGTAGCTGCGTAGCTCACCTTCGACGATCTCGACATCGATGCCGCCGAGGTTCTCGCGGTTGCCGGTCGAGAAGTTGTCGAGCACGCGCACATCGTGACCGGCGTCGAGCAGCGCGCGGGCGAGATTGGAGCCGATGAAACCCGCACCGCCCGTGACGAGAACGTTGCTCATGCGTCGCGAGCGCCCACGGAGCCGGTCACTATAGTGACCTCCCGCGATGCCTCGGCTCTTCGTCCGCCGCTCGGTGACGGCCGTAGGCATCTACGCGTCCGTCGCGCTCGGCTTCGGGGCGACCATCGCGGCGACTCGCGAGCTGCACTCGCCGCGGGGCTTCGGCGACTACGCGACCGTCATCTTCACGACCGGTTTCTTCCAGGCGTTCTTCGACCTCACCGTCGAAGAAGCGCTTGTGAAGTACGGGTTCCGCTACACGGCGCGTGAGGATTGGGGGCGGCTGCGGCGGCTGTTCGCGAGCGCGCTGTGGTTCAAGCTCGCCGGCTCCGCGCTCGCCGCCGCGGGAATCGCCGCGTTCGCGGCCATCGGGCCCTCGCGCCTGACCGTCGCGCTCCTCCTGGCGGCCGGGATCCCGCTCTGCCAGTCGCTCGAGGGTCTCGTGACCGCGCCGCTCTATCTCCGCAGCCGCTACGACGTCGCCTCCATCTTTCTCGCGTGGTCCATGGCGTTCAGGCTGACCGGCGTCGTGGTCGGCGCGCACTACGGCCTGGACGAGGCGATTGCAGGCGTGCTCGCTGCGCAGGCGCTCGCGTCCGTGTCCGTCGGCATTGCGGGGCTCGTCGCGTTCCGGCGCTTTCCGCATGCGCCCGCCCGCCCGCTCGACGAGGACCGGCGTGAGATCGCGTCGTTCGTTGCGCAGTCGAGCGTCGCGACTGGAGTTCTGTCGTTGCGCACCGCGCTTGCCCCGCTGCTGCTCGGTGCCGTGACGAACACCGCGCAGGTTGGGCTGTTCAAGGTGGCGCAAGCACCGCAAAACGGCTTCCAGGCGCTCTCGGCTCCGGCGCGCATGGTCTTGTTGACCGAGCAAACGCGCGACTGGGAGAAGGGCATGCAGGCAGCAGTGCTGCGCGGTGTGCGCCGGTACAGCATCGTCGCGGCCGGCATCGCGGTTGTCGTTTCACCGCCGCTGCTCGTCTACGTACGCGATCTCATCCGGTCGATCAACGGGCCTCAGTACGTCGGCGCGACCGGAGCTGCGCGACTCTTCATCCTCGCTGCGTGCGTTCAGCTCGTCGTCGGCTGGACGAAGTCGTTCCCGGTCACGATCGGTCGCCCCGGCTTGCGCGTCTGGACTCACGGGATCGAGACGGCGGTCGTCTTGCCGCTCGTGATCGTCTTCGGCGCCCTCTGGGGCGCAACCGGCGCCGCGGGCGCCGTGCTTGCGGGCATGTGTGTGTTCGCCGCGATCTGGGCGGTCGTCTTCCTGCGGATCCGTCCCCACGACGTGCAGGAACCGGACGGCGTCGCCGAAGCGCTTGCGGACGTGGAGGCAGAGGCAGGCGCGCTCGCGCGATGAACGTCCTCGTCGTGTCCGGAATCTGGCCGCCCGACGTCGGCGGGCCGGCCAGCCACGCACCTGACGTCGCTGCGTTCTTGCACGGCCGCGGGCATCACGTCGAGGTCGTGACGACGGCGTCCACGCTCCCCGAGCCGCGCGATTACCCGGTCCGGTGGATCTCGCGCACGCTGCCGAAGGGCCTCATCCATGTGCGGACCGCGCTCGAAGTGGCGCGGCGCGCGGCCGCGGCGGACATCGTCTACACGACCGGCATGTTCGGGCGGAGCGCAGCCGGCTCGGCAGCTGCGCGGAGGCCATACGTCGTCAAGCTGACGGCCGATCCCGCGTTCGAGCGAGCGCGGCGCAGACGGATCACCGGTGGAACCGTCGACGACTTCCAAGCGCTCACGGGCGACGTTCGCATCCAGATGCTGCGCCGCGCACGTGATCTCGAGCTCCGCCGCGCCGCGCACGTGTTCACACCGAGCGCATATCTCCGAGAGCTTGCGCTCACGTGGGGTGTCGGCACGGAGCGCGTCACGGTGCTGCCGAATCCGGCTCCGCTCGTGTCCCCCGCGGCATCGCGCGAGGAGCTGCGGCGCTCCTTCGGCATCGGGGGGGACACGCTCGCGTTCGCGGGACGGCTCACGGCACAGAAGTCGCTCGACATCGCGCTCGAAGCGCTCGTGCCCAACGAGAACGTGTCGCTGCTGATCGCCGGCGAAGGAGACGAGCGCAGCCGTCTCGAGCAACGCGTGACCGAGCTAGGCGTCGGCTCGCGCGTGCGCTTTCTCGGGCCGCAGCCGCGCGAACGGGTCCTCGACCTGCTTCGCGCTGCCGACGCGTCGATTCTCTCGTCCAGCTGGGAGAACTTTCCCCACACGGTCGTGGAGGCGCTCGCGGCCGGCACGCCGGTGCTCGCAACTGCGACCGGCGGCGTCGCGGAAGTGGTCCGAGACGGTGTGAACGGGCTCCTCGTCCCGGTCGGCGATCCCGCCGCGCTCGGCGACGCCGTCGCGCGCTACTTCGCGGACGGGGTGTTGCGTGAGCGCCTGCGAGCGAGTGCTGTCGAGTCGGTCGCCGACTACGAGCCGGCGCGCATCTTCGGGCGTCTCGAAGAGACGCTGCTCCGTATCGTGGATCGCAATGGCTAAGCCGCGCGTCCTGATGGTGGCGCGCAACCGCTACCGGTTGCCGCTGTCGCCCGGGCTCGCGCCGAAGTTCGAGGCGCTCCAGCGCGAGCTCGACCTGCGAGTGCTCGCGACAGCCGCGCCGGGCTCGGCACCCGGTGACGGGACCTTCGTCCTCGTCGGCTCGCACGGGCCGCGCGCGCTCGACGGCGTGTTGTTCTGGGTGACGCTCCCGTGGCGGATCGCAGGGATGTTGCGCACCTTCCGCCCGGATGCGGTCCTCTGCCAGTCGTCGTACGAGGGGGCGGCCGCCCTCCTCGCACGGCGTCTCGCGCGCGTGCCGGCGCGGATCGTCGTCGAGGTGCACGGCGACTGGCGGGCGGCGACGCGCCTGTACGGATCGCCCGTACGGCGCCTGTTCGCCGGCGTCGCCGACGCGGTCGCCGCTGGCGCGCTCCGCCGCGCTGACGCGGTGCGGACGGTATCGCCGTTCACGGCGGGGCTCGTGCGCGACCTCGGCGTCGAGCCCACCTCCGACTTTCCCGCGTACATGGAGCTCGGACCATTCCTGCGTCCGCCCGGCGCGTTGCCGGACCGGCCGAGCGTCGTGTTCGTCGGCGTGCTCGAGGCGTACAAGAACATCGACGGCCTCGCGTCGGCCTGGCGGCTCGCCGCCCCGCGCGTACCAGGGGCGTCGCTCCACCTCGTCGGCAAGGGCTCGCGCACCGGCGTCGCCGACGCGCTCGTCCGCGACCTCGGGGTTCGCTGGGACCGAGAGCTCTCAGCAGCACAGGTGGCGGATGCGCTGGACGGCGCGTGGGCACTCGTCCTGCCGTCGCGCTCCGAGGGCATGGGCCGCGTGCTCGTCGAGGCGTTCTGCCGGGGACGCGGCGTCGTCGGCACGCGCGCAGGCTCGATTCCGAATCTCGTCGAGGACGGGGTATCGGGAATCCTCGTGCCCGCCGACGACGTAGACGCTCTCGCCGACGCGCTCGTCCACGTCCTGTCCGATCGCGCGCTCGCCGAACGCCTCGGCGCCGGCGCGCGTGCGTCCGCCGATCCCTGGCTGCAGTCGCCGGACGAATACGCGCGGCGCGTACGCGAGCTGCTCGAGTGACGACGCTCGTCTTTGCGACCCAAGCGGTCGATGCCGACGATCCGGTGCTCGGTCCGACGGCCGCGAAGGTGCGCGCACTCGCCGCGCGCGTCGACGAGCTCGTCGTCCTTGCCGAGCGGATCGACGTAGACGCGCTTCCGGACAACTGCCGCGCGGTCGTGGTCGACGCGCCGCTGCGCGCGCTGCGCGGAGCGCGCTTCGTCACGGGAATCGCATCCGCCGTTGTCCGCCGGCCCCTCGCGGTGATCGCGCACATGTCCCCGATCTACGCGCTGCTGGCGGCGCCGCTCGCAAAGCCGTTGCGCGTGCCCATCGCGCTCTGGTTCACGCAGCAGGCCGGCGGGCCGCTACTGGAAAGAGCCGTGCGCGCAGCCGACGTGGTGCTGACCGTCGACGCGCGCGCCGTGCCGCTCCATTCGCCGAAGATCCACCCGGTCGGGCACGGCATCGATGTCGCCGCGCTTCCATGCCTCCCTGATCGTGTCGCGCCGCGCCGACGTCTGCTCGGCCTCGGCCGCTACGCGCCGGTGAAACGCTGGGACGTCGTTCTTCGGGCGCTCACCGAGCTTCCGGATACGACGCTCGAGCTGCACGGGCCGATGTTGACCGCGGCCGATCGCGCGCACCGCCCCGAACTGGAGCAGCTCGCGGCGGAGTTGGGAGTCTCGAATCGAGTGACGTTCGGCGATGCAGTTCCGCATGGTGCGATCCCGGAGCTGTTTGCGCACGCGGACGCCCTCGTCAATGCGACGGCCGGGAGCTCCGCCGACAAGGTCGTCTACGAGGCGGCGGCGTCGTGCCTGCCGGTGTTCGCCGCGTCGCCGGTATTCGACGCGCTCCTTCCGCAGGGCCTGCGATTCGACGGAACGCCGGGCGACCTCGCGCGCCGCATCCGCGAGCACGCCGGTGGGCAGGCCGTCGCGATCCGTCTGCAGGTCATTGCCGAGCACTCGGTCGACGGGTGGGCAGAGCGCGTTCTCGCGGCGATCGCTCGCTAACCTGGTCCCGTGCGCGAGCAGGTCAAGCAAGTCCTGAAGAACTCGGTGTACCGCACGATCGGCGAGACCGCCAACGGCCTTGGCGCGGTCAACGGCGACGGGCGCACGCTTCGGGTGCTCATGTACCACAAGGTCAACGACCTGCCGAGCAACCGGATGTCGATGCCGGTCGCGCTCTTCGACGAGCAGATGGCGCAGTTGAAGGAGCTCGGCTATGTCCCGGTCGGCCTCGACGCGGTGATCGCGCACTACGTCGACCGCGAGCCGCTCACGCGCGGAGCCGTGTTGATCACGTTCGACGACGGCTATCGCGACAATCTCATCAACGCCGCACCCGTCTTGCAGAAGCACGGGTACCCGGCGGTGCAGTTCGTGCCGCTCGCCTATGTCGGTAACTCGATCCCGCTGCCGCACGAGCGGCATCTGTCTGCAAGCGGCGTCCACAATCCGACGGTCGACTGGGACGAGATTCGCGAACTCGAGCGGTACGGCGTAAGGATCGAGTCGCACGGCATCAGCCACAGGCCGCTTGCCGAGCTCGAGATCGATGAAGCGGCCCGCGAGATCGCAATCTCGAAGCTGAAGCTCGAGGAGCGACTCGGGCGTCCTGTGCGCGCGTTCTCGTACGTGAAGGGCTCCGAAGCCGACTACAAGCCGGTGCAGCATCCGATGCTCGTGCGCCAGGCGGGGTACGCCCTCGCATTCACCGCGGTCTCAGGCGGCAACGGACCGGACAGCGACCCGCTCCAGCTGCGGCGCTACAATGTCGAACCGTATTCGCATCGAACCTTCGAGCTTGTCCTCGCCGGCGCGTGCGATCTGATCTCGGTCAAGGACACCGTGACGGGCACCTACGCGCGACGCCTGTTCAACGCGGCGCTCGGCACCTCGTCTCCGTGATCGTCGCTCCGGCGACGCGCGACGAGTTTCTCGGGCTGATGGAAGCGACCTACGGCTCGGCGATGCCTGCGACCGAATTCGACTGGTGGTTCGATCGCAACCCCGCCGGTCCGCGCATCCTGAACGCAGCGCGCGACGAGGACGGAACGCCGCTCGGCGCCGCAGCGATGTCGTGCGCGCGGATGAGTCAGGGGCTCGCCGGCTTCGCCGTGCACATCATGACCGCGCCCGAGGCGCGCGGACGCGGCGTGTTCTCGACGCTCGAGCTGCACAACGAGGAGGAGGCCGCAGCCGCAGGGGCGACGTGGGCGCTCGGCTTCACGAATCCGATGGCGGGCCCCATCTACGTCGGGAAGCTCGGCTGGGAGGACGTGACGTCGCTGCGCATCTGGGTGCGGCCGAAGCGCCTGCGCCGGCGGGGCAGCGGTGGGCTCCGTGTCGCAGGCGGTGTGCCTCGCGTCGACGAGGGACGCGCCGGCTCGGCCCATCACATCGTGCATGACCCGATGTATCTGAACTGGCGGTACTCCGACTCTCCGCGCGCCTACGCGCGTGTCGACGACGTCATCGTGACGCAGGCGTCGTGGCACGGATTCGCGGCCGCGGTGATCTGCCTCGGCGGCTCGGCGCGCTCCCTGCGGCGAGCCGTTGCCGCCGTCGACGCCGACGTCGCTGTCGCGATGGTGAATCCCGGGGAGGAACGGACCTATCTCGCCGCTGGATTCCTTCCGTCTCCGCGCTCGATCCGCTTCATCGGCAAGCGGCTGGCGGGCGACGCGCCGCCGCTCCCGAAGCGGCGCGACGCCTGGCACTTCAGCCTCGGCGACCTCGACTTCTTCTGATGAAGCGCGAACACGTCCTCCATCTGCAAAAGGTCGCCGGCATCTCCGGCTCCGAAGCGCACCTGCTCTCGCTCCTGCCGCGTCTCCGTGAGCGGGGGTGGGACGTGCGCATGCTGATGCTCCACGAGAACGAGCCGGGAGCGTGGGACTTTGCCCGCGCCCTGACCGCGCGAGGCGTGCCGCTCGACGCCATTCCCGTTCGCGCGGATGTCGATCCGGTCGCGTTCCTCCGGCTCGTCGGCCATCTTGCGCGCACGCGGCCCGCGATCCTGCACACACATCTCATCCATGCGGATGCATACGGTCTCCCGGCGGGGACGATTGCGGGCGTGCCCGTCCGTTTCTCGACGAAGCACGGCTTCAACGAGTTCCGCGAATCCCCGTACTTCGGTGTCGCCGACCGCGCAGTCGCAGCGCTCGCGGACGCGCACATCGCGATCTCGCGCGGGCTTGCGCGCTACCTCGAAGACGTCGAGGGATTCGACGGCGAGAGCTTCCAGATCGTGCATTACGGCATCGAGCCTGACGGTGAACCGCGCCCGTACGCAGACGACGTGCCGCGCCTTCTCTGCGTCGGTCGCCTCATTCCGATCAAGGGTCACATCGTTCTGCTGCGCGCGTTCGCGCAGGCGAAGCGCACGCTTCCCGACCTGCAGCTGTCGATCGCCGGTCGCGGGCCGCTCGAGCCGGCCTTGCGTGCGCTTGCGCGCGAGCTGGGCGTCGCGGAGTCGGTGCGCTTCCTCGGCCACGTTGCACCGATCCAGGCCGCGATCGAGGACTCGACGGTCGTCGTGGTTCCTTCGATGGGCGAGGGGTTCGGGATGGTCGCGCTGGAGTCGATGGAGCGTGCGCGCCCGGTGATCGCTGCGGCGATCGGCGGGCTCGGCGAGCTCGTGCTCGACGGCGAAACAGGCGTGCTCGTTCCACCCGGCGAAGCTGAGCCGCTGCGGGACGCGATTGTGCGCGTCGCGGGCGACTTCGAATTGGCGCGGCGCCTCGGCGAGGCCGGTCGTCAGCGCGCGCTTACGCGGTTCCTGCAGATCTTCTGCACCGAGCGCACCGAGCTCTTGTACGAAGACGCGCTCGCGCGCAAGCGCGCGATCTAGAGCGCCTCGTACACCGCGAGCGTTCGGTCCGCCATGCGCGCGACGGAGAAGTCGCTGCGCGCCCGCTCGCGCGCGGCCGCTCCGAGCTCGGGCCGCTCGAGGAGCTCTCGGATCGCCAGGCCGAGCGCGTCCGGATCGTCGGGCGGGACGAGCAGTCCGGTCGTCCCGTCGACGACGAGCTCGGGCAGAGAGCTGATGTTCGAGGCCGCGACCGGCAGCCCGGCCAGCATCGCCTCCAGCACTGCGAGGCCGAATCCCTCCCAGCGAGCGGGCTGCACGTACGCGTCGGCGCGCCGCAGCCAGGCGGCGACGTCCGGCACGCGTCCGGGCAGGAAGACCCGGCCGGCCACACCGAGGTCTCGTGCGAGCGTCTCGAGCGCCGCGCGCTCGGGTCCCTCCCCGAGCACGACGAGCACGACGTCCTCCGGCAGCGCCGGCAACGCCCGCACTGCGACGTCGATGCCCTTCTGCTTCGTCAGCCGGGAAACCGACAAGAGCACCCGTGCGGTCGCCGGCACGTCGTCCCGCGCGTTTTGTCCCCACGGCTCGGGCAGCCCGTCGAGCCCGTAATGGATCGTGACCACCTTGTGCGCCGGAATCCCGACACGATCGACGCTGAAGCGGGCGAGCGCATCGGTGATCGCGATGACACGGTCATCCATCCTCGCGATGGCACGTTCGACGAAGCGGAACGGTCCCGTGCGGAAGGGGTCGTCGTTGTGCTTCGTCGAGACGACGTGTGCGCCGCGGATGCGACCTGCGACCGCGCCGTACACATCCGCGTGCACGAGATGCGTGTGCACGACGTCTGCACGGAGCGCGCGGACGAGACGCATCAGCAGCATCGGGTCGGCATCACGCGGCGACGGGATACGGACCGCCGGGACGCGCAGCGCGCCGTAGAAGTCCTGGGGGTCCCAGGCGGGATCGTCGAGGCCGACGAAGACGGTGTCCACGCCGCGCTCCGCAAGTGCGGGAAGGAGCGTGAGCAGGTGCCGCTCAGAGCCGCCGATGCCGCGGACACGATGAACGTGCGCGACTCTCACGCGCGCTGCTCCTTCACGCGCTCACCGATGCGGGCGAGCGCCGCTGCAGCGAGCAGCGCTACGAGGAAGTCCCACGCGATCCGATAGCGCGTCGCGCCGACGAACGCGAACGCACAGAGCGTCTGATATCCGAAGATGAGCAGCGCAAGTGCGACGAAGGAGCGCGGAGCGACGAAGAGACCGATTGCGGCCAAGACGTAGAGCGCCCACATGTAGGCGGGCTCGACGAGTCGGCGACCCGCGTCGAGTTGCGTTCCCTTCCCCTGCCGCCCGGTCGTCTCCAACACGCTCGGCTGCCACAGCAGCTTCGCCGACAGAAGCATGAGCTTGCCCTTGGCGCCCGGATGGTCCTTCCAGAACTGAATCGTCTTGTGTTCGAAGAACGACATCGCAGCGCACTCGTTCGGATAGATCCGGTACGCACGCGCAACCTCGTGGCGCGTGTAGAGCGTGTAAGCGTCGTCGGGCCGGAATTGGTTCGGCGGCGGCGGCGTAGGCTGGTTGCGGACGTTGTCGATCCAGTGTCCGGACGTCAGCAGCCCGTACGTCTGCAAGTTGTTGGCCTTCCAGAGCGCAAGCCCGTCGGTCGTGATCGCCCAGCACCCGACATCGGCCTTGTTGCGGACGAGCCACGGGGCCACAACCACCCCTGCACCCGCGAGAACCAGGACCGCGACGAGTGCGGCGCTGCGCGTGCGCGGGAGGCGCCAGAGCAGGTATCCCGCGCACACGATCGGAAGAAAGACGAGTCGCGTGTTTCCGAGCATCGCGAGACCGGCAACTGCGCCCGTCAGTACGGCGAGCCGCTTCGACGGCCGTTCCGCCGTCATGAGCGTGAGCAGCACGTGCGCGGCGGCGCAGACCTGGTCGACGATCTCGCGGTTGACGTGCATGTCGTGCCACGCGAGGTAGGGATGGAGCGTCGCGATCGCTGCTACGAGGAGCGCGACGCGATCCGAGTGGAAGATGCGGCGGCCGATCTCGTAGACGAGCCACGCGGTGACGACGGCGAGCACGAGCTGCGCGAGCCCGATGGAGAGCCAGTGTCTCCCGAAGATCCAGTACACCGGCACGAGGAACCAGCCGTAGAGCGGCTGCGTGTACGCCGACGGCTCCCCAGGCAGGAATCCGTACGTCCCGTGCTGGACGAACGTCTGCGCGAAGATGTCGCTCTTCTCCGCGTAGCCGGCGGTGATCGCGCCGCGCTCGTGCAGCAGGATCCCCAGCCGCGGGGCGACGCAGGCGAGAGCGAGGAGCGCGTACGCGCGGGAGCGGGTCACGCGGGCGCGGCTGCCGGCCGGTGGGCGTCCGCGTCGACGTGCGTGCGCTGCCAGAGCTCGAGCATCGTCAGAGCCCAGAGCCGATGGCCGTGATCCTCGCGGCCCGACTCGTGCTCGTCGAGCAGTTGCGCGATCGCGTCCGGGCGGAACCAACCGCGGCCGCGGGCGCGCTCGTCGAGCAGCAGGTCGTTGGCAAGCCCGCGCAACTCACCGCGGAACCAGCTCGCGAGCGGGACCGCAAACCCGGACTTGCCGCGGGCGGCGACAGCGGAAGGAAGGTCGTCGGCAAAGGCGCGCCGCAGCGCGACCTTGCCCGTTCTCCCGTGTCGCTTCAGCGTCTCGGGCAGTGACAGGCCCAACTCGACGACCCGGTGGTCGAGAAGCGGCGACCGTAGCTCGAGCGAGTGCGCCATCGAGCTGATGTCGGACTTGGGGAGCAGGTCGCAGGGCAGATACGTCGCGAGATCGATCCGTTGCAGGCCGGTGGTTCCGGGCAACGGCGGTGGGCCGAGCAAGAAGCCGGTTGACGCAAGCGCACCGATCTCTGCCCGTGCCTCGTCGGTCCACAGCCGCGCCCGCTGCTCGAGCGTGAGCACCTGCATGATGTTTCCGTACTGCTCCGCACGAGGCGCGGCGGCGGCATCGAAAAAGCGCGCAGCCCGTATCAGCGTCGAGCGTCGCTCGCGTGCGCCCGGAAGCGCGCGCACCAGTCGCGCGCCCGCCGCGCCGACCGGCCGCGGCACGTGACGTGCGAGCTCGACCGCCTGGTATCGCTCATAGCCCGCGAAGGACTCGTCGCCGCCGTCGCCGACGAGCGCAACCGTCACCTCTCTGCGCGCCGCCTCGCAGATCAGAAAGAGCGGTAGCGCCGCTTCGTCGCCGAGCGGTTCGTCGAACGCGGCTGCGAGCTGTGGAAGCGTCTCCGCGGCATCCGGCTCGAGCATGACTTCCTCATGTCGTGTCGACCAGCGCTCCGCCACCGCGCGTGCGTACTCCCGCTCGTCGTAGCGCGCGTCCGCGAATCCGACGGTGAACGTGCGCACCGGATCGGCGGAGGACTGCGCCATCACCGCGACGACCGTCGCCGAATCGATGCCTCCGGACAGGAGTGCGCCGAGCGGGACGTCCGCCGCGAGCCGCTTGCGGACGGCGGCCGTCACCTCGTCGCGAACGAGCTCGAGCCACGCCTCGTCGGTCAGCGCGTCCTGCTTTATGCGCGGCTCCCAGTAGAGGTCGGTCCGCACGCTTTCGTTCTCGACAACGAGGATCGATCCGGGCTGCAACCGGTGGACGCCGGCGATGCCGGTCCGGGTGCCGGGCACGTATTGGAGGGCGAGATACGCGTCGAGCGCCGCGAGGTCGGGCGTTCGTCGAAAGCCCGGCAGCGTCGCGAAGGCCTTCAGCTCCGACGCGAACGCGATGGTGCCGTCGCCGAGCCGAGTCCAGACGAGCGGTTTCTTGCCGAGTCTGTCTCGACCGAGTACGAGTCGTCGGCGAGGTCCGTCCCAGAGTGCGAAGGCGAACATGCCGTCGAGCCGCTCGACGAAGCGCAGCCCATGCTCCTCGTAGAGATGGGGGATGACCGCTGTGTCGCCGCGGCCGCGCACGTCGTGTCCGGTCGCGCTCAGCTCGGCTCGCAGCTCGACGAAGTTGTAGAGCTCGCCGTTGAAGACCGCGACGACGTCGCCGGACTCGTTCGTCACCGGTTGATACCCGAGCTCGGGGTCGAGGACCTTCAGCCGCTGATGGCCGAGCACGCACGCGCCGAATGCGTCCGTCGATCCTGCGTCGGGGCCGCGATGCCGGATCCGCGCGCGCATCTGGTCGACGAGCTGTGGTTGCGGTGCTCGCGAAGGATGGAACAGTCCGCAGATCCCGCACACGGAGCACAGTGTGCCTTTCGCCTCTGTCGGCCCGGACGGCCTCCCGCAGGCCGGAAGTACAATTGCCCGCGCTCGTGGCGACCAAGCCCCTAGTCCCCCCCGGCGACTCCGCGAGCGACGTCGGCTCGCCAGAGTTCGAGGACATCCGCTCGGTGCGGATGCTCCCGGTCCGCGTGCAGTTGCGAGCGTTGGGCCGGCGCCTCGTCAGCATCGCGGCGCTCGTCGCAATCGACGTATCCGGATTGGCTGCGGCTGTGTATCTCGCGCTCGTCCTGCGCGAGATCTACTACGGCGAGCGCCCGATCCTCTGGGGTCTCGCGTGGGACGCCGAGGCGACCTGGCTGCCGTTTCTCATCCTCGTCACAGTCCTCGTGTTCTGGCGTGGCGGGCTGTATTCACCCCGCGAACAACGCTCCGGCGCCGGGCAGATCGTCTCTTCGCTGCTGCTCGCCACCGCGATCACGCTTGCGTTTGCGATCGGCACGGGTTACCAGCACACGACCTTCGGCCTGTATGCGACAGCGTTCGTGCTGAGCGCGATCGTCATCGGCGCGCTGCGTGGAAGCTACGAGGTGATCACGCGCGATCTCTGGCGTGTGGCCGGCGTGCGACGACGCGCCATCCTCGTCGGCGATGCGGAACAGCTCGCTGCGCTTCGGCGCGCGCTCGGCCTTGCGCGCGGCGGCATCGACTACGCATTCCTCGGAGCGATGACCTCGAACGGAGAGGTCCCAGATCTCCCCGCACTCGGAAACGTGAGCGATCTGGCCGCGGTCTTGCGGGATCACCATCCCGACGAGCTCATCGTCAGCGGCGTCGACTTCGGCGACGAGGAGCTGCTCGAGCTCGTCGAGGAGGCGCACCAAGCCGGAGTCAAGGTGCGCATCGCGCCCACGACGACCGAGCTGCTCACGCAACGCGCGGAGTACGTCGCCGGGCAAGGCGTACCGCTGTTCGAGCTGCGGCCGCCGGTCTTCGCGGGTCTCGACTGGATCGTGAAACGCGGCTTCGATCTCGTGCTGAGCGCTGCCATCGTCGTCGTCGCGGCTCCGGTTTGGGTCTTGATCGCGCTGGCCGTGAAGCTCGACTCGCCCGGCCCGATCTTCTATCGCGACCTGCGCGTCGGCCTCGGCGAGAGCGAGTTCGGCATGTTCAAATTCCGCTCGATGTACGTCGACGCGTCGACTCGACAGGCGGGGCTCGAAGCGGCGAACGAGGCGTCGGGGCCGCTGTTCAAGATCAAGGACGACCCCCGCGTCACGAGGGTCGGACGCCTGTTGCGGCGGTACTCGCTCGACGAGTTGCCGCAGGTGCTCAACGTCGTGCGCGGCGAGATGTCGCTCGTCGGCCCGCGGCCACTACCGCTCCGCGACTACGTCAAGCTCGAGGACTGGCATCGCAAGCGCTACCTCGTCCTTCCGGGCATGACGGGACTATGGCAGGTGTCGGGTCGAATCGACCTGTCGTTCGACGATCTCGTTCGCCTCGACTTCTACTACCTCGAGAACTGGTCGATCTGGCTCGACATCTCGATCCTCGCGAAGACGCTGCCCGCAGTGATCGCACGGCGGGGCGCGTATTGACCGAGGCATCGCTGGGCGAGCTCCGCCGCATCGCGATCGTGCCGGCGCTCAACGAGGAGGCGACCATCCCGCAGGTGATTCGCGAGCTGCGCGCCTTCGACGCGGACCTCGACGTGGTCGTCGTCGACGACGGCTCCACCGACGGGACCGCACGAGCGGCGGCTGCAAGTGGAGCCCGCGTCCTCAGGTTGCCGTTCAACCTCGGAATCGGCTCCGCGGTGCAGACCGGCTTCAGGTTCGCCTTCGAGCAGGGATACGACATTGCCGTTCGCGTCGACGGGGATGGGCAACACGACCCGAGCCAGCTCAACCGGCTGCTCGAGCCCTTGCTCAACGGCGACGCCGACATCGCCGTCGGCTCCCGCTTTGCCGAAAACGGCGGCGGCTATCGCTCGTCGCGTTCGCGCCGTATCGGGATCCGCGTCCTTGCCTGGGTCGTGTCGCGCATCGTCGGCCGGCGCGTCACCGACACGACCTCGGGATTTCAGGCGCTCAACCGGAACGCGATCGCCCTGTTTGCGCGGGACTACCCGCACGACTATCCGGAGGTGGAGGCGACCATCATGGTCTTTCGGCACCGCCTGAGGTTGACCGAGGTGCCGGTGACGATGCGCGAGCGCGGAGGCGGGAGCTCGTCGATCACGACCCTTCGCTCGATCTACTACATGCTGAGAGTGCTGCTTGCGATCTTTGTCGGGCTCTTCCGTCGCAACATCGTCCCGCAGGAGGTTGGTGAATGACTCCGCTCTTCGTCTCGATCGCAGGTGCGTGCGCGTCGTTCGCGCTCGTCGTCGTCGTCTTCGAGCTCATACGTCGCCGCCGGCTGCGTGAGCGTTACGCGTTGCTCTGGCTGACCACGGGGCTCGTGCTCACGGCGCTGTCGGCATGGCGCGACGGCCTGAACACGATCGCCGGCTGGGTCGGCGTCCGCACATCTCCGCCGGCCGTGCTCTTCGCCGTGGCGATCCTGTTCATCATCGCCGTGCTGCTCCACTACTCGACGGTGATCTCCCGCCTCACAGACCAGAACGTGTTGCTCGCGCAGCGGCTTGCGCTGCTCGAGGAGGAGCTCGGCCGTTAGGCAGCGACGCGAGTGGTGCGGTACCACTCGATCGTGCGTGCGAGCCCGTCGCGGAAAGAGGTGCTCGCACGGAAGCCGAAGAGCTCCTCCGCGCGCGAGACGTCGAGCCGGCGCCGCGGCTGGCCGTTCGGCCGCGACGGGTCCCACTCGATCTCGCCCTCGAAACCGCTGAGCTCAGCGACGGTCTCTGCCAGCTCCCGGACCGAGATCTCTATGCCGGTGCCGAGGTTGACCGGCTCCGCGCCGTCGTAGCGCTCGGCCGCAAGCACGAGACCTTCGACGCAGTCCTCGACGTAGAGAAACTCGCGCGTCGGTGTGCCGTCGCCCCAGAGGACGATTCGCTCCGGGTTTTCGTGCATCTTCCGGATCAGGTCGGGGATCACGTGCGCGTTCGTCGGATGGAAGTTGTCGCGTGGGCCGTACAGGTTCACGGGCAAGAGGTGAATCGCATTCGTGCCGTACTGATCGCGGTAGGACTGCGCGCCGACGAGCAGAGCCTTCTTGGCGATGCCATACGGAGCGTTCGTCTCTTCCGGATAGCCATTCCAGAGATCGTCCTCGCTGAACGGCACCGGTGTGAACTTCGGGTACTCGCAGATCGTCCCGAGCATTACGAGCTTGCGTGTGCCGTGGATTCGCGCCTGCTCGAGGACGTGCGCGCCCATCATGAGATTGCCGAACCAATAGCGGCCGGGGTTCGCCTGGTTGGCGCCGATGCCGCCGACCTCGGCCGCGAGGTGAAACACGAGCTCGGGGCTTGCGTCGGCGAACAGCCGCTCGGCGTCGGCGTACCGCGTCAGGTCGTAATCGCAGCGACGCGGCACGAAGACGTCGTGCCCATCCGTCTCGAGCCGTTCGACGAGGTGCGACCCGAGGAATCCTCCCCCGCCGGTGACGAGGACGCGCATCGCGTTCAGCGCGTTTCGGCGACGGGCTGCGCGTCGAGCCAGTCGACACGCCCGATCCAGCGGTCGCGGTTCTCCGCGTACCAGGCGATCGTCCGCGCAACGCCGTCCTCCCAGGAGACGAGCGGCTCCCAGTCGGTCTCGCGGTTGAGCTTCTCGTATCCGACGCGCAGCGCCATCACCTCGCTCGCGCCCGGGCGGAACCGCGTGGGGACGGAGACGAGCTCCCGCTCCTCCCAGTACCCGAGCCCACGACCGACGCGCAGGATCAGCTCGGCCCAGTCGCGCATCGAGATGTTCGTTCCCTGGCCGTAGACGTAGAGGTCACCCGGAATCCCTTGGGCCGCGACCATGAGGTGCCCGCGGACGCCGTCGCAGCAGAAGCAGAAGTCGCGCATCGGATCGAGCTGTCCAAGCTCGACGACCGGCCGCGTCAGCGCCTGGGTGATGATCGTGCCGGTAACATAGCGAGGGTTCTGGCGAGGCCCGTAGTTGTTGAACATGCGCGTGACGACGCCGGGAACGCCGAAGGCGTCGTGGTAGTTCATCGTCAGGAAGTCCGCAGCGACCTTCGACGTTGCGTAGATCGACTTCGGATTGATCGGCGACCGCTCGTGGAGGATCAGGCTGCCGTCGTCGTCGAAGTCATGATGATGCGCGACCGACTCGCGGGGATTGCCGTACTCCTCGGATGTCCCGGCCGTGTCGAACTTCTCGAGCTCGAGCCCATGGTCGACGATCGACTGCAGCAGGTTGAGCGTCCCGACCGTGTTCGTCATCACGGTCTCATAGGGGCGATGCCACGACTCACCGACGTGAGCCTGGGCGCCGAGATGGAAGATGTACGGACGATCCTCTGCGCGGAGGAGGTCACGGACGAAGTAGTCGACGGAGGTTCGGTCGGTGAGATCCGCGAACGACACGTCGATGCGTCCACGCAGGTGGCCGATGTTGTTCAACGCGCCGCTCGACGTCGCGCGCACGAACGCGCGAACGCGTGCTCCGAGCGCGACGAGCGCCTCGGTCAGATGTGAGCCCATGAAGCCGTCTGCGCCGGTGACGACGACAGTCCGGTCGGCATAGGCGTGGGAGAAGTCGCGGCGGAGCTGGTCGAGCGCCGCGCCCTCCCAAAAGGATTCTTCTGCTTTGATCGCGCCCATGGAGCTGACCGAGGGTAGCGCCTGGCGCCCGCGCGGCGTCCTCCGAGGCGGGCTGTTCACGGGAATGGCGTCGATCACCCTCGCGCTGACGGCCGCGGCCGCGGGGGCGCTCCTCGCGCACAAGTTCGGCCGAAACGCGCGCACCGACGGGTTTCTCTCCGCGTACGCCGTGTATCTCGTGCTTGTGCTCGCGGCGCAGGCGATTCGCATGGTCGTGGTCCCCGACCTGACACGCGCACGCGCCGCCGGGCGCCTGGGTGCGGAGACACGTGCGTATGCGACCGCGTTCCTTGCGTTCGCCGTGCCGGTGTCGGTCATCGTCGTCCTCCTGTCGCACCCGATCGGCAACGCGATCACCGGCTCGTTGCCCGGGAGCTCGAGCGCGATCGCCTCCCGCGCGATCGAGGTGCTGGTTCCCGCGGCGTTCATCCAGCTGCTGGCGGCGCTGGCCGCGAGCGCATTGGCGGCGCTCGACAGCTACGGGACGGCTGCTGCCGGCTTCGCCTGCGGAGGCGTTGCGGGCCTCGCAGTGTTCGCCGCGCTTGCGAATAGTCACGGGTTGATCGCGCTCGCGTGGGGCCTCGCGGTCAATGCGATCGTGTCGTTCGCGGTCCCGGTTGCGACCCTGCTGCGGCGTCACGCTCTTCTCGGCGGCGAGCTCGCGCAACCTGCCGTGCTGTCGCGGCTGTGGCACCTCGTTCAGGGCGCAGCCGTTCCGGTCGCGCTCCAGTGCTGCTACCTGCTCGCGCTCCGCTATGCGGCCAAGCTCGGCGTGGGCCAGGTCACGAGCCTCACCTACGCGTATCTCTTCGCGTCGACGCTCGTGATGGCGACGGCGTTCTCGCTGGGCATTGCGACGTCGGCGCCGCTGACACGCAGGGGATTCGATCCCGCCGCAGCTGCGCGACATGTTGTGCACGCAGCGTGGATCAGTCTCATTCTCGTCGGCGCCGCAGCCGGTGTGTTCGCGCTCGTCGGCGGCCGCATTGTCGAGCTCGTGCTCGGCAACGCATACGGTGGCCACGTCGGCACGCAGCTCGGACGCCTCGTCGTGTGGCTCTCGCTCTGGATGCTCGCCTGGGTGAGCTTCGCGCTCGCGTTTCCACTCGTGTTCGTCGCCGCGCGGCAGCGCGTGCTCGTTCCCCTCGCGCTCGCCGGCGTCGCCGTGTTCGTTCCCGTCGGGCTCGCGTTCCGGTCGGCCTGGGGGCTGGACGGGATCGCCGCCGCGCTCGGCGCTGCGGTGCTCGTGCTCGGCCTCGGGCTGCTCTGGTCGTTGTCGCCGCACACGCTCGCGCTTGCGTCCGTCGGCCTTGCGCGTCTCGGCCTGGCCGTCGGCGCGGCCGCCGCGCTGGCGTTCGGTGGTCTCGCTCTTGCGCTTTCGCCCGTGCCCGCCGCGGCCGCAGGGATCCTCGTGTACGGCGCGATCATCGTCGCGCTTCGCTCGCTCGGCCTCGGTGAGGCGTGGACCTACGTGCGGGGCTTGCAGTGAGCGCGACGCGCGCGGTCGTCACCGGGATCGGCGGTCAGGACGGCTCCTATCTTGCCGAGCTGCTGGTCGCGCGCGGTTACGAGGTCGTCGGCGTGGTGCGCGATGCCACACGGTCGTACGACAACCTCGCCGCCGTCCGCGAGCGGGTCGAGCTCGTCGAGGCCGACCTGCTCGACCCGGATGCGATCGGCCGAGTCCTTCGTGCGCATCGGCCGGACGAGGTGTACAACCTCGCCTCGCCTTCGTTCGTGCCGCGTTCGTGGGAGGAGCCGGTGCAGACTGCCGAGTTCGCGGCCGTCGGTGTCACGTCGCTGCTCGAAGCCGTGCGCGCCGCAGGCGACGGGATTCGCGTCTACCAGGCGTCGTCGAGCGAGATCTTCGGCGACCCCGTGGAAGTTCCGCAGACGGAGGCGACGGCGCTGGCGCCGGTGACGCCGTACGGGGTTGCAAAAGCGTACGGGCACTTCATCGTCGGCTCATACCGGCGCCGCTACGGCCTGCACGCGAGCTGTGGGATCCTCTACAACCATGAGTCGCCCCGGAGGCCCGTCGACTTCCTCCCGAGCAAGGTCGCGCACGCGGCTGCGGCGATCGCGGCCGGCCGCGAGCAGACGCTCGTGCTCGGCGACCTCGAAGCACGACGCGACTGGGGATACGCCCCGGATTATGTGGAAGCGATGTGGCGCATGCTCCAGCGCGACGTCCCCGGCGACTACATCGTCGCCACGGGCGAGCTGCACACGGTGCGCGAGCTCGTCGACGTCGCCTTCGCACACGTCGGCCTTCGCTCGGAAGACCACGTGCGGGTGGACGACGACCTCAAGCGCGGCCAGGCCGAGCTTCACGACCTCGTCGGCGACGCGACGAAGGCGCGTGAGGAGCTCGGCTGGGTGCCGACGCTCGACTTCACGGATCTCGTCGAGACGCTTGTCGACGCTGCTTCCGCTTAAAACTTCGTAACAGGGCCTCTTTACAATTCCGCCCGATGCCCGCCGACGTCGACCGGGTGTACGACGAGCTGAAGCGGGCGATCGATCGCAGCTCGCGCGACCCCGCGACGGTACGAGGGCTTGCGGAACGGTTCTGGCCGGTGACGCCCGAGAAGCCGCTCGAGCGGAGGCCGGGCCTGAAGGGCTTCGTCGCGCACCAGGCGAAGCGCGTGCTCCGCAAGTTGATGCGCTGGTATGTCGAGCCGGCATTCGCCGAGCAGCGGATCGTCAACGACGCGCTGCTGCGTCTCGTCGACGATCTCACGCGACGCATCGACGAGCTGGAGGCGCGCGAGTGAGAGTCGCGGTGTGCCTGCCGCAGGTTCCGTTCGAGCGCGGGGGGGCGGAGATCTTCGCCGACGACCTCGTCGCGAATCTCCGCGCACGCGAGCACGTAGCGACGCTCGTCACGGTTCCGTTCAAGTGGTATCCGGGAGCACGCGTCCTCACGCAAGCGTTTCTCTGGCGATTGCTCGACCTCGAGGAGGCGAACGGAACGCCGGTCGACGCGGTGATCGCGACGAAGTTCCCGTCGTACCTGGTACGTCATCCGCGGAAGATCGTCTGGCTCTTGCACCAGTTCCGTCAGGCGTGGGATTTCGATCGCACGGAGCTCGGCCAGTTCTCCGAGACCGCGGAGGACCGGGCGCTGCGCCGCCGCGTGCTCGACGTCGAACACACCGCGCTGGCGGAGGCGCGCGCGATCTTCGCCACGTCGCGCAACGTCGCAGGACGACTCCACGACTCGGTCGGCCTCGACGCGGAGGTCATGCCGCATCCGCCCGCGCCGCTCCGGTATCGCAACGCTCCGTCGGAAGGCTTCATCCTCTCGGTCAACCGGCTCGATCGCGCGAAGCGAATCGACCTCCTCATCGAAGCGGCGGCGGGCGATCCGACCCTCGACATCGTGATCGCAGGCGACGGGCCGGACCGGGCGCGTCTCGAGCAGCTCGCGCGGGACCGCGGCGTGAATGGGCGCGCCCGGTTTGCGGGCCGCATCTCGGACGACGAGCTCGCGGATCTCTACGCGCGCTGCCTCGCCGTCTTCTATGCGCCGTTCGACGAGGACTTCGGCATGGTCCCCTTCGAGGCGTTTCTCTCCTCGAAGCCGGTTCTCACCACGCACGACGCGGGCGGTCCGCTCGACGTCGTCAGCGACCGTCGCACCGGGCTCGTGGTGGAACCGAAGGCCGACGAGATCGCGCGCGCATGCGTGTGGCTCCGGGAGCATGCGGCCGAGGCGCAGGCGTTCGGCGCATCCGGCCGCGAGCTCGCCAGCACGGTGACGTGGGATGCGTGCATCGACCGCCTGCTCGCAGCGGTCGCGTGAAGGTCGCCTATTTCTCGCCGCTGCCGCCCGACCGCTCCGGCATCGCGGACTACTCCGCGCTGCTCCTTCCGGAGCTCGAGAAGCTGGTCGACGTCGAGACCGTTCGACCCGGCCGCACGCGCCCGGTCGCCGACGCCGACGTCGCCGTCTACCACATCGGCAACAACCCCGACGCGCACGGCTGGATCGTCGACGCTCTGCGCCGCCGCCCGGGAGTCGTCGTCCTGCACGAGTTCGTGCTCCACCATCTCATCGCCGGTCTCACGATCGGACGCAAGGACGGGCACGCCTACCTCGCTGCGATGGAGCGCGAAGCCGGTATCGCGGGACGGATGCTCGGCCACGGCGTCCTCGAGGGGCGCCTTCCGCCGCTCTGGGAGGTGAGCCCCGAGCAGTTCCCGCTCGCCGGCGAGATCCTCGACCGTGCGCTCGGCCTGATCGTGCACTCGCACTACGTGGAGGCGAAGGCGCGAGAGCACGGGTACGAAGGCCCGATCTGGCGCATACCGATGCCCGCCTGGCCGACGCCGGCGTTCGCGCCGGCGAAGGTCGAGGGCAGCCCGGTCTTCGGGTGCTTCGGGCACATGAACGAGAGCAAGCGCATCCCCGAGCTCCTGCAGGCATTTGCGCAGGTGCGGGTGAAGCATCCCGACGCCTGCCTACTGCTCGTCGGCGGCGAGGCGCCCGGCTTCGACCTTGCAGGCAGGATCGAGCGCGCCGGCGTACCCACGGCGGGTGTCGTGCGCGAGCCGTACGTCGAGGAAGATCGTCTCTGGTCGCTCATCGCAGCCTGCGATGCGTGCGTGCAGCTCCGCGCGCCGACGATGGGGGAGACGTCTGCTGCTGCGTTACGGACGCTGTCGCTCGGCGTGCCGCTCGTCGTCAGCGACGTCGGCTGGTTCTCCGAGCTCCCCGACGACGTCGCGTTGAAGGTCCCCACCGGAGGGCCGGAGGAAGTGCCCGCGCTCGCGGCAGCGCTCGACCGGCTTGCATCCGACCCCGAGCTTCGCGAGCGAATGCATTCGTCGGTCGTCGAGTACGTCGCGCGTAAGCACGATCTCGGCCGCGCTGCGCGTGAGTACGCCGCCGCGCTCGAGACCGTTGCCGGCGCCGCCGCAGTTGACGGCATGGTGCTGAACGAGGTCGCTCGGGCTGCGGCCGACTCGGACGTCGAGCCCGAGCTGATCGCGCCCGCGCTCGTCGACTTCGCGGTCACCGGAGGCGACTCCATGCCGAGGCGCAGTCCTCGGGCGTTCAGCGTTGTGCCTGTGTGGGTGTGGCTCGGCTCGTTCTACGCCGTCTCCGTTGTCGTCACGCTGTCGCTGGCGCTCCGCGTCCGGACGCCGTGGGTGCTCGAAGACGAGCTCGTGTACTCCGACGCCGCTCGCAGCTTCGCGAAGAGCGCGCACTTCTTCGTGCGCGGCGTTCCGACGAGCTTCGGATTCCTGTACCCGCTCGCGATCTCGCCCGCGTATGCGCTCTTCGGCCCGGTGACACATGCCTACGACTGGGCTCGGGTCATCAACGCACTGCTCATGTGCTCCGCGCTCCTGCCGGCGTATCTGCTCGCACGCCGGGTCGTGCGGCCGCCCGCAGCTGTTGCGGCCGCAGCGCTCGCGATCGCGATCCCGTCGCTCGCGTACACCGGGACGCTCCTGAGCGAGAACATCTCGTACCCGCTCTTCCTGTGGCTCGTGTTCGTGCTCGTCGGCGTGCTCGAGCGGCCGACGTTCGCGCGGCAGGCGCTCGTCGTCGCCCTGTGCGCACTGTCGTTCATGGCGCGGACGCAGGCGATCGCGTTCTTCGGCGCCGCGCTCTCCGCGCCGCTCGCGTTCGCCTGGATCGAGCGCGGACGCCGGCGAAACCTGGCCGCGTTCAAGCCGCTCTACGGGATCACAGCGCTCGTGATCCTCGGCGTCCTCGTCGACGAGCTCGCGCGGGGGCGGTCACCGGCCGCCGTACTCGGCCACTTCACCGTCGCCGCCAACCGCGGCTACGGCGTCTGGCCGATCATCGCGGGGATCGTCCAACACATCGCCGAGGTCGATCTCGCCGTTTGGATCGTTCCGTTCGCCGCTGCGATCGCGCTCATCGCGAATGCGCGCCACCTCGACCGGCCGCTGCGTGCCTTCTGCGCCGTCACAGCGTCGATGAGCCTGTGGCTGATCCCGGTCGTGTCGGCCTACGCCTCGCGGTACTCGCACCGAATCGAGGAGCGCTATCTCATCTATCTGTTCCCGCTCCTGATCGTCTCGGTGTTTGCGTGGATCGAACGCGGGCAACCGCGCCCGCCGCGTGCCGCCGTCGTCGCGGCCGGGCTGGCGGCGGCGCTCCCCGGCGCGATTCCGCTGACCCACCTGCTGAACGTGAGCGCGCAGTCGGACACGATCGGGCTTCTGCCGTGGTGGGTCGTCGCCGACACGTCGACCGGGCGCTCGAACGTCGCCGTCGCGGTGACCGTGCTCGCAGTCGTCCTCGCTGCGTCGTTCCTCTGGTTGCCTGCGCGCTACGCGTCGCTCCTGCCGGTCGTGGTTGCCGCCGGCTTCCTCGCCACGTGGCTGCCCGTCGAGCTGTCGACGCACGGCTTCCCCCAGTTCTCCCACCGGGTTTACTCCCAGGGCATCGGACCGGACCGCACGAGTTGGATCGACCGCGTGGTCGGCCGGAACGCCCACGTGGCGGCGATCTGGGCCGGTGGCGACCCGTACGCGGTGTGGAACAACGAGTTCTGGAACCGCAGCCTCGACCGGGTCTACGACCTCGGCGTGCGCCTGCACGGTGACATGCCGGAGAGCCGCACGAGCGTCGACCCGGCGACGGGACAACTGGTCGGCGTCCGGGAGCAGTACATCGTCGCCGACTCATCGGTGCAGCTCGTCGGCCGCGTGCTCGCGCGTGACCCCGCGAAAGAGCTCACGCTCTATCGCGTGAGCCAGCCCGCCCGGATCACGACGCGGGTCGCCGGTCTCTACCCCACCGTGCCGGGGGTCGAAGCGTGGTCGCGTGGACACGTGTCGTGGATCCGCACGAACTGCTCGGGCGGGACGCTCCGCGTGCTCGTCTCGAGCGATACACAGCTCTTCAGTGGCACCACTCAGACCATCTCCGTGTCCGGCACGACTGCCTCGCGCACCGTGCGGATCCTCCCGAGCGCCGAGGATCACCCACTCACGTTCCCGCTCACGCCGGTGAACGGCACCTGTCGTGTCGATCTCACGATCTCTCCGACGCGCATTCCGGCCCGGTACCCGCGGCTGCACAGCACGGACACGCGCTCGCTCGGGCTGCACTTCACGCCGTTCATGTACTCGCCGACGTGAGGATCGTCGTCGACGTCTCCCCGCTGTCGCACCCGCGCACGGGGATCGGCAACTACATCCGCGGCTCGCTGCTCGGGATCACCGACGCGGCCGCAGGCGAGCACGAGCTCGTCGCCTTCGCGCCGTCGAGCCTTCGCGGGCGGCGTGAGATCGAGGCGTCGCTCACCGGTGTGAGCGCGGAGCGGCGTCTGCCGGTCGTTCCGGCAGCTCACGCGCTGCGAACGCTCTGGAGCCGGGCCGGAACACCGCCGGCGGAACGCGTGCTCGGGCGCTTCGACGTCCTTCACTTCAGCGATTGGATGTATCCGCCGCAACGCGGCGGGATTCGTTCGACGATGATCCACGATCTCGTTCCGCTCCACTTTCCGAGTTGGGTGCATGCGCGCACGCGCCGGATGCACACCGCGAAGTACCGGAACGTTGCCCGGGCGTGCGATGTCGTGATGGTGAACTCGGAGTTCACCGCAAACGACGTCGCGGAGACGCTCGGCGTCGACCGCGCGCGCATCCATGTCGCGCACCCAGGTGTTGATTCCTCCTTCGCACCGGACGGCCCACGTGCGGACGGCGACTACGTCCTCGCCGTCGGCACGCTCGAGCCGCGCAAGAATCTCTCGAACGCGATCGCTGCCGCGCGGCGGCTCGGCGTCGAGCTCCGTGTCGTCGGCCCGCGCGGCTGGGGCGGCGTCGAAGCGCACGGGGCGACCTGGCTCGACTATCCGACTGACGAAGAGATGCCTGCGCTCTATCGCGGCGCGTCCGTGTTCGTCTACCCGTCGCGCTTCGAGGGCTTCGGCATCCCCGTGCTCGAGGCGATGGCGTGCGGTACGCCGTGCGTCGTTTCCTCACATCCGTCGCTCGACGAGGCGGCCGGTGACGTTGCCGTGCGCGCCGACCCGGACGATCCCGATGCGATTGCGACCGCAATGGAGCGCGCACGGACGCAACGCGCCGAGCTTGTCCCGCGTGGGGTGGAGCACGCGCGCCGCTTCACCTGGCTCGCAAACGGCAAGGCGCACCTCGCCGCGTGGCAGCGATGAAGGTCGCGATCGACGTGACGGCGCTCGATCAGACCCGCGCAGGAACGGCGCGGCAGCTGCGCGCGTTGCTTCCCCGTCTGGAACGGTCGATCTCGGTGGAACGACTGCGTGGCTTCTCGCGCGGGCCCGCGGGCACGTTCTGGCTCGACCTCGCCTGGTATCCGCACGTCGTGACGCGCCGCGCCGCCGGCGCGGACGTCCTCCACTGCCCGACCTATCGCGGCCCGGTGCGCAGCGGCGTCCCCGTCGTCGTCACCGTGCACGACCTCGCGGTGTTCCGTCACCCGGCGGCCTTCCCACCCTGGACGCGCACGTACAGCCGGCTCGTCGTCCCGCACGTCGTGCGCGCGGCGACGCTCGTCGTCGCCGTCTCGGAGTTCACTGCCGGCGAGCTGGAGACGGTGCTACGCGTCCCGGCCAACCGGATCCGCGTCGTCCCGAATGCCGCCGACGCGGTCTTTACGCCCGACGGTGCTGCGGCCGAAGGCGACTATGTGCTCGCCGTCGGAACGCTCGAGCCGAGGAAGAACCTCGCGCGTGCGATCGAGGCCGCACGCTCGGCCGGGGTCGAGCTGCGGGTCGTGGGTGCGCGCGGTTGGGGCGGGGTCGCTGCTCGCGGCGAAGGCGTCAACTGGGTAGGCGAGGCCTCCGACGAGGAGCTTGCGCGCCTCTATCGCGGCGCGCGCTGCGTCGTGTACCCGTCCTTGTACGAGGGCTTCGGGATTCCGGTGATCGAGGCGATGGCCTGTGGCGTCCCGGTCGTCACTTCTCGCGGCGGCGCGACCGAGGAGGTGGCGGGTGGTGCGGCAGTGCTTGTCGACGCAGAGGACCCGGCCTCGATCGCCGACGGGATCGCGGAGGCCTTCAGCAGGCGGAGCGAGCTCGGTGCGCGCGGGCTCGAGCGCGCGCGCGCGTACTCATGGGATCGCTCCGCGGAGCTGCTCCTCGATGTGTATCGCGAGGCAGCCGCGTGATCGTTCTCGACGCCGACGTCCTCGGTCGCCGGCGAACAGGTGACGAGACATACGTCAGCGGGCTCTTGCGCGCTCTACCGCGAGACCTCGAGCTCGCCGCGGTCACCCGTCGGCCCGATCTCGTGCCCGACGGCATTCGTGCGATCGAGCTGCGAACGAGCACGCAAGAGCTGCGCATGGCGTGGACGCTCCCGCGACTGTTGCGGAGGCTCGCGCCTTCGCTCGCGCATTTCGTGCACGCGATACCGCCTCGTCTCGTCTGCCCGACCGTGCTCACTGTGCAGGACCTCTCTTTCGAGCGCGACCCGACGACGATGGGCCGGCGTGAGCGGGCGATCTTCAAGGCGGTCGTCCCGTGGTCGGTGCGACGCGCGACGCACATCCTCGCGATCTCGGAACGAACGCGTGCCGATCTCGTCGATCTCTACGGCGTGGCGGAGGAGAAGGTGACGGTGACGCCGCTCGCTGCCGACGATGACTTTACGCCTGCGCCGGACGACACGTATGACGAGTACGTCCTCTACGTCAGCGCGATCGAGGCGCGCAAGGATCCGCTTGCCGCGCTCGCCGCAGCGTGCGCCGCCGGCCTGCTGCTCGTCGTCGTCGGTCCCGAGCGGGACGCTCGTCTCGCGCGCGCGCTGCGGGAGGGCGGGGCGGACCTGCGCGGCTACGTCCCGAAGGCCGAGCTCGTCCGGCTCTACCAGCGTGCGGCGTGCTTCGTGTCGTCGTCGCTGTACGAAGGGTTCGGTCTCACGTGCGCCGAGGCGATGGCCTCGGGGACGCCGGTCGTGGCCCGGCCGGACCTAGCGGTGAGCGAGGTGGTCGGCGACGCCGGGCTGCTCACCGACGACCTCGCGCAGGGTATCGAGCAGGTTCTCGCCGACCGGTCGCGGTATCGGGCGGCTGGGCTCGAGCGCGCCAAGCTCTTCAGTTGGGCGGCGACCGCCGCGAAGACGGCCGAGGTATACCGGAGCCTGACGTGAAGGTCTCCGCGGTTGTCGTCTCGCATCGGCATGCGCCGGAGCTCGAGCGCTCGCTGCCCGCCTTGCTCCCCCAAGTCGACGAGTTGCTCGTGATCGCAAACGTTCCCGGCAGCCTGCCTCCGCGGCTGCCCGACGGCGTACGGACGATCGAGAATGCGCGTCCTCTGTCCTTCGCCGCGAACGCGAACCTCGGTGCGTCGCAGACCGAGCACGAGCTCGTGCTCGTCGCGAACCCGGACGCGGTGCCCGAGCCCGACGCGGTGCCGATCCTGCGCGACTTCATGGCGGTGCACCGGCGCTGCGGGGTCGCCGGACCGCGAATGCTGTACGCAGACGGGAGCTTGCAGCCGTCGCGGCGCAGCTTCCCGACGGTCGGCGCGACGCTCGTGCGACGGACTCCGCTTCGCGGGCTGTTTCCGCCGCTGCGCTGGCAGCGGAGGCACTACCTCCTCGACGACAGGCCGGACGAGCCCGTGCTGGCCGACACGATGCTCGGTGCATTCCTCCTGTTGCGACGCGAGATGCTCGACGAGATCGGCGGGTGGGACCCGGGATTCCGGATGTACTGCGAGGACATCGACCTCAACTACCGCGCCGCCAAGGCGGGGTGGGAACGCTGGTTCGTCCCGGCCGCCGTCGTCCAGCACAGATACGCCGCCGTGATCGACAAGACGTTCCTCAGCGTGCACACGCTCTGGCATGCGCGCGCGATGCTGCGGTTCCTGCGCAAGCATCCCGAGCGGCTGCTTGTGTTGCGTTAGTTAGAGCTCGATTCGAAATGAACGCGATGTCGCCGGAACGCGCTCGGCGGCGCGCTGCGGCGTCCTCGGTCGCGCCGATAGTTGCGACTATCGGCGCTCCCAGCGTCCTTGCATCGCATCCGCCGAATCGCGCCCCGTCGACGGGCGTCATTCCGAACCGAGCTCTAGGGTCGCTTCGCGTAGAAGCGGTAGCTGAGCTCCACGCCCAGGTGCCGCGCGTCGTCGAGGCGCGGGTCATACGTGTGCGGAGAGAACAGGCGGTCGACGGTGACCCTAGCTCCGAACCTCGGGCCCGGCGCCGGGATCCACACGACCTTCGTCTGGCCGCTGTCGATCGATCCCGTGACCGTCCGCTTCACCGTGGCGATCTCGGGCTCGAGGTTCGCGCCGGCGCCGACCGTCCCGATCGCGATGTGGAACGGGCTCGGCCCGGTCGCTCCCGACCAGTCGCGTCGCGAGACGACGACCCGCAGCCAGCCATGCGGCGCGCCGGAGAAGTGGAAGTACGCGCTCCCCGACGGGCCGGTCCAGCCGTCCGGCGAGATGCCCGTGCAGAACGCCTGCAGTCGGTTCGGCGACGTCAACTGCACGAGGCGCCACTGCTGGAAGCGGCCGCCCGCCCGATAGTTGTGAACCTGCTTCTTCGTCCCTTGGAAGTCGACGCACGGCCAGTCCTCGACGGCATACGCGTACTGGCGAGCGAGGTCGCGCGGGTCGTTCGTCCAATACATGGTGCCGTTCGCCGTGACGTTCGGCGTCGCACCGGTCAGCGGGCCGACAATCGTCGCGTCGAGCGTCGACAGCGTCGTGATCGAGCGGTTCCAGAACACGAGCAGGTAGGCGGGGTTGGCGTCGCTCACTCCCTGGCCGAGGTACAGCGTGTGCGCGCCGTGCGTGATGTCGTCGACCCAACCGAACGGCTGCCCGAGCTCCGCCCCGTCGAAGCGCGAGATTGCGTTCGTGCCTGCGGACGCGGCGAGCTGTGCGGTGAACGTCCATCCGAGCGCCCCGAGCGCGAGCGCAGTGGCTACGCCGACCGCGAGGCGACGACTTCTTCTGAAGACGGCGACTCCGGCCAGGGCGAGCACCGTGCCGATCGTGATCCCGAGCATCAGCCATTGCGCGAAGCTCGGTGTCCAATTCAGGTATTGATGCCCCTGCTCGACGATCGCGAAGCCGAGTGCGTCGAAGTACAGGCCGCGGTCCATGAAGTACGGGGTTCCGATCATCAGATACACCGCCCACGTAGTCGCAGCGACGAGAGCGGCGACGTTGACGCGGCGCCGGTCGAGCACGACCGCCGTGCCGACGAACAGCAGCGGAATGATGTAGATGAGATCGCGTTCCTCCGCGCGCGCGTCGAAGTGGTTGGCCAGGAACGCACCTTTGATCGCCGTGTAGAGGCCGACCCAGACGAAGCCGGCGATCGCGGTGCAGCGGAAGAGGCGAAGCGCGCGGCTCGCGCGCTCGCCGCGCACGGGAAACACCGCTGAGAGCCCGGCCACGAGTGGGAAAACTCCGAGGCCGATCGCGAGCGCGCCGGCGGCCCAGTCACCGAGCACGAACGCGCGGTGCTTCCAGTGCACGCTGATCTCCGACCACTGCGGCGACGCCGAGCTGAGCGCCGCGCTGACGAGAATCACGCACCCCGCCGCCAGGAGGATCGCGCCGAGCCAGTCGCCTCTCGACCAGCCGGCCCTGCGCTCGCGCGCCCACGGGCTCGAGACGATTGCGAGGACGACGGCAAGCGCAAGCACCGCCGGGATGACGACGAGCTCGCCCTTCACCGCCGGCGCCGCGAGGCTGGCGATGACCGCAGCGACCGACCACCAGCTCGGCCGGCGCCCGGCGAGCGGATGGACGAGCGCCTTCGCGATCAAGAGGAAGCAGAGAGCGGCGTACGGATACGCGAGAGGCTCCTGCAGCATGTACGTCGCGTACGCGAGCGCCGGGACCGCCCCCGCCCCGGCGGCCGCAAAGAGCGCCGCGCTCCGGCCGACGACCATACGGGCGAGGAAGTACGTCGGGAACACGACCGCCGTCATGACGAGCACGTCGAAGTACTTGACCCCGGCGTACGCGGTGGAGATGTCGTGGATGAACCAGAACGGCGCCGTAATGATCGTGTACAGCGAGACGAAGGAGTGCGGCTGGCCGAGCCGCGACGGGTGTCCCGTCTCGGCGATCGAGCGCGACAGCGCGGTGAACTCGATCTCGTCGCTGAAGAGCCACGGAGTGACGCGCCGCCACGCCTCGACGAGATACACGGCGGAGAGCAGCGTGTAGATGCCGGTGAGGAGCGACGCGACCATGATTCGGTCGACGACGGCCGGAGAGCGCAGGGTGGCGGCGCCTACGCGTGGACGAGCTGCGGGAAGCGTCACTTCGAGGCGAGGCCCAGGGCCACGGCGGAGTCGAGCTCGATCTCGCGGCGGAGAGTGCGGCAGGGAATGGACGCGCGCCGGCACGCCTCGAGAACGCCGTCGAGGTGTTCGCGCGGCGCGGACGGAATCGTCACGAGGACCGAATCGGGCTGGAGGCGGCCGAGCGCCCAGCCGATGTCCTCGAGCCCCGAGACGACCGCGACGCCCTGGATCCTTCGGCCTTGGAGGCGGATGTCGTCGTCGACGAAGCCGACGACTCGCTCGCCCGGTGTTTCTCGAAGCTCACGCAGGAGGCTCCGTCCCGTGCGGCCGGCGCCGACGATCAGGACACGATGCTGACCGCGTCGATCGGTGAGCACCGAGAAGCCGTGCGCGATCGCGCGCTCCCAGAACCGCGCGATACCCACGAGCAGCGAGCAGAGCAGGATGTCGATGAAGAAGATGCCGCGCGGGAACTGATGCCAGCCGACGAAGATCCACGTGAAGAAGAACGTCACCGTCTCCGAGGCGATGACTGCGGCAAGGATGTTCGCACCGTCGCGTGCCCCGGCGTACCGCCAGACGCCCCGATACAGCCCGAATGCGATGAACGCCACGTAGCGCGAGACGAGCAGCGCCGGCAAGGCGAGGTGAAACACGTAGCGCATGCCGATGGTGCCCTCACCCTGGATGCGGATCGCATACGACGCCGCGAAAGACGCGCTGATGAGCGCGAAATCGACGAGCACCTCGACGAAGCGCTTGCGGTGCACGACGAGCGAACCAAGGAAAGACGTCGCCTTCTCTGGAACGCGCTCGCCGCGTTCGACGCTTGCGAGGTAGCTGCCGAACTGGAGCAGGAAGGCGAACGTGACGAGCACGCCTGCCAAGGTGACGTAGGTGTCGCCGAGCGTGTTGTACGCGAGGCTGGTCGCACCGAGGGCGGTGCCGACGACCCCGAGCAGCACGACCGCCCGTTTGTCGGAGAGCCCCTGCGAGACGATCCGATGCGACGTGTGATCGCGACCGCCCTGATAGATGGGCCGCCCCTCGAGCAACCTGACGACGGTGACGAGCGCTGTGTCGAGGATCGGCACGGCGAGGACGAGGATCGGAAGGATCAGCGTCGCGACGGTCGAGCCGGCGACCTTCCAGCTCGATGAGAGGCCGATCGCGGCGAGCGCGAATCCGAGCACCTGGCTACCGCTGTCGCCCATGAAGACGGACGCCGAGCCCTTGAGCCGCCAGTTGTACGGCAGGAAGCCGACGCAGGCGAAGCAGACACTGAGCGAGAGCATGAGCGCCGTTGCGCTCGGATGAACGGTGACGGCGTCCACCGCGAAGTACACCGACGCAATTGCGGCGAGCGTGACCGCCAGGCCGTCGATGTTGTCGAGCAGATTGAACGCGTTCGTCATGCCGACGAGCCACACCACGCCGAGCACGGTTGCGAGCACGCCGTTGGAGACGATCTGGACGCGGACTCCCTCGGCGATGACGAGCGCCGCCGCGCCGAACTGGGCGCCGAGCTTCGCGAGCGGGTTGAAAGCGGACAGGTCGTCTAGGAAGCCGGCTGCGAAGAGGATCGCGCATCCGCCGACGATGCCGATTACCTCGTGCGAAAGCTTGATCTCGCCGGTGGCAACGGCTACGCCGACTCCGGCGAAGAGGCCGGCGAAGATCCCCACGCCGCCGAGCAGCGGCGTGTCGCGGCGGTGCCAGCGATCGGCTTTCGGGGCGGCGACGAGGCGCCGCGCGAGCGGCGTGCGCAGGAGCCCTCCGATGGTGAGGAGGCTCACGGGCAAGGCGGTGAGGGCAGCAAGGGCCGTCACGGCGCAGCGCGCCTCCGCCGCGCGGTTCGTGCGGCTCGTTGCACGCATTTGAGCGTACCCAACCGCTGTAAGGGGCGTGTTTGGGGAGCGCGCGGCAGCGCGGGCCGACCGCTAGGTTGACCCATTCGTGACCGCTGCGCTCCTGGAGATCCTGCGCTGTCCGCTCTGTCGCGCCGAGCTCCGCGAAGGAGCAGGTGGATATGTCTGCAACGGGTGCACTCGGCAGTTTGCGCGCACGGGTGACGGCATTCCGCTGATGCTGCACGACGATCTTCCCGGTGCCGCCGTGAAGCTGGGCGAGGCGGCCGGATGGGTAGAGAAGGCGCGCAGCGAAGGGTGGTACGAGCCCGACGACCGCGTCGATGCCGCGCTGCCGTTCGTGAACCGCGACCTCGGCTGGGACGATCCGAACTGGCGGGCAAACAGCTATTCGTTCCAGCTCCTCCTCGACCGGTACGTGAAGGAAGCACACGGCCTACGCGTGCTCGAGGTCGGCGCGGGCAGGGCGTGGGCCGCACGGTTCTGGCTCGAGCGCGACTGCGCGTACGTGGCGACGGACATCCTCGCCGACCCGATGATCGGCCTCGGTCGCGGCGCCTTCTACGGTGACTTCCTTCGCGTGCAGGCGGACGGCGAGCACCTACCGTTCGCCGGCGGCGTCTTCGATCTGACCTATTGCGTGGCCACTCTCCACCATGCGCTCGATCTCCCTCGCATGGTGCGTGAGATGGCGCGCGTCACGCAGCCCGGCGGGCTCGTCGCCGGGCTGAACGAGGGGACGCGCGGGCTCGGTCGCAACACCGAGAACCCCGACCAGGCGGGAGAGAAGTCGCTCGGGATCAACGAGCACGTGCACACGGTGTGGGCGTACAGCGCTGCGTTCACGCGCGCCGGCCTCTTCGTGCGGCGCCTCGAGCGCGCGGACGGCGGTGTGCTGCTTCCCTTCGGGTACTTCCTCTCGAAGGTTCCGAAGGTCGGCATGACGATGGGAGTGCTCGCGCATCTCTCCGCCCTTCGGTTCGCAGGAGTCTCGATCTTCGCGCGGAAGCGGGGCGGACGATGAACGGCGTTGCCGTCTATCGCGACGTGTTCCGCTACCGGGAGCTCTTCGCCAATCTTTTCCGGCGCGACCTGCAGGCGAAGTACCGCGGCTCGGCACTCGGCGTGCTCTGGACGATCGTGAACCCGATCATGCTGATGGGCGTCTACCTGCTCGTCTTCAGCGTCGTCCTGAAGGCGCGCTTCGCCAACGTTCCGCACTACCCGCTCTTCCTGCTTTCGGGGCTGGCGGTTTGGACGTTCTTCGCCGCAGCGTTCCAGTCGGCGACGCGGTCGATGCTCGACAACGCGAGCCTCATCCGGAAGATCCGCTTTCCGCGGCAGCTCGTCCCGCTCTCGGTGGTCGGCGCCCATCTCGTCAGCTTCGCGGCGATGCTCGTGCTGCTCCTCGTTCTGAACGCGGTCGTCCTGCCGCGCGCGCGGGCGACGGAGCTGCTCGCGATTCCCCTCGCTGTGCTCGTTGTCGCTTTGGTGGCCGGGCTCGCGCTCGCAGCGGCGTCACTCAATGTGCTCTTCCGCGACGTCGAGTTCATCGTCGCGGCGCTGCTCGTGCCGTGGTTCTTCCTGACGCCGATCATCTATCCGCTCACCTCGGGCACGCTGGCGCACCACAAGCACGTCATCGCCGCCATCCACTGGGTGAACCCGCTGTCGCCCGCGGTCGAAGCGATCCGCGCGCCGCTCTTTCTCGGCCGCCTGCCGTTCTGGGGCGACGCGCTCTATCTGGTCGTCGCGGCGTTGGTCGCGCTTGCGCTCGGCGCGTTCGTGTTCAGCCGCGTCGACGACCAGATCGCGATCGAAGTCTGAGCACGAGGCGTCCGTCGAACATCCACGGCTCGTCGCCTTCCGGCCGATACGCGGGCAGCCCGCCGATCTCGGCGTTCGGCTCGAGCGGCGGGAGGAGCGACGGGCACACGAGTGGGTGCGGAAACCGCGGGTGCCTGCCACCGCCGGGCGCGTACGGTGCAAGCTCTTCACCGGGGCGGCGCACGCTGACTGCTCCGCCGACAGCCGCGTAGCCCTCTTCATGCAGCGCGCGGGCGCGCTCGTGCCAGTCGGCCGCGGGCTCGGCATCGGGCGAAAGGAACGCGCGCGCACCGCTCGCTTCGCGCGGCAAGACGTCGACGTGCTCCTCGAGCGGTGCGTTGCCGAGCTCCGCAAGCCAGAAGCGGCCTTCCTCCACGAGATCGAACGCAAGCCGATAGCGGCCGGGGGGAATCGGCCCGCGAAGGCCAACCTGCTGGCGCAGTGTCTCTCCCGGATCGACGGTGCGCTCGAGCGGCGTTCGCTCGCCGTCCCACACGATCGCGTTGCCGCGGTCGTCGAGCCAGTGGTATGCGAGCCGCATCGTCCTCCACGGTGCGCTGCCCTCGTTCGTGAGCTCGATGGTCGCGTCTTGACGTGAGCCGGCCTCGACAGGTGTGCGTTCGAGCGCCTGCCAACGCACGACGAGGGGGCCGACGGCGTTCATCGCCGGGCTAGTGTAAGGCGCGTGACGGAGCCTCTTCTCGTCCGCGCCGCGCGTCGCGAGCGGGTCGAGCGCACGCCGGTCTGGTTCATGCGGCAGGCCGGGCGCTCCCTGCCGGAGTACCGCGCGATTCGCGAGCGGCACGCCTTCTTCGAAGTGGCGAACACGCCCGAGCTGTGCGCCGAAGTGACGTTGCAGCCGGTCCGCAGACACGGCGTCGATGCAGCTGTGATGTTCGCGGACATCATGTCGCCCGTCATCGGCATGGGCGTGGCGGTCGAGCTCGTCGAGGATGTCGGCCCGGTGCTCGAGCATCCGATCGACTCGGCGGCGGATGTGGAGCGCCTTCGCGTCGTCGATGCCGAGGAGTGGGGCGCACCGATTCTCGATGCAGTGCGCATCGTTCGCAGCGAGCTCGACGAGCACAATGCCGTGATCGGATTCTGCGGCGGGCCGTTCACGGTTGCCGGCTATCTCGTCGAAGGAAAGCCGAGCCGCGAGTTCGCGCGCACGAAGTCGCTCATGTACAGGGACCCTGCGCTCTGGCATGCGTTGCTCGATCGCCTGACGGCGCAGTTCGAGCGTTACGTGCGCGCGAAGGTCGCCGCGGGTGCCGACGTCATTCAGCTCTTCGATTCGTGGGTCGGCGCATTGTCGCCGGCGGATTACGCCGAATTCGTCGCGCCGTACTCCGCCCGCATCCTCGCCTCGGTCGGCGTGCCGACGATCCACTTCGGCACGGGCACCACCCCGGTCCTGCTCGAACAGATGGCGGACGCGGGCGGCGACGTCGTCGGGCTCGACTGGCGTCTTCCCCTCGACACCGGCTGGGCGACCGTCGGCCACGATCGCGGGGTGCAGGGCAACCTCGATCCCGCCGTCCTGCTCGGCCCGTGGGAGCGCATCGAGGCGGGGACGGTCGACGTGCTCGAGCGTGCGGCGGGCCGGCCGGGCCACATCTTCAATCTCGGCCACGGCGTCCTGCCGGGCACCGATGCGACCGTGTTGACGCGGCTCGTCGAGCTCGTCCACTCGCGCACGGCGGTAGAGGTACACGCGTGAATGTCTGACGCCGTCGTCCTCATGGCGTACGGATCACCGGAACGCCTCGCGGACGTGCCGGCCTACTACTCCGACATCCGCGGCGGGCGGCCGATCGCGCCCGAGCATCTCGCCGATCTCGTCGAGCGGTATCGCCGCTTGGGCATCGAGGAGAGCTCGCCGTTGAACGCGATCACCGAGGAGACGCGCGCGGCGCTCGAACGCGAGCTCGGCCTGCCTGTGTACACAGGCATGAAGCACTGGACGCCGCACATCGCCGACGCCGCGGAGGCTGCGCTCGCCGACGGTGCGAGCCGCATCGCGGGCATCGTGCTCGCGCCGCACTACTCCGCGCTCTCGATTCAGGGCTACCGCGAGCAGCTCGAGGCTGCCGTCGTCGGCCGCGCCACGCTTGCGTTCGTCGACAGCTGGTACGACGAACGCGGGTTCATCGACGTGCTCGCAGATCGGGTGCGCGGGACGACGGCGCACGTCGTGTTCACGGCGCACTCGCTGCCGGCGCGCATCCTCGAGACCGGCGACCCGTACAAGGAGCAGTTGCTCGAGACGTCACGCCTCGTCGCCGAGGCCGCCGGCCTCGCCGGCTGGAGCTTCTCCTTCCAAAGCGAGTCGCCGACCGGCGAGCCCTGGCTCGGGCCGGACATCCTCGACCACCTCTCCGACCTGCACGAGCGCGGCGTCGACAACGTCCTCGTCTGCCCGGTCGGCTTCGTGTCCGACCATCTGGAGATCCGGTGGGACATCGACGTCGAGGCGCGGGGGCGCGCCTTGGAGCTCGGGATGCAGCTCGAGCGCATCGAGATGCCGAACGCGGATCCGGCATTCGTCCGCACGCTCGCCGACATCGTCCGGTGGGCGCTGCGGGTACCGTCACGCGCGTGATTCCGGGCGAGATCGTCGTCGAGCACGCCGCGCGCCGCTTCCGCGTGTATCCGCGCGACACGCGGGCTCTCAAAGACCTCGTCGTCGCGCGACGGCGCGCGCGAGGCGCCGATGTCTGGGCTCTTCGCGATATCTCGTTCACTGTCGAGCCAGGAAGCGCGATCGGCCTCGTCGGCAGAAACGGATCCGGCAAGACGACGTTGCTGCGACTGATCTCGGGGATCATCAAGCCCACCTCCGGCCGCGTCGCGGTCGGCGGGCGCGTCGGTTCGCTGCTCGAGCTCGGCGCCGGATTCCACCCGGACCTGACCGGCCGCGAGAACGTCTATCTCAACGGCTCGATTCACGGCCTGCGCCGCACTGCGATCCGAGAGAAGCTCGACGAGATCGTCGCGTTCGCCGGCCTCGAGGACTTCATCGACTTGCCGGTGCGCACGTACTCCTCGGGCATGTACATGCGGCTCGGCTTCGCCATCGCGTCGCACATCGAAGCGGACGTGCTCCTGCTCGACGAAGTGTTCGCCGTCGGTGACGAGGCGTTCCAGCGCAAGTGCTTCGGCAAGGTCTTCGAGTTCAAGAAGGCCGGCGGCACCATCGTCTTCGTATCGCACGATGCGGGCGCGGTCGAACGGCTCTGTGATCGAGCGGTCTTGCTGAAGGACGGCCTCGTGGCGTTCGATGGTCACACGCACGACGCGATCGTCGAATACCGCCGCCTGCTCGCCGGAGAGCGTGACCCCGAGGAGCGATCAGCCGGTCTCAAGGAGTGGGGAGGCGATGTCGCGCGCATCGAGCGCATCCGCCTCGTCGGCTCCGAGGGCGACGAGCGCACCCAGCTGCTCGCAGGAGAGCCGTTCTCGATCCTGCTCGACATCGTCGCCGACGGCGATCTCGCGCCCCCGATGCTCGGCTGGGAGTTGCGCGACGATGCGGGCGTCCTCGCCGCCGCGGGCTCGGTCGACACGGCCGCGCTTGGCTGGGCCGACGGGACGCGAACGCTGCCGCTCCGCTTCGACTCCGAGCGTCCGCCGTTCGCCGACGGACGGTTGCTCCTCAGCGTCGACTTGTCGGATCAGCAGAGAGAGACGCAGTACCACTCGATCGACGACGCACTCGTCTTCCTCGTCTACCCGTCCGATGAGGCGCGCGGGCTCGTTCGGCTCGAAGGACGCTGGACGGCAGTCGCCGAATTGGAGCGGGCGCGATGAGCAGCCGCACATGCCCCGACTGGCCGGACCTCATGGAGATTGCGCCCGAGCTGCAGTTCAAGCACTACACCGTCGCCGAAGCGCAGCTGCCGGCCGATGCGCTCATGCAGATCACTTCCGTGTCGCTCTCCGACGTCGCAATTTGCTGCGATCTCGACCACAACGTGTTCTACGCGGCGCACACCGACGGGCGAGTCGCGGCGGCATTGCGACAGAGCCACTGGTTCGAAGTGGGCGAATGGGTCAGCGCCGGGCGGCCGGGCACGAGCTACTGATGCCGACGGTCGTCATCCCGTTCGCCGATGAGGGCAAGACGCGATTGCACGCTTCGCCGGACGTGCGCCGCGCGCTGTCGGCGGCGATGCTCGCGGACGTCGTCGCCGCCTGCAGCGTTATCGGGCGCGTCGAGGTCGTCACGACCGGCGGCGGACAGGGTCCCGCCATCGCCTCGGCGCTCGCGCGCGTCGAGGCCGGCCCGGTGGTCGTCGTCAACGCGGATGTGCCCTGCGTTACGGCGGCGGATCTCGACGCGCTCATAGCCGCCACGCCTGCGCTCGCCGAGGCAAAGGACGGAACGACGAACGTTCTCAGCCTTCCCGGCCCGGAGAGTTTCGCCCCGTTGTACGGCGCCGGGAGCGCGAACCGGTTCCGCGCGCATTTCACCGAGCTCGGACTCGAGTGTGTCACGGTGCACCTCCCGAATCTCGTCGACGACGTCGACACGCTCGGCGATCTGGAGCGCGTGCTGGATCGCTGCGGCGGACACACGCGCAAAGCGTTCGGGCTGATCGGAGCGCCGGCGTGACGATCGCGATCCTGTCGGGCGGCGTCGGCGGAGCGCGCTTCGTGCGCGGTGCCGTCGACGCGGTGGATGCGCGCGATGTCACGGTCATCGGCAACGTCGGCGACGACGTCGACGTGCTCGGGCTGCACGTCTCGCCCGATCTCGACTCGATCCTCTACGCCCTCGCCGGGCTGAACGACGAGGAGCGGGGCTGGGGCCGCGCCGGGGAGACCTGGCGCGCCCTCCACACCGTGCACGACCTCGGTGGCGAGTCGTGGTTCCGCCTGGGCGATCTCGACCTCGGCCTCCATCTCGTCCGCACACAGGCGCTCCGCGCCGGGGAGCCGCTCTCGGCGATCACCGCCAGGCTCGCGCGGGCGCTTGCTGTCGACACGCGCGTGCTTCCGGCGACGGACGAAACGCTGCGCACGTGGCTCGTCACAGCGGCGGGGACGTTCGCCTTTCAGGAGTGGTTCGTCGCCCGCGGTCATCGCGACGAGGTCGACGGGCTTCGCTTCGAGGGAGCGGAGGACGCGGCTCCTGCCCCGGGCGTGCTCGAGGCGATCGGCGGCGCGGAGCTCCTCCTGCTCGCGCCGAGCAATCCGTACGTCTCGATCGCGCCCATCCTTGCGGTGGGGGCGATCCGTGCAGCACTCGGCGAACGCAGAGTTCCCTGCGTCGCCGTCAGCCCGCTGATCGGCGGACGCGCCGTGAAGGGACCGGCCGACCGGATGCTCGCCCGTCTCGCCGGGGGAACGAGCCCGCGCCACGTCGCCTCCTGCTACGACGGTCTCATCGACGCGCTCGTCGTCGACGAAGCCGATGCGCACGATCTCGACGGGCTCGGAGCCGTACGTCCGATCGTGACGCATACGCTCATGCACGACGACGATGCGCGCAGACGGCTCGCCGAGGTTGCCCTCGGAGTCGTGCCCGCATGAGGGTCGCTGTTCTCGGAGGCACCGGCGACTTTGGGCTCGCGCTCGCACGCCGGCTCGTCGAGACGGGTGACGACGTCGTCGTCGGCTCGCGCGATGCCGCGCGCGCGGCCGCCGCTGCCGCCGAGATCGGGGCGGCCGGCGCGTCCAACGAGGATGCCGTTGTCGGTGTCGAGCTTGTCGTTCTCGCAGTGAAGGCGGAGGCGGCGCTGCCGACCGCGATCGCCCTCGCCGACGCGATCGCCGGCACACCCGTGCTCAGCGTCGCGAGCGAGTTGCGCTTCACGAAGGAGGGTTGTTACCCGAGCGAGGGGAGCGACTCCATCGCCGAGCGCACGCAGGCGGTACTGCGTGGCCCAGTGGCCGCCGGTCTCCACTCGCTCGCCGCGGCGACGCTGGCAGAGGGCAAGGCGGATGGCGACGCGCTCGTGTGCGGCGACGACGCGCACGCGAAGGAGCTCGCGCTGGCGCTTGCGGCAAACGTCGTCACCGGACGCGCGCTCGATGCGGGACCCCTCGCGAGTGCGCGTGCGCTCGAAGGCATGACGGCGGTGATCGTGAACCTCAATCGCCGCTACAAGGGGCACGCCGGCGTTCGCATCGTCGGCCTATGAGCGGCTACTCGGTCTTCCCGGTCGACGGAATCCCTGAGCTGCGGGAGGGAGACGATCTCGCCGTCCATATCCTCGACCGCGTCGAGCTCGAGGACGGCGACGTCGTCGTCGTCGCGCAGAAAGCGGTCTCGA
>DASSXM010000005.1:0-18090 GCA_035703805.1 Gaiellaceae bacterium | reverse complement strand
GACGTCGTCGCAGCCGTTGATGCGATCGCCACCGAGTGCGACGTGTACGCGCCGTGTGCAGTCGGTGGGACAGTGAACGCGGACTCGATCCCGCGCCTCCAGTGCAAGATCGTCGCCGGCTCCGCGAACAACCAACTCGGCGACAGCGCAGATGCGCAACGCCTGGCCGACCGCGACATCCTCTACGCGCCCGACTTCGTCATCAACGCCGGCGGCGTTCTCCAGCTCCTCGGCCTCGAGGAGCACGGCTGGGACGAGGACGAGCTCGAGCGCAACCTCGCCGGCATCGGCGACACGCTGCGACGCCTCTACCGCGACGCGGATGCGAACGGGATCACACCGGAAGCGGCGGCAGAGCAGCTCGCATCAGAGAGAGTGGCGGCCGCGAAGAAGTAAGCGCTACGCGTGGTGCCCGGCCATGCAGCTCTTGTCGCCGAACCCCGTCAGGATCGAAGTCTGCTCCTGCTGGTACGCGACGTCGTTCGGGTCATTCGGGTTGTATGCGCGCAGGCCGAGGATGTCGGTTTCGATGTTCGGCTCGACGCCCGGTCCGGAAGCGATCAGGCGGTACTTGTCGCCGGTACCCGGGCCGCGTATCGCGGTCTGCCCAGGCGGATGCTGGTAGCCGCCCTTCGTCGGGTCGAAGGTGTAGAAGCCGTAGCAGTACACACCCGTCGGGTTGTGCGGGACGAATGAATTCTCGCGTCGCCAGCCCTGTCCGTACTTCGAGTTGAGCGTGTCGAGATAGATGAGGCGGCCGTAGTTGTCGGTCGGCGCGCCGACGCTCGTCGTACCGAAGCCGTACACCGGCTGGTTGTTGTAGGTGAACTGGCCGAACACTTCTTGGAAGCGGCCGCTGTACACCCAGTCGGTGTACGCGGTCAGGTTCGGAATCGCGCCGTACCAGTGAGAGATCTCCATCCACTTCGCAGCGAGCTGCGCGGTCCACGGCGTGAAGCCGAGGTCCGGCAGCGGCTGCGCCCACTGCTGGATCGCCCAGTAGGACCCGTCGGGAACCTTGCATTCGGTGACGATGTCGGGCAGCGCCGGCCCGTCGTACGGCTGGCACTGGTTGGCGAACGTCTTCCAGTAGAGCTTGTGGTACTTGCCCCAGCCGCCTGCGTAGTCGACCTTGAACTTCACCTGCGGCACTGCCGTGCTCGGCGCGCGTGCGTTCACCGCGCCCCAGACGAGCACACGCTTCAGCGTGCCGCCGGCGGTGTACGTGATCAGCGCCTCGCCCTTCGTGTTCACCTGGAGCTTGATACCGCTGGCGTTGCGGTCGATCAGCTGCGCGGCAAGCGCGCTGCTGCTCCACGCGAGTGCAACGAGGACGGTGCAGATCACGACCACAATGCGAGCCATCCCACACTGGATGCCCGCACTGTCGGTTTCCCTAACTACCCCAGAGGGGTGATGTACCGCCTGCACGCGGCTTTACTCAGCGGTTTCGTTTGTAAATCGAAGATCGAGCCGGGAGCACTCTCGAAGTAGGCGAGCATTTCCGTCCGCTTGTGCGTGCGGACGAAGTCCGCCATCTTCTTGACGAAGGCGGGGTCGTCGATTCCCCACAGTCCCCACTCCGGGAACGAGTACGGCTTGCCGGGATGCGCCTTGTACAGCGCCTCGTTCGCGGCCCACTCCGCCTTGCCCTTGATGTCGTACAGGTCGTTACCGACCAGATCGACATATTTGTCGCCGGGGTAGTACGCCTGTGCGGCGTTGCCGGGAAGGTCCGGTGAGCCGTAGCCCTGCGGATTCCAGACAACGCGTGTCATTGGGAACGGATTCGACGGCAGGTCACCGCCCGCGACCGGCGGCATGCCGAGCGCCTTGAGCTGTGCGTTGATGTCCGCGATCGGGCCGCCGTGCACGATGAGATACACGCGCGCGAATGCCTTGCGGAACCAGCTCGTCTGATGCTGCGGCTTGATCGCGCCCGTCTTCGTATATGCGCAGTAAGCGTTCCAGTAGCCATTCATCTCGCCGAACGGACGGATGTAGATCTCCTGCGCGAACTGGCTGATCGCGTCGTTGAGCGCGAGGAGGTACGAGTCGCCGTAGCCCTGCGCGACCTGCTGCGGCGTGATCGCCTCCTTGCCGTCCCGCCCGTTCGTCGCGAGCCCGATCATCGGGACCCCGCCGAGCTGCTGGAAGAGGTCGGTGAAGGGTGAGCCCCAGACCTGCCCCTGCCCCCACGCGACGATGACGTGGTGCACCTGCGAGTTTTGGCCGGTTAGCGTCTGGAAGCGGGACGGATCGCCCTTGATCCCGAGCAGCGGCGCCAGCGCGGCGGCAGAGGCCGACGGGACGGCGACGAGTAGCGCGACGAGCGCCGCGAGCCGCATGTCAGAAGAGCTGGTTCTCGCCGCCAAAGATCGCCGAGACGGAGTCGTCGGCGAACACGTTCATGATCGTCTCGGCGAGGAGCTGCGCGACCGGAAGGATGGTCAGGTTCGGTGGCACCTCGAGCGGATTGATCGGCACCGTGTCAGTGACGACGATGCCGTCGATCGGCGCGTCGTGGAACTTCTCGAGTGCGCCGCCGCAGAAGACGCCGTGAGTCGCAAAAACCCACACACCCTTGACGTCTTTCTCTCGGAGTGCGTGGACGTTCGCGATCAGCGTGCCCCCTGTCATGATCACGTCGTCGCCGACTATCGCGATCTTGTCGCGCACGCGGCCGGTGATCTCCGTCACCTCGACCATGTCGCGCGCCGGACGCGTCTTGTGCATGATCGCGAACTCCGCCTCGATCATCTCCGCGAAACGAACGGCCATCTTCGCCCGGCCCTCGTCGGGCGCGACCGAGACGATCTCCGAGCCGGTCAGACCGAGGTCGCGGAAGTGGCGCGCAAAGAGCGGCAGCGCCGTCATGTGATCGACGGGGATCGTGAAGAAACCTTGAATCTGGCCGGCGTGCAGGTCCATCGTCAGCACACGGTCGGCACCGGCGAGCTGGAGCATGTCGGCGACCAGGCGCGCGGAGATCGGCTCGCGCGGCCTCGCCTTGCGATCCTGGCGCGCGTACGGGAAGAGTGGGACGACCGCCGTGATCCGTTTGGCCGACGCGAGCTTCGCAGCCTGGATCATCAGCATGAGCTCCATCAGGTTCTTGTCGACTGGGGTACAACCGGTCTGCACGAGAAAGACATCAGCGCCGCGGATCGACTCCTCGTAGCGCGCGTACGTCTCGTCATTCTTGAACGTGCCAAGCTCCATGTCGCCGAGCTCCACGCCGAGCTTGTCTGCGATCGCCCCGGCGAGCTCGGGATGCGAACGCCCCGAGAACACCATCAGGCGCTTCTGCGGGCCGCGCTCCAGCCAGTGGCCCGACCGCATTTCGGTCACGACCGTGCCCTCGAGACCCGGCAGCGCGATCTCAGTCGCCGTCAGGCTTTCCATGCTTCTCGTAGACCCACCCTTTCTTCGTCTCCTGCCGCTGGGCGAACCCAGCGAGCGATCCCGGGGGAACATCATCCGTGATGACCGCACCCGGCGCAATCCAAGCATCGTCGCCAATGTCGACAGGAGCATCGAACGTATTGTCGACACCGGTCCTGACGTTCCGGCCGATCCGAGTCCTGGCCTTGGGCTCCCCGGCCTCGTGCTTGAAGTTGGCCGTGATGTTCCCGGCCGCGATGTTCGAGTCCTCGCCGATCTCCGCGTCCCCGATATAGGAGAGGTGCGGCACCTTCGTCCGGGCGCCGATCCGGGAGTTCTTCACCTCGACGAACGTGCCGATCTTCGCTCCCTCGCCGACCTCGGTTCCGGGTCTGACGTACGCGAAGGGACCGATCTCCGCACCCGATGCGATGCGGATCGAGCCGCGAAGAACGCTGTGCGGATGGATGGTCGTGTCCGGCTCGATCTCGACGTCGGCGTCGATCCACGTCGTCGCCGGATCGACGATCGTCACGCCGGCGAGCATGTGGCGCTCGTTGATGCGATCGCGCAACTTCGCGGCGACCGCGGCGAGCTCGACGCGTGTGTTGATCCCCTCCACCTCGTGCGCATCGACGGCCCCGTGGACAGCGACGAGGTCGCCGTCGCCGACGAGGATCCCGACCGTGTCGGTGACGTAGAGCTCGCCCTGCGCGTTGTGCGGCTGCAGCCGTTCGAGCGTCGGCCAGAGCTTGTCGGCGCGGAACACGTAGATGCCCGAGTTGACCTCGCGCAGCGCGAGCTCCTGCGGCGACGCATCCGCGGCCTCGACGATGCGTGCGAGCCGGCCGTCGCCGTCACGCACGATGCGGCCGTACGCACGCGCGTCGTCGGGCTCGAACGCGAGCACCGTTGCGGCCGCCTTCGCGCTGCGATGCGTGTCGACGAGCGCATGCACGGTCTCCGGTTGCAGCGCCGGCACGTCGCCGTTCAGCACGAGCACATCGCCGTTCGCCTCCACGAGCGCGGCGCGCGCGGCGCGCACGGCGTCGCCGGTGCCGAGCGCCACTTCTTGGACGGCCACCTCGACGCCGTCGAACGACGCTGCACTGTCGGGCGACGCGACGACGACGACCCGCTTCACGCCTGCGTCCTGTGCGGCCCGCACGACCCAGTCGACCATGCGCCGCCCGAGCAGTGGGTGCAGGTGCTTCGGCGTCGCGCTCTTCATGCGCGTGCCGAGGCCGCCGGCCATCACGACTGCTGTGAGGTCGTTCGTCATGGGATCTTCAGGGCCTAAATGGCTGGGGCGCCAGGATTCGAACCTGGGATCGCGGGACCAAAACCCGCTGCCTTACCGCTTGGCTACGCCCCATCAAGGGCACGGAATGTTACCGACGGTCGGTGAAGAGGATCAGAAGCGCCACGGCCGCGAAAATTCCGGCGACGATCAGGACGAGCGTGCCGATGATCAGCGCGATGATCGCGGCGATGAACGCGAGCACCTGCGACGCGGCGAAGATCCAGGAGAGCTGCCGCGCCAGGTCGGAGCGGGCCTTTCGACCCCAGTACCAATAGACCGCGAGCGCCACGGCCCCAAGCCCCATGACCGTCCACCGCGACGCGTCGTGCGCAACGGCGACGATGATCGCCTCGACGACGGCGATCCACAATGCGATGCGATTGCGCCGCTCGCGCAGCCAGCGCCCGGCCCCGGACGAACCGTGCTCGATCACGGACGATTCGCTCACGCCCGTCAACCGTACCACGCAGGCGCCGTCAGCCACGTGTCGCCGGCCAGCTTGAGCGCACGCTTCGCGGCCTTCGCCGCCGCCTCGTGATGGAACAGGCCGTACACCGCGGGACCGGCGCCGCTCACGTCGGCTCGGAACGCGCCGAGCGCGCGCAGCTCGTCGGCGAGCGGTGAGCTCACGAGGTCGTTCGGCGGCAGCGCGGCGAGATCGCGCGGCCGCCGAACATGCTCGAGCGCGTCGAGGACGGCAGTGCGGCGCTCCTCCCACCCGGCCGCACCGTCGCGCGCGTCGAACGCGGCGTACACCGACGCGGTCGACGGCTTTTGCACCGCGCGCGGGACGACGAGCACGACCCAGTAGTCCTGCGGGAGATCGAGCGGCGTGAGCGTCGTCCCGTCGCCCGCACCGAGCTGCGGACCGTCCGCGAGGAAGAACGGAACATCCGCGCCGATGGATGCAGCGATCGGATGGAGATCGACAGGCTGCGCGAGCGTCGCGTTTGCCAACCGAAGCGCGGTCGCAGCGTCGGAGCTGCCACCGCCGACACCGGCCGCGACCGGCAGGCGCTTCTCGATCTGCACCCGCCAGCCGGGCGCGACACCCGCTTGCACGGCGAGCTTCTCGAGCGCACCGCGCACGAGCGTGTCGCCCCTGAATCCCCAGACCGAGAGCGACGCAGACACATCGAGCTCGATGCGGTCGGCGATGCCGAGACGCTGGTACACGGTGAGCACCTCGTGCTTGCCGTCGTCGCGCAGGGGTCCGACGACGAGCGCGAGGTTGATCTTCGCCGGCGCCGGTGCTCTCACTCCAGCGCCCCCGCAAGCTCGACGAACTCGTGAGGAGCGAGCGCCTCCGCGCGGATGTTCGCGTCCTTGCCGATCGCGGCGAGCGCGTGTACCGCGCGCACGCGCGGCGCGACACCGGCGAGCTCGAGCGAGTTCGGCAGCGTCTTCCGCCGGTGCGCGAATGCGGCGCCGACGATCCGCTTCACGCGTGCGTAGTCGCTCGGCATTGCGACGCGACGGAAGGCGACGAGCGCAGAGTCGACGTTCGGCCGCGGCCGGAAGACGTTCCGCGACACCGGATGGAAGCCGCTGCGCTCGCACACGAGCTGCACGAGCACGGAGACCGCGCCGTACTCCTTCGTTTCCGGCTTCGCGAACAGTCGATACGCGACTTCCCGTTGCAGCATCACGCACCAGAGCCCGACTCCCGGAAGGCGATCGAGGCTCTCGACGATGAGCGGCGTCGCGACGTTGTACGGCAGGTTTGCGACGAGCTTCGTCGCGTCCTGCGGCAATTCGACCTGCAGTGCGTCGGCGAACGTCACGTCGACGTTGTCGCCGAGTTCGCGCAGCATCGGCTCGAGCTCGCGATCGATCTCGACCGCGTGCACGTGCTCGACGCGCTCAGACAGGTACCGCGTCAGGACGCCGTGTCCAGGCCCGATCTCGAGCACGACATCTTCCGGGGCGAGCTCGGCGAGGCGGCCGATGACCTCGAGGATGTTCGGGTCGGCGAGGAAGTGTTGGCCGTATTCCTTCTTCACAACCGAAAGCATGCGCTTGCATTGCGGTCGATTTGCGCGCCGAGCACGTCCGGATCCTCCCCGCGCGCCTCCGCGAGCGTTGCGACCGTGTGCACGACGTAGGCGGGCTCGTTCCGCTTCCCACGCACGGGTTGCGGCGCGAGGTACGGCGAGTCGGTCTCGGCGAGGATACGGTCGGCCGGAACCTGCGTCGCCGCGAGGCGGAGGTCAACCGCCTTCGGGAACGTCGCGTTGCCCGCGAACGAGACGTACCAGCGACGTTCGAGCGCCGGCTCGATCAGGTGCGGCGACGAGAAGCAATGGAGGACGACCGTGCCGTCGTACCCGACGAGCGCAGCGAGCGTGTCGGCGTCGGCGGCGCGCGTGTGGATCACGACTGGCTTGCCCAACTCGCGCGCGAGCTCCAGTTGCGCGGCGAAGATGCGTCGCTGCGCGTCGCGCGGCGCGTAGTCGCGGAACCAGTCGAGACCCGTCTCGCCGACGGCTACCGCCTTCGGATGCGCGTGCAGACGCCGGACCTCGTCGAGATCGCCGTCCGCCGACTCGTGCGGATGGATGCCGACGATCGCGAAGACGTTGTCGAACCGTTCCGCGAGCGCGACCGCCTGCGCCATACCGACCGTGAGGATCCGCGTGACGCCGCCCTGTCGCGCGCGCGCGAGGACCTGCTCCGGCTCGTCGCCGAGGGCGTCGAGATGCGCGTGGGTGTCGATCACTGCGCCAAGCCGAGGCGGGCGAGCTCTTCGTCGACCGTCTCGGGCGGCAGCTTGCGGAACAACGGTCTCGGCTCCGGCAGCGTGCGGCCGGCGGGCAGCTCGCTCGGCGCCCAGCTCCCGACCCAGCTCGCGTAGTCGCCGGTGAGCACGTTGTGGTCGTCGACCCAGCGGATCTCGAGCGGGCCGGCGAGGTAACCCTCGTGGCCGAGCAGCGCATGCACGACCTGCGACGTGAACGGCAGGAACGGCGCGAGTAGCGTCTTCAACGAGTCGACCGCGCGCAGCGCGACGTAGAGAACCGTCGCTGCCCGTTCGCGGTCCGTCTTGACGAGTGCCCAGGGCGCCTGGTCCGCGATGTACTGGTTCGCGAGCGAGCTGAGCCGCATCGCCTCGGCAAGCGCCGCCTTGAAGCGAACGCGCTCGATCTGCGCGCCGACCTCGTCGAAGCCGGCGTCGATCGCGGCGAGCAGCGTGCGGTCCTCGTCCGCTAACTCCCCAGGCTCGGGAACCGCTCCGAAGTTGCGGTACGCGTTCACGAGCGTACGGTTGACGAGGTTGCCCCAGTTCGCGAGCAGCTCGTCATTGTTGCGGCGAACGAACTCCTCCCACGTGAAGTCGGTGTCCTGCGTCTCCGGCCCGGCGGCGGTGAGGTAGTAGCGCAGCGGATCGGGGTCGTAGCGGCTGAGGAAGTCGCTCACCCAGATCGCGACGCCGCGGCTCGTCGAGGCCTTCTTTCCCTCCATCGTCAGGTATTCGGTCGCAACGACGTTCGTCGGCAGATGCAGGTTGTCGCCGTAGCCCATGAGCATCGCGGGCCAGATGACTGCGTGGAAGACGATGTTGTCCTTGCCCATGAAGTAGTAGTGGCCGGCACTTGGCTCCTGCCACCACTCGCGCCACGCCTCGGGCGTGCCACGGTTGTGCGCCCACTCGATGCTCGCCGACAGGTAGCCGATGACGGCGTCGAACCACACATAGATGCGCTTCGTGTCCTCCGGGTAGCCCGGGACGGGAACCGGGACGCCCCAGTCGATGTCGCGCGTCATCGCGCGCGATTTCAGCTCCCGGACGAGCCCGAGTGAGAAGTTCTTGACGTTCGGCCGCCAGCCCTCCTGCGCGCTCAGCCACTCCTCGAGCCAGTCCGCGAACGCGGGCAGGTCGAGGAACAGATGCGTCGTCTCGCGGAACTCGGGCGTCGAGCCGTCGATGATCGAGCGCGGGTTGATGAGGTCGACGGGATCGAGCTGGTTGCCGCAGTTGTCGCACTGGTCGCCGCGCGCCTCCGTGTATCCGCAGATCGGACACGTTCCTTCGATGTAGCGGTCGGGCAGCGTGCGTCCGGTCGTGGGGGAGAACGCTCCGAGCGTGGTCTTCTCGATGAGATAGCCCTTCTCGTACAGCGTGCGGAAGATTTCCTGCGTGACGCGGTAGTGGTTCGGCGTCGACGTGCGCGTGAACGTGTCGAAGGACAGCCCGAGCTTGAGGAAGTCATCGAGGATGAGCGCGTTGTTGCGGTCGGCGAGCTCACGAGGCGACACGCCCTCCCGGTCGGCGGACACCATCACCGGCGTGCCGTGCTCGTCCGTCCCGCTCACCTTCAGGACGTCGTTGCCTTTCAACCGGTGGTAGCGGGCGAAGATGTCGGACGGCACGCCCGGGCCGGCGACGTGGCCTAGATGCCTCGGCCCGCTCGCGTACGGCCACGCGACCGCGACGAGGATCTTCTGCGGCGAGTTCGTCAGAACCGGCTCCCTCGAACCATCTGACGATCATAAGAGCGCCGACGAGCGCCGCCGCAGCGGCGACGAGGCCGAACTCGAGCAGCGGCGCGGGCGAATGCGTATGCTTGGCGACGCGCGCGTCGTACGCGACTGCGACGGGAAGCTCCGGCCGATGCGGACGTCCGAGTTGCGGAACGTGGAGGTGCGAATGCGGCGCGACCTGCGCGACAACCGCCGGCGTCGCAACGACCAGCGGCGCGACAACCGCCCGCGGGATCGAAACAGGGACGGGATTCGAGATCGCGACGGGCCGAAGGACGAGATCCGGGCCGGGATCTTCCACCGGAGCGACAGGTGCCGGCGCGGGCGCGGGCGTCTCGACCACCGGCGCGGGTGCCGGCGTCTCGACCACCGGCGCGGGTGCGGGCGTTTCGACCACCGGCGCGGGTGCCGGCGGCGGGGCGGCGACCGGAGTCGGCGCAGGAGCAGGAGCAGGCGGCGCGGGAGCGGGCGCCGGCGCGGGAGCCTGCTCCAACGGGACGGGAGCCGGTGGCGGCGCAATCTCGACCGGAGCCGGCGGCGGCGCGAACCCGACCGGAGCGGGTGGCCGCACGACCACTGGCGACGGCGCCTCGACCACATGCGCAGGCGGCGGGACGGGAGCGGGCTCCGACTGCGGCGCCGGAGCCTGCTCCACCGGCGCGGGCGGCGGCGCAATCTCGACCGGAGCCGGCGGCGGCGCGAGCTCGACCGGAGCCGGCGGCTGGGCGACGACAGGCGGAGGCGGCGGCGCCTCGACCACAGGCGCAGGCGGCGGAACGGGCGCAGGCGCAGGCCGCGCCGGCGGCGGGGTGAGCGACGGCAGGAAGCCGAGCGGGTCGAGATAGCCCTGCGCCTCAGCCGTCGTACGGATACCGAGATGCAAATACGGCTGGTCAAAGTCCAGCGTGCCGCTTGGGCCGACCGTGCCAAGAGTGTCACCTTCCGTCACAGCGTCGTTCTTGTTCACCGAGTACGACCCGAGGTGCGTGAGCGACACGGACAGCCCGCCGGCGGTCTCGATCGTCACCGACTTGCCGTTCGTCGGCACCGTCCCTGCGTAGCTGACGACGCCGCTCGCCGGTGCGACCACGGGGATCCCGGTCGCCGACGCGCCGATGTCGATGCCGCGGTGCTGACCGCCGGTGTACGGATGCGCGGGATCGAACGAGAAGCCCTGCAGCACCGGACCGGTGACCGGCCACGTCCAGGCGTACGCGCCCGGAACCCCGAGGACGAAGAAGAGGAGGAACGGAACGAGCCGACGCATGGTGCACCGCCTTTGTTGTCTGAAGTGAAAACGAAGCGGGCACGGTAGCGACCGAGTCGGCTGTTGTCAAATCGGACTACAGCGAGCCGCGGTAGAGACGGTTGCGCGCGACACCGGTGAGCCGCGCGACGAGATCGGCGGCGCGCTTGCGCGGAACGCCCGCCTCGACCAGCTCGTACACGGCCGCAAGAGCGGCATCTGTGTCGGGCTCCCGCCCTCCTGGTCCGAGCACGAGGACAATCTCGCCTTTCGGCGGCTCGGCGAACCGCGCCGCAAGTTCTGCGGCGGTTCCGCGCACGACCTCTTCGAAGCGCTTCGTCAACTCCCGGCACACGGCGACCGCGCGGCCGGGATCGGCCGCCGCGAGCGAACGCAAAGTCGCCGGCAGACGCTGCGGCGACTCGAACGCGACGGTCGGCCACGGCACCCCGGCGAGCTCGGCCCAGTTCTTCGTGCCGCGCGGCAGAAAGCCGACGAACTGATAGCGCTCGCCGACCAGACCGGACGCGACGAGCGCGGTCTCCACCGCCGATGCGCCAGGTAACACCGTCACGGGAACGCCGGCGTCGAGCGCCGCGCGCACGATCCGTGCGCCCGGGTCGGAGATCCCCGGCAGGCCGGCGTCGGAGACGAGCGCGATGCGCTCCCCAGCCGCTAGACGCGGAAGCAGCTCGGCGGTGCGCGCCGCTTCGTTGTGCTCGTGATACGAGAGGAGCTTCGCCGCGATCCCACGCCGCTCGAGCAGGCCGCGCGTGTGCCGCGTGTCCTCGCACAGGACGACGTCGGCCTCGCGCAGCTCCGTGAGCACACGCAACGTCACGTCGTCGAGGTTGCCGATCGGCGTCGCGCAGACCGCGAGCGGCATTAGGGCCGCAACCGTGACGACAGTTGTCTGGCCTGCCGGCTGCAAACCGTCGCATCCCCGTGTCCTCGGTCGCGCGAATAGCTACGGCTATTCGCGCTCCCTGCGTCCTTGGGCTGCTCGGTTTTCGCTCGGCAGTCCAGGAACGCCGTCACGGCTGCGGCCCTGAATCCAAAGCTTCGAACGCGACGAAGCCCGCGCCGATCAGACCTGCGGACGTGCCGAGCTCGGCGCGCACGACCTTCACGTTGTCGCGCATCGGGCGAAGCGCCTCGCGGCGCATCACTCTCTCGGCGGACCCGATCAGATGCTCCCAGGCGGCGACGCCGAAGCCGCCGCCGATGACGATGAGCGACGGCTCGAAGATGTTTGCGAACGAGCCGAGTGCCGAGCCGAGGTATCCGCCGATCTCCGCGAGGATCTCGCGCGCGCGCGCGTCACCCTCATTCGCGAGCCGCACGAGCCGGTGCGCGTCGGCCGCGGGGCCGAACGCGTCCTGCGCGGCGCGGGTCGCCGCGAGCCCGGTGACGTACGGCTCGAGGTGACCGCGACCCGTGCAGCGGCCTTGGCACGGCCGCCCGTCGTGGACGATGACGACGTGCCCGAGCTCGAGGCCGGCGCCGTGTGCGCCCCGGAACGGGCGCCCGTTCGAGATCACGCCGCCGCCGAGGCCGGTGCCGAGCGTGAGCATCACGAGATCGTCGACTCCTCGGCCGGCGCCGACGCGCCACTCCGCGATCGTCGCGGCGTTGGCGTCGTTGTCGAGCCCGACGGGCAGGCCGAACCGCCGCGCGATGTGATCGCGGAGCGGGAAGTCGTGGAACGGAAGGTTGACCATGTCGTACGTCCGGCCCGCCACGAGATCGAGCGGACCGGGGACGCCGAGCCCGATCGCGCCGACATCGTCGTCGAGCACTTCGGAGATCGCCGTCTCGAGCTCGCCGACGAGCGCCTCCTGCGACTCGAGCGACGTCGTCCGCTCGTGTCGACGCACGACCTCGCCCTCGCGCGTGACCACGCCGGCGAGGATCTTCGTGCCGCCGAGGTCGAGGCCGATCGCATGGGTCGCAGTCATGGCGAGCCGCTACCGTAACCCGGCGAATGGCTGCCTCTGAGGAGAAGCCGTATCGCGTCTACAAGGGCGGCAGGCAAAAGGGAAAGGTCCCGCTGCCCGGACGCGAGCGCGAGGCGCGCCGCGAGGAACGCAGAGATGGGAAGCGGCCGCAACGCGGCTGGTCGTGGAAGCGTAAGACGTGGGTGACGCTGCTCGGACTCTTCCTCCTGCTCGTCGTCTGGTCGATAGCGGGGTACTTCTCCGTCAGCAGCGGCGTGTCGGACGCGAACAAGCGACTCCCGCCGAGCGCGCGCTCCGTGTTGAAGAGTCAGAGCGGCCTCATCCTCTCGTCGCCGACGAACATCTTGTTGCTCGGCACCGACCACTCCGACAACGGGCAGGCCGGACGCAGCTCCGACCACCACTCCGACTCGATGATGCTGCTGCGCACGGATCCGGGCCGCCACCGGCTCATCTACCTCTCGATCCCGCGCGACCTCGGCGTCCAGATTCCGGGTCTCGGGTATTCGAAGATCAACGCGGCGATGCAGGCCGGAGGGCCGAAGCTCGCGATCAGGACAGTCGACAACCTCTTCGGATCACAGCTGCAGATCAATCACGTCGTCATCGTCGACTTCGGTTCGTTCGAGAAGCTCATCAACGCGGTCGGCGGCATCGACGTCAACGTGCCGGAGAACATCCTCTCGAACCGGTTCGACTGCCCGTACAGCACGCAGGCGCGCTGCCAGCAGTGGCCCGGCTGGCGCTTCCACAAGGGCGTGCAGCACATGAACGGGCATCAGGCGCTCATCTATTCGCGCGTGCGCGAGAACAAGTTGAACCCGGCCGACAGCGACTTCAGCCGCGGCCAGCATCAGCAGGCGGTGATGCAGGCGACGCTGAGCAAGATGGCGAGCCTCTCGACGTTCTTCCGCCTGCCGTTCGACGGCGGCAACCTGATGAAGCCGATCTCGACGGATCTCTCGACGTGGGACTTCATGCAGCTCGGGTGGGTGAAGTTCCGCGCCGGCTCGACAATGCACTGCCGGCTCGGCGGCTCGGCGACCGGCAACGGCTTCATCACGAGCACGCAGGAGAACATCCAGGTGATCCAGGAAGTGCTCGGCCATTCCGCGCCGCAGCCACCCGCGCCGGGCACCGGCCTCTTCGGGCCGGGCTGCGTCACGGGAAACCAGACTTTCAAATAACGCCGGTGCCAGGCACCAGTCTTTCGCCCCTTCCTAGACGCAGGCCTAACGCCGGGTGCCTGGCACCGGTCAACAATCAAGAGGAAGAAGAACTCGAGTCGGCGGCTTTCGTCTCCGCCGGCTTCGACTCGGCCTTCTCGGTCTTCGACTCTCCTCCGTCCTTTTTCGCCTTGCCCTTGCCGTAGTCGGTCGAGTAGAAGCCCGATCCCTTGTAGTGGACCGCGACAGGGTAGAGGACGAGCTCGACCGGCGCGGCGCCGCAGATGTCGCACTTCTCGGGCGCGGCCGCACTCATCGACTGAAAACGCTCGAAGACATGGCCGTTCGGGCAGCGGTATTCGTACGTCGGCACAGCGATTCGAGGCTACCTACTGGCCCGGAAAGCGCTGCGCGAGGACGAGCGGGATGAGCGGGCGCCCTCGGTTGACGCGCTCGCCCGGCATCGGGAAGCGGCGACTGCCGACCTCCTCGAGTAGCTCGACCATGCGCTCGTATGCGCTGTCCCCCATCCCCTTCCGCAACTCGATCTCGAGCGAGCGGTACACGGGCTGCGCACCGCCGTATGCGTCAGGCGTGTCGATGCACCAGTAGCCCATGTGCCCGCGGCCGTCCTCTTCTTCGTCGTCGTTCGTCCCGCCCCACGCGTCCGCGCTGAATGCGGAGACGATCATCGTGCTCGGCCCGCCCGTCTCCTCGGGCGGCTCGTGGCTGAAGTTCAGCGGCAGTGTCCAGCAGATGAACGGCTTCGTCTCCGTTGGGGAGACACCCTTCCGCTGCGCGAGGTGATGGAACGCGCAGCCCGGCTTCCCGGCCGCGCCGCCGGCGCGATTGGTGAAGATGCAGCTCCCGCCGAGCTTGCGCGTCTTGTACGGCGTGCCTGACTTCGAGCGCATGAACCAGCCGCGCTCTCGCACGTGCTCGATGTTGTCGCAGTCGTCAGGCGTGAGCTCTCCGACCATCTCGGAGACGTGCGCGAAATCGGCGTCGTCGACGAACGTCACGCCGCGCTCGCAGCACGCCGCCTCGGGATCGGCGCTGTGGTTGAGCAGCCCCGGGCAGCCGCGGCCCCAGATGCACTGGTAGTTCGAGAGGAGAAAGGAGACGTTGACGCGGAACCGCTTGTCGGGCTCGTCCGGCGATGGGAATGTCAGCCAGTCGATCGGTCCGCGTGCGCCTCGCATGCGTGGACGGTAGCCGCTATTGCTGGGCGCGCTCTTCTTCCCGGAAGCACGGCGCCTCTTCGAATGCCGCGAGGCCCGCTGGATGGAGACGGCGCTTGGCGAGTTCGCGGCGGCGGCGGGCGGCCGCAAGCGCGGCGGACGCGCCGACGAGGCCGCCGATCAGGAAGGAGCGCGCACGACGCAGCCGGTCGTCGTCATCCATGGGACGATTGTACGAAGTGCGGATCGCAACCCTCGGCGACGTGATGCTCGACGTGATCGTCCGGCTCGAGGAGCCGCTCGTTCCCGGGGACGACGTGCGCGCACAGACCCGCACCGGCGCCGGCGGTCAGGCGGCAAACGTCGCGGCCTGGGCGGCGTCGCTCGGCGCGGAGGCGCGCTGCATCGCGAAACGCGGCGACGACGACGCGGCCGAGCTCGTCGCACGCGAGCTGAAGGAATACGGCGTCGAGCTCGTCGGCCCGGTGGTCGCCGGTGCGACGGGCGTCGTCGTCTCGATCGTCGGTGCCGACGGTGACCGCGCGCTCGCATCCGATCGCGGCGTCGCGCCGAATCTCACGCCGGAGGAGATCGAGGAAGGCTGGCTCGACTGCGACGTTCTGCACCTGTCGGGGTACGCGTTACTGCGCGAGCCCGTCTCCGCTGCAGCGCTGCTCGCCGCGCAGATCGCGCATGCGCGCGGCGCGCGCGTGTCCGTCGACGTCGCCGCATGGACGGAGCTGCGCGCGTTCGGGCCGGTGCGCTTCCGCGAGCTACTCGATACCGTCGAGCCCGACGTGCTCTTCGCGACGGAAGCGGAGTGGGAGATGCTCGGCGGCGCGTACCTCACCGCGCCGGCGGGTGTGATCAAGCGCGGGCCGCGCGGCATCACCGTGATCAGCGACGACGCGCGGCTCGAGCTCTCCCCCGTCGCCGCGGACGTCGTCGACACGACCGGCGCAGGCGACGCGCTCGCGGCGGGCTTCCTCGTCGGCGGATCGCTCGAGGAAGCGGCGCGGCGCGGGCTCGAGGCGGCGGCGCGTTGCGTATCGAAGGTGGGAGCGCTGCCGTGATCCGCGTAGCGGGCGAGGTACGCGACGCGACGGCGGTCGTCGCGCTCGAGACGACGCTCGTCGCGCACGGCTTCCCGCCGGGCGAGGGCGTCGAAGTCGGGCTCGAGTCGGAGCGCCAGGTGCGCGCGGCGGGCGCCGTGCCCGCGACGATCGGCGTGCTCGACGGCGAGATCGTCGTCGGCTTGAGCGCGGACGAGCTCGCGCGCTTCGACGAGTCGGCGCGCAAGATCGGTCCGCGCGACATCGCTGCCGCGGTCGCGCAGAACGCGGTCGGCGCCACGACCGTCGGCGGGACGCTCGCAGTCGCGCGCGCGGTAGGGATCAAGTTCATGGCGACGGGCGGGCTCGGCGGCGTCCATCGCGGCTATCCCGATCCACCCGACGTGTCCGCCGACCTCACGCAGCTCGCTCGCACGCCGGTGCTCGTCGTCTCGGCAGGAGTGAAATCGCTGCTCGACGTGCCGGCGACGATGGAGTTCCTCGAATCGCTCGGCGTGCCCGTGCTCGGCTATCGCGTCGACACGCTGCCGCTCTTCTACGCGGCTGCAGGCGGACCGCCGGTGTCGGCGCGCGTCGAGTCGGCTGCGGAGGCAGCGGCGGTTGCGCGCGCACACTGGGAGCTCAGCGGCGGCGGTATTCTCGTCGGCCGTCCGCCGGACGAGCCGCTCGACGACGTCGAGCCGCTCATCGAGCAGGCGTTGCTCGAAGCGCACGCGCGCAGCGTGAGCGGCCAAGCGGTGACGCCGTTCGTCCTCTCGTACCTTCATCGCGAGAGCGGCGGCGCGACGCAGCGCGCGAACGAGGCGCTCGTCGCGCAGAACGCATACCTCGCGGGTGAGATCGCTAGAGATTTCGCCGCGAGAAGCTGAACACGCCAAGCGCGCCGACGATCACGAGATACGCGACGGCCCAGACGCGGATCGGCCAGCCGTGCACGTAGGCGCCGCCGAACGGGCCGAGCTGGAGCAGGAAGCCCGTCAGCCCGGACGTGTGCTCGGTGATCATCCGCAGCCCGTCTTGGTAGAGCGCTTCGAACGGCAGCGCCCACGACGCGATCGTCGACGCGTGCTTGATCGCGTGCGAGTTGAGCGCGTGCCCGATCGAGCCGAGCAGGCCCGCGACGAGACCGGCGCCGAAGAGCATGAAGACCGCGATCCCGTTCGCAGTGCCGGAGAGCGCGACGGATCCCAGGAGTGAGAGCGCGATGACGAGCACGACGCCGAGCGCCAGCTCGATCCCCGGCCAGGCGATCTGATCGGGCCACCAGTGGCCGGTCAGCCCGGTGATCGTGAGCGCGCCGAAGTAGACGGCGAGCACGTACGCGATGCAGACGCCGGCCGCGCCGAGGAAGCGCGAGAGCAGCAGCGTCGAGCGCCCGATCGGGCGCACGACGAGCGGCTGCAGCAACCCGCGCTCCGCGTCGCCGGAGACGACACCGAGCGTGAGGAAGACGGCGAGCACGACGCCGAGGAAGAGCGTCGCGAACATCGCGAGTCCGGTGAGGAACGCGCCCGCAAACGTGCGCGTGTCGACGTTCACGTCGCGCGGCGGCGTGATCGAGGCGAGGTCGCGGAAGACGAAGTGGTTCGCAAGCCAGAAGAGGACGAGGAACGCAGCCGTGAGAACCAGGACGACGGCGAAGACCTTGCGCCGGACCGCTTCGCGGAAGCCGTACTCGACGATCGCGAAGACGGAGCTCAACTCGTCTCCCCTCCCACTGCTTCGAGGTAGACGTCCTCGAGCGTCGAGGTGAGCACGCGCACGCCGTAGACCTTGTGTCCGGCGGCGACCGCTTCCGTAACGAGACGTGGCACGTCGTCGCGCGTCGCGCCCTCAATCGTGCGCACGCCCTCGTCCGTCTCGAGCTCGACGCCGCGCGGCTGCGCGAGCTCGGCGGGCGTGCCGGCGGCGACGACCTCGCCGGCGAGCAGGATCGCGACGCGGTCGCACACGAGCTCGACTTCGGAGAGCAAGTGCGAGTTGAGGAGGACCGACACGCCGCGGCCGCGTAGCTCCTCGAGCAGGAGTCGGATCGTCCGGCGGCCGACCGGGTCGAGCGCGGAGGTCGGCTCGTCCAGGAGCAGAACGCGCGGCTCGCCGACGAGCGCCTGCGCGACGCCGAGGCGCTGCTGCATGCCCTTCGACATGCCGTCGACGCGGCGGTCGGCCGCGTCGGCGAGCGCGACGAGCTCGAGCAGCCGCGCGCGCTCGGCCGGGCCGCCGCGCGAGCCGGCGAGCCGCTGGTGCAGCTCGAGCACCTCGTCCGCCGTGTACCAGCCGGGGAAGCGGAAGAGCTC